>CACXFJ010000073.1 GCA_902766965.1 uncultured Eubacteriales bacterium | reverse complement strand
TTTTTCTTTTTCTTTTTGTAACATTGACTGCAATAGGCACAATCGCCGCAGTCTCCGCCGCAACTTTTTCCTTTAACTTTATTTACGATTACCGCTACGAGCGCCGCCGCCACGATTACCGAAACTATTACTACCGCCACTATTGTAGGTGTGTTCATAAAAATAAATTTCTCCTTATTGAATTGTTTTATTCCTTCTCTACGAAGTACGCTCTTTTAATTTTCTGCTCCTTAAAGGGTCTGTCGTTATAATCGGTTCTTTCCGCGGCGATTTTGTCTACCGCGTCCATTCCTTCTACTACTTTACCGAACGCGGCGTATTGTCCGTCAAGAAATTTTGCGTCGGCGTGACAGATGAAGAACTGACTCGAAGCGGAATCGGGATGTTGCGCTCTCGCCATCGATATTACTCCCCTTTCGTGCGATATGGGGTTCTTTACTCCGTTATAAAGGAACTCGCCCTTTATTCTTTCTTTACTTCCTCCCGTTCCGTTTCCGAGCGGGTCTCCGCCCTGTATCATAAATCCGCTTATTACTCTATGGAATATAAGTCCGTCGTAGAAGTGTTCGGTAACAAGCTTGACGAAATTCTTTACCGTAATCGGCGCGCTCTTTTCGTCAAGTTCCACAACTATACTTCCGCCGTCTTCCATTTCGAATTTAACTAAATTCGTTTGTCTGTTCGTTTCTTTATACATATTATCTCCTATTTATTATCGTTATTTTGCGTTTCGTCGGTGGTCGCCGCTATTGCGGGTTGAGTTCCTACGTCGGATTGTTTTTTACGTCTGAAAATATTTTTGAAGTAGCACTTATCGTAAACCTTTTCGGTGACGAGCAATATGGACGGCAATACGAACAGCACTATTGCCATCGAAAACGCCGTGCCTATCGCAAGCAAAGAACCCATCTTCGCCACCACGCCGGAACTGAGCAATGCGAGAGCCGCACCCGTCACGGTAAGAATGGTTCCCGACGTGATTATCGTGGGGAAAACCATATTCTCCGCGTCGGTCATTGCGTCGACGCTGTTCGCATAGCCCGACTTTATCGTGTTATAACGGTTGGTTAATACTATGGCGTAGTCTATCGTCGCGCCCATTTGTATGGTATTTATTATAAGGTATCCTATAAAACTCAACGAAGAACCGGCTAAAAACGGTATTACGAAATTGAGCCATATTCCGCCCTGTATCGCGACGATAAGCAGTAACGGTAAAATAACGTTTCTGAACGTGACGAGAAGAATGAGCAGCACCGCGAATATGGTAACGAGCGACACGATAAGGTTATCTCTCGGGAAGTATTGCGCCATGTCGTAACAAACCACGCTTTCTCCCGTGACGTAAAACTCGTCGTAATAATTGCCTATATTTTCTTTCATCGTCTTAATAAAGGCAAACGTCTCGTCGCTCTCTATTCCCGACGTTAGGTTAAACGTGAGACGGGAATAATTATCGCTTTGCAAATTGCTTTTCGCATACACGAGCTGTCCGAGCAGATCCTTATATCCCATCACGGCGAGAATAGCCGAATAATTTTCGTCGTCGTAAATATAACACATAAGGTCGAGGAGGGTAAGCGTTTGTTTTCCGCCGTCCGGATAGGTAGCGGCAAGCGCTTTGTCGTAACATTCGCCGGCGAGCGAAGGCACGTCTATAAGGCTGCTCCCGCCGCCTGCGGAAGTTATAGCCGAATTAAGCATATTTATAAACTCGTCTTTGGTAAATTCGTCGGTAAGATACACTCCGTCCGCTACTTTTATCGTCGAAAGCGCGTTGTTACTGTCCACTGAATCGAAGCTCGTCACGTATTCGGCAAGTTCTCTCTCCTTTTCATAATCTCCTTTCGGCACGATTACCACGAAAGTGTTAATCTTTCCGAAACCGCATTCTTCGACCGCTTCGTTGTTCTTCACTATGATAGAACCGCCGTTCATATTAAACGCGTACTTGTTAAAGAACTGTCCCGTGCCGGCGAGCGCGATAATCACTATAAATAACGGTACGATAACGTAGCGAGCCCCGACAACTTTCCCGAATAAGGATTTTACGTTGGGAACGAAAGACTTATGTACGGTTTTTTCCAAAGGTTTTGCGAACACTACAAGCAACGCAGGCATAAGGAAAACCACCGACACGAGGGAACAAACTATACTTTTGGCTAACGAAATACCTATCTCTCTGCCTATCGGCAAAGCCATAAAGATAAGCGAAGACAAGCCGGCTATCGTGGTAAGTGAGGAAGAAAATATCTCCGTAATCCCCTTGCTCATAGCCTGAATCACCGCTTCGTTTTTATCGTTAAGCAAGGCTTTTTCTTCCATATATCTATGCAATAAAATTACAGAGTAATCAATGGACAAAGCTAATTGCAGAACCATCGAAACGAGATTGCTTATATACGAAATTCCGCCGACAAAGTTGAAAATAAAATTAGAACCCACGTTCAACGCTATCGACACGACGAAGGTAATGAGCATAGGAACGAGTTCGAAATAGGTTTTGCTCGTAAATAAAAGCATCGCGAAAATGACCGCTACGATGACAAGAGCGAGTTTTAAGATACTCTGTTCGGTTTCAAGTTTCGTATAGTACGACGAAGCCGACTGCCCGGTAAAAAAGGCGGTATAACCGTTGTCGCCGAGGTATTTTATAGTGCGTTTCATCGTCGCAAAACACCCGTCCGTACTGTCGTAATCTTTAAGAGACAACGTGTACATGGCGTTGCCGTCGACGTAATTTTGCATTTCGACGTATACTACGGTATCGACGCCTTCGATTTTTCCTAATTCCGCGGCGAGATTAGTCGCGTCTTTCTTCGACACGTCTTTGACGACGACGTAAGTGGAACCCTTATCGTCGAATTCTTTTTTAAGAACAGTCATTCCGATATTCGCGTCGCTGTCCGTCGGGAGATAGACCGACAAATCGTAAAGAACGTCGGTATAAAAAATCAATACGCACCCGGCTATTGTCAACGCGGAAAACACAGCGATGAACGCCCATCTGAACTTAACCAAAAACTCGCAAAAACGTCTTTTCATTGTCCCTACCACCGCTAAAAATTATGGATTACTGACTCTTATGCGTTTCGTTAATCACTTTAATAATATTATATTATAAAACTTAAAATTGTCCATATTTTTCCGCGGATTATAAGATAAAAAATATTTTTTTGCGAAAAGAGCAGATTCGTTTGACACCTTTGACCGGTTGTGCTATTATTTGCCTTACGGATAGAGGTGCGGATTAAAAAAGTATTCCGATTTACGTTCGGGTCGGACGCGGAAAAAAGGTTAATCTGCCGAAGCGATAGACTTTGACCTACGGTTTATACGCTGGGACGCAGCGAAATACGTTGCGGACTGTCACAAGAAATTGTGGAGCGCTATCATTACCGTATTTTGCAAATATTATTTTTGTTTTCATTCGCGGTAACGGTTTTGCTCCGTTACCGCGTTTTTTTGTGTTCCCCTATTCGGTCGAATATTTCGCGAAACTTTAATTAAACGGTTTCGCTTGTATAAAGGAGAACAAAAGATATGTTTACTTCACTACTGTCCGCCGGCGAATTTTTCGTAGGCACGTTCTGGGCGTTCGTCCCGGCGATTATCGCGATAGTCCTTGCTCTTATCACCAAACAGGTTTATTTAAGTCTGTTCGCGGGAATTTTCGTCGGAGCCATGTTCTTATCGAACGGAGAACCTCTCGCCGCTTTCCAGCACATTTTCGAAACGATGGCGGAACAGCTCGGCGGTAACGGCGGCATACTCGTCTTTCTCGTCGTGCTCGGAATTTTTGCCGTGCTTATGGTAAAATCGGGCGGCAGCAAGGCTTACGGCGAATGGGCGACTCACAAAATACACACGAAACAGGGCGCGCAATTAGCCACGGTGGCGTTCGGATGTCTTATATTCGTGGACGACTATTTCAACTGCCTTACCGTCGGCAGCGTAATGCGTCCGATTACCGATAAATTCAAAGTTTCCAGAGCGACACTCGCTTATATTATCGACTCTAC
>CACXFJ010000072.1 GCA_902766965.1 uncultured Eubacteriales bacterium | reverse complement strand
CATATCTTAAATATATATGATTATTACTCATAAGTCAAGAGTTTTTTATAATTTACCTAAAAAATTGTTGCGACGTCGCAACGGCAAAAAAAATCCGACGAATTATCGCCGGACAAGTGAAAGAATTTTTATCGGTTATTTTAATCTTAGTTTTGCTAAATAGTCTACGTCTTTTCGGAATATTCGCAGGACCTTTATTTCGTCGATTTCGATTTTATAGAACGCTAAGTAAAGTTTTCGTATCACGATATACCTATAATCGGTCTTCCGCGCAACGTACGAAGAAAGTTCTTTACCGATAAGAGGAAACTCGGATAAATTAGAAAGAGCTTCGTATATTTCGTCTACTTGGTTTAGTGCGATACTTTCGCCGTCTTTCAACACGTAATCGTATATCCCGCAAATATCTTCGTGGGCAGTGGGAGAAATCTTTATTTTATACGACATAAACTATCTCCCTAACTTTTTCTTACTTTCATCGATACTCAACCAACCTTCGGCGTCGGCTCTGCGTTCGGAAGCGGACAAGTCGGCAAAAAGGCGATTTTCGGCGTAAACTTTCTCCGGCAGTTTGATTTCAAACGGAAGCCCGCCGTTAAGCTCCACCTGTTTATAGAATAACTTTATAGCTTCGGTAGAAGATAAGCCTATTTGAGACAGAATATGCTCGGCGTTTTGTTTTAACTCTTTATCCATACGTACGTTTACGGTAGTAGTGTTAGCCATAATGAAAACTCCCTTTATTTTATTATATGTTTATTGTAATACATTTTACACTCGGCAGTCAATATTTTTTGATAGTTGTAATGCGGATGGCGTGGAAAACTCGTTGAGTTTACCACACAGTTAAGCTTTCTTTTTTTTGGGGAAATGCTGGAAAACTCGTTGAGTTTACCACATTACGCGTGTGGAAATGATGGATAAGTCTATCGACATTCTTCGTCTGCCTTGTTGGTAGTGGACTTACCCACATTACGCACACTCCCAAAAACGTCGTCGTCGTTAAACCCGTCCGCCTAAGGGCGTCGGGGGGATATTTTTGAAGTGGATTTTTATCGAAAGTGAGAATTAGACGACAGCTTGTCAGACGAGCGTCGGCGGCTGGCGCCGCCGCCCCGACAAGTGCGTGCTTCGAACGGCTTTTTTCCCTTTTTTAAGGGGAAACGCCGTGGCTTTGCTTACGCTTATCGCCACGGCTGTGAGTTTTTCTCGGCAGAGTTCCGTCGTTCGCCGTGGTGGTGGGGCTTTTCCCCCCTGCGGGGGGCTTTTTTTTTCCTTTTTTATATAGCAAAATAACGCCTACCGAGTAAGCGTCGTTTTTTTTGTATCGTTTTTATCTATGCTGTCTCTTCGAAAGGTAATTCGTCGGTGGGAACTATTGAACCTAAACGTATCAAACGCCCGAATCTATCGTATTTCGCCCAGGCGTCGCAAAGGCGGTATTTAATAATACCGTCATCGAATTCAAAGAATATATCTTCGGCGTTTATGAACGTTTCGAAATTCTCGCGGAGTCCGCGACTGTAATACATTTTTCCACCGTCCTTACAAGCGTAGCAAGCAACGTACGTAAGCACGTTAAGGAAGTTCTTATTATCATCGTATTCAAGCCTTTCAAATTCGTTAATACCGAATTTCTTACGCAATTCTACACTCTCTGAAACGTTACGCCACTTGTGTTCCTTTTCCGAATATCGTGACACCTGCACTAAATCGTTCGGTCCGAAAAAATCTTCCGGAATATGCGCAACGGCGTGGAAATGTAATCTACCGTTTTCTTCGCCAAATTCGAAACCGCCCATAATTTTTATCCCATAACGGTAGGAATTATTAGCGCACCAAGTGCATAAAGACTTCATCCAACTCTCTACGTCGCTGTATATAGAAGAATCCCACGTTATCGTGAGAAAATAATTAAGTATCTTCCGGTTCATTCCGGCTTTCCGGATATACCGTTTCATACGGGCGTGTTCCGCGTTAATCGAGTCTTTCTTCTTACGGTCGACGTATTCGTCAAGGCTTTGCTCGGTCACGTCGTTAAGCTCTTTATATAACGCTTTTTGTTTTTCTATATTTTGTTTGAGTATATTCTTAATCCCCTCAAAACGTTCCTCACGGTTCTTCCTATCGTATTTGTAGTACCGCGGCTTATCTTTATCAAATTCTTCTATGGAATCGGAATATACAAAATCCAACGCGTTCTTCGGCAAGGTAACGCGTTCCGTATGTTTAATTTTATAACAAACATACTTTTGGTCGTAAAGGTCAAAATATACCTTTACAGGCTCGTTTTCAAACGTTTTTGTAAGTTTTTGGTCTTCTTCAGAAGCATTAAAAAATCGTCTAACGTACGGCATATTTTCTCCGAAAAACTCTTAATCAGTGGGTCCAGGGTTCGAGTCCCTGAAGGTGCACCATTTTTGACTTAAAATCTACGGTTTTTCGTAGATTTTTTCTTTTTTTAGACGTGCCCACTTACACGCCTAAATTTAGCCAAAAATCAGTGGGTCTACTTTCTACTTCTTTTTTGTACTTCTAAAGTGTCGATTGAAAAGGAAACGATTATATTAAAAATCTCGTTAATCGATTTTAATTTTCAATTTTTTTGACTTTATGGCAAAGGTTTTCGGTCGGCAAAAAATCGCCGACCGAATTTGCGGATATGCTTTTTGATGATAAAATAACCGCCGTTATTTATCTTACTTTTGTTTGTTCTTCTAATCTATTTCGGAAAATTGGTCTTTACCTACTCCGCATACAGGACAAACGAAATCCTCCGGCAGATCGGCGAATTCCACGTTCGAGGGGATGCCGAGTTCTTCTCTGCTTTCCTCGTCAAAAACCCATCCACATACATCGCATACGTATTTTTTCATATTAAACTCCTTTTTATATTTAATTGTTTATTGTATAAGTTCAAAAGCCGACGCGTCGTGCTTACATACGGGGCACACGAAAGCGGGCGGCAATTCTTCTCCCCTATAAATGTACCCGCAAACTTCGCACACGAAAGCCTTTTCTTCTATTACGTCCGGTTTCGGCTTTACGTTTCTTTGATAGTAAGTATAAGTCATCGTTTCGAGCGTCGACAACCTTTTCGCTTCGACTACCGAGCATATAAACATCTCGTGGGTATCCAAATCGATGGTTTGTTCAACTACCAACGAAAAAAACGAATTACTACACTTTTTTAGTACGGCGCATCCGTTTCCGCTTCTTACAAACGACTGATTTTGAAATTTTTCCACGTCTCTTCCGCTTTGGAAACCGAACCTGACGAAAACTTCGTACGGAGTGTCGACAGACAGACAATTCACGTTCATTTTAAGCGTTTTTCTTATTGTTTCGCAAGAATAATTCTGTTTGTTTACCGCTACCGCAATACGGAGCGGATTACTTGTCACCTGCATAATCGCATTGACGATGCAACCGTTATCCTTCTTTCCGTCGTTCGTAGTAAGAACGTATAAACCATATCCTATGTTGAATAGCGCTTTCGGATCTATTTTAGGTTTATTCATAAACACCTCCCGTTTATATTACCCTCTGCTTTAATCTTTCCGATAATCTGCGGCAGCCTTTCTTCCTTTATTTTATAGAATCGACGCCGACTTATATCGGAATACATTTTTGAATACTTAAACTAACTTCCCGAATCCTTACGCTTCGATTATTTTTCGACGTTTTTACTGCCGATAAATAAAAAGCGCAAGGGAATAAAACATATTTCGTTTGCGCTCAAATTGTTCTTTTCATAGGCGGTCACCTCCGTCGTAGGTTTGAATTGTGTTTCGGTTTGTATATACGGTAACTTAATCCTTCTTTATTAAAGGTTGTTGTAAGTGTAACATATTATATCTTTTTTGTCAAATTTTTCCTTTTTAACATAGTTCGTTTCCGACGCGATGCAATACGCTGTTTATTTTATTTTCCTCCCGGTCGGCAACGTTATTTCGAATACGGCGCCGTTACGATTGTATGCTCTTATATTCCCTCCGTGCATTTTGATTATCTCTTTCGTAAGAGCAAGTCCTATTCCCGTATTCCCCTTTTTGCCGGTATAAAACCTATCGAAAATATGCGGCTCGTCCTCTTTTTCTATTCCCTCACCGTCGTCCGAAATAGTAATCCTCACTTTATCTTTTTCGTTCACGCATTCGACGTATACGGTCGTTTTGCAAAACTTGAAAGCGTTGGATATAAGATTTGATACGGCTTTTCTCGTTTGCCTTTCGTCGCATAACACCACCGCTTCGTCGCAAAGCTCGACTGTCAATTCTTTTTGACTGTTTTCAAAAGCGGGTAAAAACGAATTTACGACGCTTTTAATTATTTCCGTGACGTCTGTTTCCTTAAAATCGGATTTGGTTTGTGCCGAGTCGATTTTCGACAAAGCGAGAAGTTCTTCTATCAAAACGGTCATTCTATCGCTTTCTTCGAGAATAACGCTCACCGATTCGTTTGTCGGCAAGACGCCCGTCTGTATCCCCTCGGCATACCCCTGTATAGCCATAAGAGGCGTTTTGAGTTCGTGAGAGGCGTTTTGAAAAAACGACTGTCTGATTTCTTGCGCCGATTCGATTGTTTTACCGAGTTTTAAGCCGATAGCGCATATAATCGCGCCGACGAGTATCACCGCTCCGCCAAACATAAAATTAAGCCACTTGACGTAATTCAATATCGCGCTTATATCGACGTAAAGAGCGTATTCGTACCTTTCCGCAGAAGATTCGTCGGAAATATACGTCGCGAAAATTAAGTTGTTATTTCTATCTTTCATTCGATAGAACTCGCCGTCGACTATCGGCTTGTCTTTACAAAACGACAATACGGCTTTCTCTATTTCGGTAAGGTAAATATAATCGGCGTCGTCTTGTCCCATTTCCAAATATCCCACGCTCGAACTTAAAAAGTTTATCCCCTTGTTGTCGTCTTCGGGATCATATTCTCCGTATTCGTATTCTATTGCTTTTTTCGCGCGTCTTTCGAGGTCTTTTGGAATTGCTACGTTCACTACGACGAGAAGGGCGCATAGTATGAGTACGACCGAACATAAACACGTCAATAGGATTTTCAACTTTATTTTGTTCATTTACTGTTCTCCGATAAATTGAGTTTATATCCGTATCCCCATACCGTTTCTATCGTTACAAGACTTTTTGCCGCGGAAAGTTTTTTCCTTATTCTTCTTATGGTCTCGTCTATGGCTCGGGTTTCCGTATCCTCGCTAAACCCCCATATTTCGTCAAGCAAGCTATCCCTCGTGTGCGTTTTTTGCGGTTCGTTCATCATAAACGCCAACACTCGCATTTCGGTCTTCGTCAGCGGGACGGCGGTTTTATCCGTAAAAACCGAATGTTCGTCCTCCGAATAGGTTAAATCGACATATTTCAAGACCTTGCCTTGCTCCTTTTTCGCCGCGAACATTTCCGACCGCCTTAACAGAGCTTTTACTTTCATTAAAAGCATCGTCGGACGGAACGGTTTGGTAATGTAATCGTCCCCGCCCAACGTTATTCCGTTGACGTAATCGAGTTCCCCGTCCTTTGCGGTAAGCAGAATAATCGGTACGGCTGAATGTTTACTCAATTCTTTCACGCATTCTATTCCGTCACGCCCCGGCATCATAACGTCCAGTATAACGAGGTCGGCAGGCTCTTCTTCAAACGCGGAAAGAAGCAAGTCGCCCGTTTCGAACGCTCTCACTTCGTATCCGTCGCTCTGTAGAAAGTTTTTTAACAACTCTCTTATGTTTTTCTCGTCGTCGGCAAGGTAAATTCTATACGCCATAAGCCTCCTTTTATATCCTCAATCGGCGCCGCGAAATCGCGACGCCTTTCGATTTATTGTTTATATCTTATCTTCTTACCATCTTCCGCAGTTAGCTTTGCAGATGTCATAAAGCTTTTTGGATATTTCATCGAGTTTTTCTATATCTTTGAGCAAAAGCTCTTTTTCTTCCGAAGAAAGTACGGTAAGCTCGGATATATATTTCGCTTCATCGAAATTTGCGTAATCGAAGTTTTCGTCGAGTTCGTCATACGAAGCGTAAACTTTATCCCAAAGGTCGGCGTGTGCGTCCATCACTTCGTCGAATTCCTTTTTCAACGCCTGTATATTATCGTTTTCCGTTTCGGCTACGTCGCACAATCTTCCGAAATCGTCACCGAAGAAGTTTTCGTCGGTTTCGATAAAGGTCTCGTCACTTGAGCAATCGGTATCCGCAAAGTAATCTTCGTCTTTTTCGGAAAAATCGCACATACCGTCTTTGCAACCATTATACAAGGCGTCCTCGTCCGCGTCAAACAGTTTATTGTAAAGCTCGTCGAGTTTTTCGTCGAGTTCGTCAAGTTTGTCCACGTTTTTGATAAGGGTGGCTTTTTCCTCGTCGCTCAACACCGATAATCCGTTAATGAAAGTTTTTTCGTCAAAATCTTCGGGGATTTCTTCGAGTTTTTGGAATTCCGCAAAATACTTTTCCCAGAGTTCTGCGGTTTCGTCGAACGCCTTTTGGTATTCTTCTTCCAACTTCTCTATCTCGGTCATAACCTGTTCGGTCTGAACGGCTTCGCTTTTGTTCTCGGCGGCATTGACAGCCTTGCTCTTCGGTAAAAAGACAGCTATTAAAGCAACGGCAACGATTATCAATGCGGCGGCGATAGACACCGCGGTTATTTTGATTTTTTTCATTGTTTTTTCGGTTTTCATAGTTTTTTCTCCTTTTGATTTATTTGAAAGCCTTTCGCTTACAATTGAAGTATAACAGGACCTAAAAACAAAAATCCCCAAAAATCTGCGACACATTTGCAACAACTTTGCAACAAAATTTTTCGACGGACAAATCCTTTTGCAGCTACGTATCGGAACAGCTCGCCGATATCTGTCGTTACTTGACAATTGACTTATATAATAATATACTTTTAATATAATCGCCAAAGGTTGAACTAACGCCTTCAACCGTTGATTGAGAGGTCTCACGGGCGATTTTTTCCGTACTTATTCGCGTCGACGCGTTTACGAAACGAACGACGCGTAGTATAATAAACACATAAAACACAAAGGAAATTCATTATGGATTGGAATACTTTTTGGACGACGATAAAAACGTGGCTCACCCACACGGGATTGAAAGTTTTGTTATCTCTCGTTATTCTCGTAGTTTCTTTTACAATTATAAATTGGTTAAGTAAAAAAGTCGCTAATAAGGGTAAAAAGTTAGAAGAAACGAAAAAAGTCGACAAAACTTTGTACAGGACTTTAAGTTACGTTATTAAAATAGCTCTGAAAGTTCTCATAGTAATAGCTTTGATTAGCTATCTCGGTATCGACACGAGCGGCATAACCGCCCTCATCGCTTCTCTCGGCGTAGGCGTGGGTCTTGCTGTAAACGGCACTCTCTCCAACCTTGCAGGCGGCACGCTACTCCTTATCACCCGCCCCTTTAAGGTGGACGACTATATCTCGGCTTGCGGACACGAAGGCACGGTAGAAGATATTCTTATCTGCAACACTAAATTGAGAACCACCGACAACAAAGTCGTGTATCTCCCCAACGGAAAACTCTCCACCAGCGAAATCGTCAACTATTCCGAAAAGGAAATGAGAAGAGTAGACGTCACTTTCTCCGTCTCCTATTCCGACGACTTCGAACAAGCCAAACAGATAATACGCGATATCTGCGACATCCACCCCCTAATCGTCGACGAACCCGCTCCTGCAGTCAGAATGTCCGCTCAATCGGCAAGCAGTATCGACCTTACCGTAAAAGCCTGGTGCAAAAACTCCGATTATTGGACGGTAAAAGCCGACCTTCTCGAACAGGTAAAAACCGCCTTCGACGAAAAAGGCATACGTATTCCGTTTAACCAACTTGACGTCCACGTCAAAAACGACTAATTATTGTATACTTATATATTTATTAAAATCATATAAAAAACCGCATTTACTTAAAAATGCGGTTTTTAACGTTCTATTTTTTAACAATTAGATTCGTTCGTGATTACGAGCGGTACTCGTCTTTGATTTTGTCGGCGTAGTCGTCGAGAAAGCTATGTCTTTCGCCGTTCTTTTTGTAGGCTATCACGGTGTCGAGATTTACGTTTTCGACGCTTTTGAAGATACATTTCTCCACTTCGGGGTTATTCTTTTTGAGTTCTCTTATGAGTTCTTTGATTTCTTGGCGTTTGGAATGGTTTGCGCCGTTGTTGCAGGTGGTGCAGGTATCGGTGAACTTACACGCGCATTGAATGAAGTGAAGTCCGTTATAGTCGCGCCATTCTTTTATTACGTCTTCCCTTATAAGGTACAGCGGACGGATAAGTTCCATTCCTTCGAAGTTCGTACTGTGAAGTTTCGGCATCATGGTTTGCACCTGCGCGCCGTACAACATTCCCATTAAAATAGTTTCTATCACGTCGTCGTAATGGTGTCCCAAAGCTATTTTGTTACAGCCTGCCTGTTTTGCGAAGTTGTATAAATACCCTCTTCTCATACGGGCGCAAAGATAGCACGGCGATTTTTCGATATTGTAGACCGATTCGAAAATGTCGCTTTCGAAAATCATGATGGGAATACCGAGTTTTCTTGCGTTATCTTCGATAATTCGACGGTTTTCGGCGTTGTAACCGGGGTCCATAACGATAAATTTCGTTTCAAACGGAACGTCGGTATAACGTTGCAATTCCTGAAACAGTTTAGCCATCAGCATGGAATCCTTGCCGCCCGAAATGCAAACCGCAATTTTATCGTTCGGCTGAATTAACTCGTATTCCTTTATCGCCTTAATGAATTTACTTAAAATCTTAACGCGGAATTTAGTCTGAATACTTCTTTCCACGTCGGATTGGAAATCTTTGTCGGCTTGTTTTATAAGTTCGTTCCTGAGCCACGCGTAATAACCGCCTTTAAGGCTGTACGCGTCGAAACCTTTTTCTTGCAGTCTGTCGCAAACTTCTATGCTTAACTCTCCTCTCGCGCAATAAACTATTATCTTTTTGCTCTTGTCAAGTCCTTTGCCGTCCGCTACGTCTTCTGCGTCCATTCTTACCGAATTCGGTATAAACCCGTAAGAACGGTCAAAATCGCTCCTCATGTCGATGAGGACGTAATCTTCTTTATTTAATTTTTCTAATTCCGCAACGCCGATTTCCATAAAAGTCTCTCGCTGTTTTTTAATGATAGTATTTTATCACTCTTTCCTTTAACAGGCAAGCGATAAGTATTCGGCGTTCATTTTATCTTCAAACGATAATTCTACGTATGGAATATAAAAAATCCGCACTCAAATTAAAATGCGGACTTATTTTATACTTATATTTGCTTTGTTCAGACAAGCATAAACTTTTATAATTCTTTTTTAGTAAAAGCGAAAGGCAAAATTTCTTTCAACGGGTACGCGGAAAACTTATCGGCGTTACCTAACAGCACGATAAAGTTTTCGTCGCAAAATTCCGCCATTACCTGACGGCAAACCCCGCACGGAGAACAAAATTCCGACACTTCGCCTTCTCTTCCGCCCACTATGGCTATCTTTTCAAACTCGGTCACGCCTTCGCTCACAGCCTTAAAAAAGGCTGTCCTTTCGGCGCACACGGTGGGAGTGTAAGTTGCGTTTTCTATATTGCACCCGGTAAAAACTCTTCCGTCTTTACTTAAAAGCGCCGCTCCCACTCTGTAATGAGAATACGGAGTGTACGACCTGCCCCTCGCTTCGGCGGCTTTAATCATCAATTCTTTATCCGTAATCACTTAATCACCTCGCTAAGAAAAGACTTTCCGCTCGTCTTGTCCTTGTCTACGTTAAAGTATTCGAGGACGGTAGCGGATATGTCGCAAAAACCGAATCTCGTGCCTAAATTTACGCCGCTTTTTATATTCTTGCCGCACATTAACATAGGAACGTACTCTCTCGAATGGTCGGTAGACGGCGTGGACGGGTCGCAACCGTGATCCGCCGTAATAATCAAGGCGTCTTCGTCTCGCATATTTTCAAGGAATTCTCCTAAATATCCGTCGAATTCGGTCATTGCTTTGGCGTAGCCTTCTACGTCGTTTCGGTGCCCGAACTTCATATCAAAGTCTACCAAATTGACAAAACACAGACCGTTGAAGTCGCGTTTTTGCAGTTTCAGAGTTACTTCCATTCCGTTTGCGTTACTACACGTGCGGTTACTTTCGCTCAGACCTTTTCCTGCGAATATATCGTAAATTTTGCCGACGGAAATGGTTTCGTATCCGCTGTTTTTTTTTTTTTTTTTCATGGTTTCTTTAGGCGGAACCAACGAAAAATCATGACGGTTTGCCGTTCTCGTAAAGGGATATTCCCCCGTAAACGGTCTTGCTATCACTCTGCCTACGCCGTGGTCGCCCACTAAAATTTCGCGAGCGATTTCGCAGTAACGGTAAAGTTCTTTCACGGGTACGACTTCTTCGTGCGCCGCTATCTGGAACACGCTGTCCGCCGAAGTGTAGACTATCAAAGCTCCCGTTTTTATATGTTCTTCGCCATAGTCTTTTATTACTTCCGTGCCGGAATACGGCTTGTTGCAGAGAGTTTTCCTTCCCGTGCGTTTCTCGAATTCGTCGATTATTTCTTTCGGAAAACCGTTCGGATAGGTCGGCAACGCCTTAGGCGAAACCAAACCGGCAATTTCCCAATGCCCTATCGTAGTGTCCTTTCCCATGGAAAGTTCGCCAAGCCGAGCGAACGCCCCTTGCGGATTATCTATACCGCCGCCCACGTCGTCGATATTGAAAAGACCGAGTTTTTTCAAATTAGGACAGTTAAAAGCGGGATTATTTCTTATAGCTCCGAGCGTGTTACTCCCTTCGTCGTGCCATAAGTTCGCGTCGGGAAGTTCCCCTATTCCGCAACTATCGAGTACAATTATAAAAAATCTTTTCATTTTTACGATAATTCCAATGCGATTTTCATCATTGCGGTGAAAGAATTTTGTCTTTCTTCGGCGGTCGTATTTTCGGAAGGATTAACGAACGAGTCGCTAACCGTACAGATACAAAGCGCGCTCTTCCCCGCTCTCGCAGCGTTACAATACAATGCGGCGGATTCCATTTCCACGCCGAGTACGCCCATTTTCGCCCACGTCATACCCGAATTCGCGTCGTCGTAGAATACGTCGGAAGAAAGGATGTTGCCCACTTTGAAATTGACTCCCGCCTTTTCGCAAAGTTCCGCAGCTTTCCTTACGAGATTAAAGTCGGCTATCGGACAAAACGTCCCCGGCAAGTTGTATTGCGCGGCAAAATTTCCGTTCGTGCATGCGCCCATAGCTATTATTATGTCCCTTCCGTGCAGGTCTTTATCGAACGAGCCGCAGCTTCCTATGCGGATTATATTTTTTACGTCGTAAAAATTAAACAATTCGTAAGAATAAATTCCTATCGACGGTTGCCCCATACCCGAAGCCATAACGGACACTCTCTTGCCGTTATAGTAACCGGTATAGCCGTTTATTCCGCGTACGTTGTTTACGAGAACGGCGTCGGTAAGAAAATTCTCTGCGATGAACTTCGCTCTTAACGGGTCGCCCGGCATAAGAACGGTTTCCGCAAAGTCGCCGTATTTCGCCGTGATATGCGGAGTGGGAATGTTAGGGTGAAGTTTTTCGGTCATATTACGCCTCCTTTTCCGTTGCTTTTACGATTTTTACTATTCTGCTGGTTCCTAATCTGGACGCGCCGAGACGAATAAATTCTTCGGCGTCTTCTATGCTGGATATTCCGCCCGCGGCTTTCATTTTTACGTCTTTACCTACGTTTTTTGCAAAAATTTCTATATCGTGGAAAGTCGCTCCCGATTTGGAAAATCCCGTGCTGGTCTTAATATAATCGGCTTTCGCTTCGGTTACTATTTTGCACATTTTCACCTTTTCTTCGTCGGTCAATAAGCACGTTTCTATAATGACTTTAAGTATTTTATCGCCGCACGCCGCTTTCAAAATTTTGATTTCGTCGAGAACGTAATCGTAATTTTTCGCTTTGAGCTGTCCGATATTTATTACCATATCTATTTCGTCGGCGCCGTTTTTTATGGCGTCTTTCGTTTCGAACTCTTTCGTCGCGGTGGTGTTGTAACCGTTTGGGAAGCCTATTACGGTGCAGATAGCCAAATTATCGCCGACGTAGTCTTTTGCTTGTTTTACGTAAGCGGGCGGAATACATACCGACGCCGTTTTGTACTTCATTCCGTCGTCGCAGATTGCTTTGATTTCATCCCACGTCGCCGTCTGGCTCAATAACGTATGGTCGCATTTTGCAAGAATTTCTTTAATTTCCATTTCTTTACCTCGCTTTAATCGTTAATTTTCTTTAATATTGCGCTGAATATCATATCGAAAGCGACTTCGTTGTGTCCGCCTTCGGGTACTATGACGTCGGCTACTCTTTTAGACGGTTCGATAAACATTTCGTGCATAGGCTTGACCGTCGTAAGATACTGTTTTACTACCGAATCGAGACTTCTGCCCCTCTCTTTCACGTCGCGTAAAATTCTTCTTAAAATTCTCACGTCGGCGTCGGTATCGACGAATATTTTTATATCGAGATTATCCACTATTCTTTTGTTTTCGAAAAGCAGTAACCCTTCGGTTATTATTACCCTTTTACTCTCCGTCTCAATCCACTTGTCCGCCCTTAAGTATTTGGTAAAATCGTAAGTAGGATGAATGATTTTTTCGCCGCGACGCAACATTTCGAGATGAGTAACGAACAAATCCGTGTCGAAAGCGTTCGGGTGATCGTAATTTATCTTAACTCTCTCTTCGTACGGCATATCGGGATTATTTTTGTAGTAACAGTCCATACCGAGCAACAACGCGTCGTCTCCGAAGGCTTTGTAAATTCTGTTGGCGAGCGTAGTTTTTCCGCTCCCAGTTCCACCGCACAAACCGATAACGATTCTATCCATTGCCGTTTCCCTTTGCCTGTTCGGCTCTCTTTTTCAGCCAGCAACGACGACACATCGCCACATATCTGTCGTTACCGCCGATGCATACCTGCTCGCCCGTAGAAACGATATTGCCGTGGTCGTCGAGTCTTGCGTTTACCGTAGCTTTTGCACCGCATTTACATACGGATTTTATTTCCGATATGGATTCTGCTATCTCGAACAATCTGCGACTGCCCGGGAACAAGTGAGTAGTGAAATCGGTCGCCAAACCGAAACACAATACGGGTACGTTGAAGTCGATAACTATCTGACCGAGTTCGTCCACCTGTTCGGGCGTAAGGAACTGACATTCGTCCACTATAATAACGTTGCAGTCTTCCTTATAATTTTCGACGTACGTTTTATACAAATCGACGTCCGAAGAAACAGTAATCGCTTCTTCCTGCAAGCCTATGCGGCTCTTTACTATCGTAGCTCCGTCTCTGTCGTCTACCGACGGTTTAAGGAGCAGAACTTTCATACCCCTTTCTTCGTAATTGAATTTCGTAATCAACGCTTGCGCCGTCTTGGAACAACCCATCGCGCCGAACTTAAAATACAGTTTTGCCATTGCTACCCTCTTTTATTGTACTATGTCGAGAACGAGCGGTCTCTCTTCGGGCTTTTCGTCCCTTATTTCCGTCGACGATAAAAATTTATCCATAGCGGGTTTTAACTTTTCTTTATCGGAAGTGAACATTTCCGCTATAATATCGCCCTCTTCGACGAAATCGCCCGTCTTTTTCTGCAAAATTATTCCCGCGCCGTAATCTATTTCGTCTTCTTTTTTGTTTCTGCCTGCTCCGAGCATAAGGCTCGCTATGCCGTATCCTTCGGTGTCTACTTTATAAATATATCCCGTCTTTTCGGCGTAAACGTATTCTCTTATCGGCGCTTTAACCAAAAGGGTATCGTCGGTAAGACATTTTTCGTCGCCCCCCTGCGCCTTTATCATTTTTCCGAACGTAACCAACGCGCTTCCGTCGGTAATAGCCTTACTGACCATATATTCGCATTCGGGTAGAGTGCCTTTGCCTGCAAGAAACAACATATTAGAAGCGAGAAAAACGCAAATTTCTTCCAAATCGGCGGGGCCGTTGCCTTTTAACGTGTCGATAGCTTCGATGACTTCGAGCGAATTTCCGATAGCGTTACCTAACGGTCTGTCCATATCGGTGATAAGGGCGAGCATCTTTTTCCCCGCCGCTTTGCCTATATCAACCATAGCCTTTGCCAAAACTCTGCTTTCCTCCACCGTCTTTGCAAAAGCGCCGCTCCCCGTCTTGACGTCCAAAACTATACAGTCGTCGTCTGCGGCAAGTTTTTTACCCATTATACTCGACACGATGAGCGGCCAACTGTCGATAGTCGCCGTCACGTCTCTTAACGCGTAAAGTTTTTTATCGGCGGGAGCAAGCTCTTTACTTTGTCCGACGATACAAATCCCTATATCGTTGACTATTTTTATAAAATCTTCTTCGCTCAGATCGGTCTTAAATCCGGGGATAGCTTCGAGTTTGTCTATCGTGCCGCCGGTATGACCTAAACCCCTGCCGCTCATTTTCGCTACCTTTACGCCGAGCGAAGCCACTATGGGGGCTACTACGAGGCTCGTCTTGTCTCCTACGCCGCCCGTGGAATGTTTGTCCACACGGACACCTTTAATAGCGGAAAAATCGAGTTTCGTTCCCGAATCGCGAACGGCAAAAGTGAGGTCGCGGGTTTCTCTCGTGTTCATTCCTCTGAAATAAATAGCCATAAGAAGAGCCGCCGCCTGATAATCGGGGATAGAACCGTCGACGTAACCCGATACGAAAAAGTTTATTTCTTCCGTCGAAAGTCTCTTCCCGTCGCGTTTTTCCTTAATAATATCGAACATTCTCATAATAATTCTCCGTTTTACGTTTGTTGCGTGTCATACGGCACGCAACAAACGATTTCTATAAATTTTGTTACGATTACCTAAAACCGTGACCGTTT
>CACXFJ010000071.1 GCA_902766965.1 uncultured Eubacteriales bacterium | reverse complement strand
TGCTCGGCGAAGACGAACTGCAAAAAGGCGTGGTTTCCGTCAAAGATATGTTTGAAAAAACCGTAACCGACGTCAAAATTTCGGATTTAACGGAGTTTTTTCGTCAATAACAAATAGCGGAGGTATATATGAGAAAAATAAAAGAAGAAGAATTCAAAAAAACAATCGAATCCGGTAAATTCGTCGTGGATTTCTACGCCGATTGGTGCGGACCTTGCAAAATGCTCGCTCCTAATTTGCAGGAACTCGAAGAAGAACTCAACGGCGCGGGAGTGGAAATACTCAAAATAAACGTAGACGAAGCCCCGGCTCTTTCGGAAGAGATGGGCATACAGTTTATTCCTTACGTCGTCACTTTCGTCGACGGCGTGAAAAAGGACGCTTTCAGCGGATATAAGTCGGTGGAAGAACTTAGGACGTTTATTAAAAATAGTATGGCAATTTAGTTGATTTTTTCGTTCGATATAATTATAATTATATTCGGAAAGACAATTAAACAGTCGTTTAATTGATTATAAAAAGAGGTGCGTAAAAATGCGCGTATATTTGGATAATTCGGCTACGACCGCTTTGGACGTGGAAGTATTCGAGGCGATGAAGCCGTATTTTTCGGAGATTTACGGAAATGCGTCTTCCCTTCACGCTTTCGGCAGAGAAGCTCTCGCCGCGGTGGATAAAGCAAGACAGACGATAGCCGATTGTATTAACGCTCGCAGGGACGAGATTTTCTTCACGTCGGGCGGCAGCGAAAGCGACAATTGGGCTTTGACGGGAACCGCTCACACTTACGAAAAGCAGGGTAAACATATCGTCACCACCGTTATCGAACACCCCGCCGTTATGGAAACCTGTCGTAAACTTCAAAAAGAAGGTTACGAAATAACCTACGTCAAAGTCGGAAGCGACGGGAGAGTAAGCCTTGACGATATCAAGAAAGCGGTAAGAGACGACACGATACTCGTGTCGGTAATGTTTGCCAACAACGAAATGGGCGCTATACAGCCTATCGAAGAGATAGGGGCGTTTTGCAGGGAAGAAGGTATACTTTTCCATACCGACGCCGTACAAGCCGCAGGAAGCGTAAAAATCGACGTCAAGAAGATGAATATAGATATGCTCAGCATGTCGGCGCACAAGTTCCACGGACCGAAAGGAATAGGACTTCTGTATTTAAGGAAAGGCGTAAGGCTCGAAAGACTCATTGTCGGCGGTCATCAGGAAAGCGGTATGAGAGCGGGGACTACAAACACACCGGGAATAATCGGTATGGCTAAGGCTCTCGAAATAAGCTATCGCGATATGGAAAAGAACAACTCTCACATGAAGTATCTCAGAGATTACTTTATCGACCGCGTGTCGAAAGAAATACCGTATTGCAAACTTAACGGCGGAACGGAACACAGACTCGTCAACAACGCTAATTTCAGTTTCGATTTTATCGAAGGGGAAAGCATCCTTATGAACCTTGACCTCAACGGAATAGCGGTAAGCTCGGGTTCAGCGTGCAGTTCGGGCAGTCTCGAACCGTCTTACGTCATACTGTCGCTCGGAGCGAAGATGGAAGAAGCGCACAGCTCCATTCGTTTCAGTCTCGGCAAGGATACGACGAAAGAAGAAATAGATTACACTATAGAAAAACTTAAAGAAACGGTAGCAAGGCTTCGCTCCTGGTCGCCGCTTTTCAAAGAGATAAAAGGAGAAGACAAATATGTATAACGCAAAAGTATTGGAAACGTTTGCACATCCGAAAAACGTCGGCGAAATCGAAAACGCCAGCGGAGTAGGCACCGTCGGCAACGCAAGTTGCGGCGATATAATGCAGGTTTTCCTTAAAATAGAAGACGACAAGATAGTGGACGCAAAGTTTAAGACCTTCGGTTGCGCGGCGGCAATCGCAAGTTCCGATACGGCTTGCGAAATGATTAAGGGCAAGTCTTTGGAAGACGCTCTCAAAATAAAAAACTCCGACGTCGTGGAAACTCTCGAAGGACTTCCTCCGCAAAAGATTCACTGCTCCGTACTTGCAGAAGAAGCGATAGCCGAGGCTATAAAGGATTACAGAGCAAAACAGGCTAAATAGAGGATCGGAAACGATAATAATAAAAAACCGCTCGTATGGGCGGTTTTTTTGCATTTTAGTAGGTTAATAAAAAATCTGAATAGCATAAAAAGAAACTGCTTCGGGAAGAAACAGTTTCTTCAAAATCAAACTTAATAAGATTACGCTTCTTTTTTAGCGTTTCTTAAACAACGGGTGCAAATATATTGACTGCTTAAAGAACCGTTGGCGTCTACGACTTTAACTTTATGTACGTTAGCGCCCCAGCTTCTTCTCGTTTTTCTATTGCTGTGGCTGACTTTATTTCCGCTCATTTGACCTTTGCCGCATATGCTACAAACTCTGCTCATGGCACACCTCCTAAATTAAGACTTATCAATTATACAATTAAATTTTTACTTTGGCAATTGTTTTGCTTGATTTTTTTGAAACTGCTTGCCTTTTTTTCAAAATTATAATATGATTAAAATGTCAAGTTACGTCATACCGTAAATTACTGCGGACGTATCGGACTACTAATAACAAAAATGCTTCTTAAAAAGCGGATTTAGAGGAATATATATATGGCTCTGCACACGACGAATATTTACGGTGACATTACCATAGCGGACGACGCTGTGGCTATGGTCGTGGCGAAAATTGCGAAAGAAGTACCCGGCGTGGCAGAATTAGTGTCGCGCAGGTTGAGCGATAATATCCTTATTCTTTTCGGTAAAGAACCCATAGCGAAAGGGGTAAAACTCGTCACTATGGACAATCGTATCTTTATCGAACTTTTTATTCTCGTCACGGACGGCGTAAACGTCGAAGCCGTGGTGGAATCGCTTAAATCCGCCGTCGCCTATAACGTAGAACAGTTCACGGGAATGAGAGTCAAATCCGTCGACGTCCACGTATTGGGATTGAAGCTGTAAATATCGAGAGGAATAATGAATTTAATAGATAATTCGCAACTTATTGCGATGATAAAAGGCGGACGACAAAATCTCGCTCTTAACAAAGATTACGTGGACAGCCTTAACGTTTTTCCCGTGCCCGACGGAGATACCGGTACGAACATGGGACTTACGATGGATTCCACCGTGCGGGAATTGGACGCGCAGAATCCGAGCGAATTCAAGGATACCGCGGCTGCGTTCGCAAAAGGAGCGCTTAAAGGCGCGAGAGGCAATAGCGGCGTTATTTTAAGCCAGATTTTCAAAGGAATGAGCGAAACGTTTATCGAGGCGAAAACGATTACCACTAAGGTATTCGCCAAAGCTCTCTTAAACGGCGCTAATAAGGCGTATAAAGCGGTCACCGTGCCGAAAGAAGGCACTATCCTTACCGTCATAAGAATAATAGGAGAACACGCCGTCAAAGTTTCCGCAAGAACCGCGGATTTCGAACAGTTTTTCACTAAAATATTGAAACGGGGAGAAGAAGCGTTGCAGGACACGCCGAAACTTCTTCCTATCTTAGCGAAAGCCGGAGTCGTCGACAGCGGCGGGCAGGGACTTATGTATATCCTTACCGGAATGTATAACGTGCTTGCCGGTATTGAAATGAAGCCTGTTGAGCTTAAACCTGTAGCCGTGGCTACCGAAAGCAAGACGGTTTCTTTCGAAAGCGACGTACACGACCTTGAAAACATAAAGTTCGCTTACTGTACGGAATTCTTTATATTCAATCTGAAAAAACACGTCACGACCGCCGATATCGATAAATTGCGCGACCAGTTGCAGACGATAGGGGACTGCGTGCTTGTAGTGGGCGATTTAGAGGCAGTTAAAGTTCACGTCCATACGAACAATCCCGACAAAGCGCTCGGATACGCGTTGAAATTAGGAGAACTTAATCTGCCGAAAATCGAGAATATGCTCGAACAAAACAGACAATTGCAGAAAGCGAAAAAGGTAAAACGCAAAAAGAACGGACTTCTTTCCATTTGCAGCGGAGAAGGTTTCCGCGCGATGTTCAAAGAACTCGGAGCGGACGAAGTTCTCGAAGGCGGACAGACGATGAACCCCAGCGTCGAAAACATCGTGTCGTTGGTCAACGATATTAACGCGGACACCGTTTTCGTCCTTCCGAACAATAAGAACATAGTCCTTGCTTGCGAGCAAGCGAAAGATATGGTAGAGTGCGAATTGGTAGTCGTGGCTACCGTTAACGTGCAACAAGGTATTGCCGCGGCTATGTCTTACGACCCCGAAGCGGAAAAGGACGAGCTTGTGGATTCGATGACGAGCGCATACGGCGGAATATCCGCAATACAGGTGACGCACGCCGTCAGAGATACCGAGATAGACGGTTTCGTACTCAAATACGGCGATATAATAGCCCTCGAAGACGGGATAGTCGCGAAAGGCGACGATATTAACGACGTGGTAAAACAAGCTTTACGCAGACACGACAAGGACAGTATCTGCCTAATCACTCTTTATTACGGCGAAGACGTAAAAGAAGAAGACGCGAACGTTTTGTCGGAAGAACTCGCTTCCGAATATCCCGACGCCGACGTAGTTGTGCTTAACGGCGGACAAGCTCATTATTTCTATCTCATCAGCGTGGAATAAGGAATGAGCAAAACTCCGCTTACGAGCATTAAAGGCGTCGCGGACGCCGTCGAAGCGAAACTTAAATCTCTGTCGATAAACTCGGCGGAAGAATTGCTTGATTTTTTCCCTAAACAATATATAGACCTGTCGGCGAGCGTGCCGCTATCGGACGCCGAAGACGGGTCTTATTGTTTGTTCGACGGAGTAATCACCGACAAATCGCAACCGTGGAAGAAAAATTCTTTACAAATTTTTAACGCAACCGCAAAGTCCGGCAATATTTTTATAAGACTCGTCTGGTTTAATCAGAACTACGTTTCCAAGCGACTCGAAATCGGCAAAGAATACGCTTTTTTCGGCAAAATAAAAATTCGTAATTTTAATCTCGAAATGGCAAATCCGAACTTCTGTAAATCGGAAGAACACGACCGTTTTACGGGTATTTGCCCCATATATCCGACCAAAGGAATAATTCCGCAAGGCTCTTTCCGCAATATAATGAAAGACGCGTTAAAATTTGTTCCCGACAGCGTAATTAACGGCGAAAACGAACAAAAATTCGGACTTATGCCCCTTAAAGACGCTTATTTCGCTATCCATTGTCCGCAAAGCAAAGACGTAAAAGAAGCGTATAAGCGGATAGCTACGGAAAAACTCACCGAAAGAATAGCGGCTTTTTCTTACGCAAAAGAAAAGGGCAAAACCATAAAAAACAGGCGTTACGACAAAGCGGTAAATTTTGACGAAATGTTGAAAAACTTACCGTTTTTACCCACCGATTCGCAGAGTTCCGCCGTTACAAAAATCGTAAAAAATCTGAAAAAAGAAGAGCGTATGAACACCGTATTATGCGGTGACGTCGGCAGCGGAAAAACTCTCGTTGCGGCGATGGCTTGCTTTTTCGTAATAAGGAACGGTTATCAGGCGGCGATAGCCGCGCCTACGGAAATTCTCGCGAAACAGCATTATAGTTTTTTTGTCAAAGCGTTTGCTGATACGGGGATTAGCGTAGGGCTTATTTTAGGCAGTACGCCCGTTGCGGAAAAAAGGAAGATTTATTCGGCGGCGTCCGACGGCAAACTCGACCTCGTTATCGGCACGCACGCCGTTTTTTCGGACAAACTTAAATTTGCCGACTTAGCGTTGGCGATAGCCGACGAACAGCACCGTTTCGGCGTGGCTCAAAGAAATTCTCTCGTGGAAAAAGGTTCTTCCGCCGACGTTCTTACGTTAAGCGCGACCCCCATTCCGAGGACGATGTATATTGCGGCGTACGGCGAAGCGGAATTCATTACGATAGACCGAAGAGTAAAGGGCAATATTAAGACTTCGATAGTTCCGCCCAAAAAACGAGCCGATATGTTCGGGTACGTAGCCAAACGCTGTGAGGAAACGAAAACGTACGTCATAGCTCCTAAGATTTTCGACGCGGAAGGGATAGAGAGCGAATCCTGCGAAGAACTGTACAAAGAAATTTCTCATTACGTTCCGAAAGAAAAAATAGGACTTATGCACGGCAAGATGAAAGCCGACGAAAAGTCCGTCGTTATGGAAAAGTTCCGCGACGGAATATACAGGGTGCTTGTGGCGACCACCGTGGTAGAAGTAGGCGTGGACGTATCCGACGCGACTATTATCATAATTACCGACGCCGATAAGTTCGGTTTGGCGGCGTTGCATCAGTTGCGGGGAAGAGTGGGCAGGAACGGCGACCAAAGCTACTGTTTTCTTACGAGCGATAAGGAATGCGACAGGCTTAACGTGCTTACGGCTAACGACGACGGGTTCAAAATAGCCGAAGAAGATTTCGCTTTAAGAGGGGGCGGAGAGATGTTCGGGTTGGAACAAGCGGGGGCGAGTTCTCTGAAATACGTCACCGCAAAAACCCTAAAAATCGCTTCCGCGTTCGCCGAAAGCGTCGACAAAGAGCGTTTTAAGGACAGAATTAACGACGTTATTCGCGAATTTTCCCTTTCCGACGTTACGTTAGGGTAGTTATTCGCCGCCGAAAAAAGTCGCGGCAAAGGAAATTCGAAAAAGAGTCGATTTTTAATTTCAACTTACCTATTGATTTTATTATCTTTTTTTGTTATATTTATATATATAATTATTTTCGCCTGCGCGTGAAATACTTCGGAGATAATAATATGAACAAGTTTAAGAAGATTTTACTTATAGCAATCATCGCCGCGTGCGTAGCCGTTACGGCCCTCGGCTGTACGTCGACCGATAAGATAGACTATTCGAAAATAGAATCTATTACGGTGGACGAAGCGAGCATAGCCGACGGATTTACCGTATCCGATTTCGATATTTCCAAAGTTATTCTCAACGTAAAGTATCTCGATACCGTTGACGAACTCGGTTCGACGGTCACGGGAGAAACGGTTCAGATGCCCGCTACTTTAAGTATGGTCAAGGCGGAAGACAAAGCTAAGTTGAGCGTGGCAGGCACTCACAGCATTACCCTTATTTACAGAAAATATACGATAAATTTTCAACTCACGTTGAGAGACTCTCAAGCCGGCACGTATAAAGTCGTGTTCCTCGACTCCGACGGCGATCGTCTCGGCGACCCGCAGAACGTGGCTCCCGGCGGAAGAGCGGTTCAGCCCGCCTTGCCGACGAAAGAAGGGTATTCCTTTATCGGTTGGCGCGACAGAGATACCGGAAGTATGTCCACTTTCGACAACGTGCAGAAAGACCTTACGTTGGAAGCGGTCTACGCCGCAAACGCGTATAAAGTAGGTTATTATACGAAAATAAACGGAGAAGAAGAGCTTATCGCGGAAACGAACGTTCCCCGCGGAGGCAACGCGTACGACTACGTT
>CACXFJ010000070.1 GCA_902766965.1 uncultured Eubacteriales bacterium | reverse complement strand
TAAGCAAGACGGACTGTCTTGCTTCCTTAAGAGTCCGACTTATGCGGATAAAGATTTTTTCGCACGAAACTTTGTGACTGCGAAAAAATCCCGCATAACGATTTGTCGGATTATATGCTTCCTAAAATTATCGGCGTGCCTATAATAATTTCTCCGTTCGGTTTTTTTGCTATTTCCAAGTTAATTCTTTCGTTTTTTAAGGTTATATAGTTTTTTATAAAGGGGGAGCGGTAGTAGGTTAGTTCTATTCCTTCGCAGTTTTCCGTAAAGATTTTTTCGGCGGAAACGGTTTTTATAAACTTTTCGCAGTCGAAATCGGCGTCGGGTTTTACCGATAATCCTTTTTCGCTTTCAAAAAGACAGGCTTTGTAAGCGGCGAAAGCGTCGAGGGAGTACTCTTCGGAGCAAAACCCGTCGGTATAGACCGTATAGCGAGAGTTTTTATTTGCAGTAAAAAGTATGAGAGCCGACGCGGAATAAAGAATAACTCCGACAGCGGCGATGAGGACGATGACTAATTTTTTCATACGGCAATTATTTCCCGTAAAAAAATAATTATTCGCGGCAGTCGTTTTGAGTGCCGAATTTTACCGAAAAAGACCGATAACTGCGTTTATAATGCGAGCTGTCGAACGGAAGAGAGAAAAATTATTCCCGACGACGAAGGGAACCATGGGCGAAAAAGAGATAATTACGAGAATTAAAAAGATAGACGAAATACTTTCCACCCGCGACAAGTACGATACGCTGGCCAGGTATAACACGGGGGAAAAGGTTCATCTGAAACAGCTTGAATTTCACAAGTGTCCGAAACGCAACCGTTGGGTTTTCGGCGGAAACCGTAGCGGAAAGACGGAGTGCGGCGCAGTGGAAACAGTGTGGATGGCGAGAGGAATACACCCGTACAGAAAGAACCGTAAATCGGTTTCCGGGTGGGTAGTCAGCGTCAGTTACGAAGTGCAACGCGACGTGGCTCAAAGCAAAATTCTGCACTATTTACGCCCCGACTGGATAGAAGATATCGTTATGCATTCCGGCAACAAAGGGAACCCGTCCGCGGGAGTTATAGACACCATAGTGGTAAGAAACGTTTTCGGCGGATTGTCGAAAATAGGTTTCAAATCGGCGGATCAGGGCAGAGAAAAGTTTCAGGGCGCAAGTCTCGATTTCGTATGGTTCGACGAAGAGCCTCCTCAGGATATATACGAGGAGTGCAAAATGAGAGTGCTGGACAAAAAAGGCGATTTGTTCGGCACGATGACTCCTCTTAAAGGCCTTACCTGGGTTTACGATACGATTTATCTGAACAGGTACAACGACAAAGAGGTTTTCTATATAAGGATGGAATGGGCGGACAATCCCTTCCTTGACAAAGAAGAAGTGGAGAATATCGGCAAAGGAATGAGTGAAGAAATGCTCGAAAGCCGCAGGTTCGGGCTGTTCAAAGCTAATTCCGGTCTGGTATATCCCGAATTCGACGAGAGTATTCACGTAATCGACCCGTTTGACGTGCCGAAGGACTGGCAGGATATTATTTCTATCGACCCGGGGTTACGGAATCCTCTCAGCGCGCATTTCTATTGCGTGGATTACGACGATAACGTTTACGTCGTGGCGGAACACTACGAAGCAGGCAAGGACGTATCTCATCACGCCGCAAGAATAAAAGAAATCGCCGACGGCTTAGGGTGGAAACGCAATTCGACGGGCAATATCGACGCTCTTATAGACAGCGCGGCGGGGCAAAAAACTCTCGCTTCGTCCAAAAGCGTGACGGAATTGTTCTACGAAAACGGCATCAACGCTAATCCGAAAGTCAATAAGGATATGTACGCGGGACTAAACAAAGTCAGGGAATACTTCTCCGCCCGTCCTCCGAAAATCTATATTTTCCGAAATTGCGTAAATCTCATTCGGGAAATAAAAAGCTACCGCTGGGGAAACAACGATTTACCCGTGAAAAGGGACGATCACGCGTTGGACGAAATGCGGTACTTCATCATGAGTCGACCGACCTATTCGCCGCCGAAGAAGAAGCCGACGATTTATGAAAAAACATATAAAAAACTTTACAAAATGAGCAAAAACGGAGGTTAAATGCTTGACGTACTATACAAAAAAGCTACGGGGTACGAAGTGACGGAGACCACCAAAGAATTTGCCCTCGACGCCGACGGGAACGAACGACTCGTCAAGGAAAAACAGTCTGTAAAGTACATTCCGCCCGACATAAACGCTATAAAAGCGTATATGGAGATTAAGGACGGAGAGCTGTACTCGATGAGCGACGAAGAGCTTCGAGCCGAGCGAAAAAAACTGTTATCGGAATTATCCGAATCCGAAAAAGGAGAGATATGAAAAGAAAAAACGTAACTATCGCCAAGGAGATAACCGCGGATTATTTACGGAGAAAGGAAGAAAGACGCGGAATAGAGTCTAACTGGGCGCTCAACGCAAATTTCTTTGCCGGCAATCAGTATTCCGTAGTGATGCCGAGCGGAGAAGTCAAGGACAGCGGCAAGGATTATTACTGGCAGGACAGGGGAGTTTATAACCATATCGCGCCGATTATAGAGACGCGACTCGCTAAGTTTTCCGGGTTAGGAGCGAGCATTACCGTTCGTCCCGCGTCGGGAGATTTCGGCGACGTCAACGCCGCTAAGTTTTCCACAAAACTGTTAAAGAGCGTCGAACACGACATAAACTTCAAAAAGTTAATCTCCGACGCCACTTTCTGGTCGGAAATCTGCGGAACGAGTTTTTACAAAATCTGCTGGGACGCAAACAAAGGCAAAATTCTTTCCGACGGACTTTACGAAGGGGACGTGGAGGTGAGCGTATGCCCGCCGTACGAAATTTTTCCCGACTCGCTGTCGGCTAAAGACGTGGACGAATGTAAGAGTATTATCCACGCGAGAGCTTATCCGAAAGAAACGGTGGAAGAACATTGGGGCGTGAAGTTGGAAGGCGGAAAAGTCGACGTAATTAACCCCGAATTCGTGTACAACGGAGCGTCGAAAAGCGGACTTACGGACAACAAACCGGGCTACGTAACGGTAATAGAGAGATATTCGTTGCCCGACTCGGAAAACCCCGACGGAAGATTTACCGTAGTGGCGGAAGACAAAGTTCTTTACGACGGAAGTTTACCGTATCTGAACGGCAACAACGGTTTAAGACGATTTCCGTTCGTAAGACAGGTAGCCTTGGAACAGCCCGCGTCGTTTTTCGGCGGGAGCGTAATAGACCGCCTTATCCCCGTGCAGAGAGCCTATAACGCGGTAAAGAACCGCAAGCACGAATATATGAACCGTATGGCTATGGGAGTACTTATGGTGGAAGACGGCAGTATAGACGTGGACGATATCGAAGAAGAGGGAATAGCCCCCGGCAAAATTATAGTTTACCGTCAGGGTAGTAACATGCCGGTTCTTCTCAATATGGGCGGCGTACCGAACGACTTTAACGAAGAAGAAACGAGACTCCTTAACGAATTCGTCACCGTAAGCGGCGTAAGCGACTTTCTTACGTCCGGCACCATCGCAAAGAGCAACCTCAGCGGCGTAGCCTTGAACCTTATTATAGAACAGGACAACAACCGATTAAGCGTCACGACGAGCAGTATAAGAAGGGCAGCTATGGAAGTCGGCAAACACATTTTAAGACTGTACAAACAGTTCGCCGCGAACGGCAGACTCAAAAGAATATCGGGAGAAACGGGAGAAATCGAAATGCGTGAATTCGCAGGAAGCGACATAACGAGCGACGACCTCGTGTTCGACGTCGAGAACGAAACCGTCAACAGCCAAAGCGTAAGACAAAGCCTTGCGGAAGAACTCGTAAAACTCGGAGTTCTTACCGGAGAAGACGGAAGAATGAGCGACGTAAACAGAATGAAGATACTCGAAATCATGGGCTTCGGGAATTGGGAAAACGCTCTTTCCGACAAAGAACTGCACGCCAAACGAGCAGAAAAAGAGAATACGGAACTCAAAGAAAAGACTCCTGAAGTAGCCGATACGGACGACCATAATATTCATATCGCGGAACACACGAGATATTTAATAAGCAACGACGTCGACGAAAAAACGCAGGAAAAATTATCCGAGCATATCCGTCGGCACAGGGTATACGCACGCCTGAAAAACGAAGCGGATACCATAAATAACAATATATAAAAATCATTATAAAAAAGGAGATAACGAAATATGAACGAAGATAAAATTGCTCCCGCCGGAGAAATCGCCGATAACGGGCAGGAAAAGTCTTACGGAAAATTCAAATCGGCTGAAGAACTCTTAAAAGCGTACAACGCGTTGGAAGGAGAGTTCACAAAACGTAGTCAGAAACTATCCGAGTATGAGAAAAAATCCGCAGAGCCCGACTGGGAGAGTAAGGTAAACAAGTTTGTCGGAAAATATCCCATAGCGGAGAAGTACGCGGAAGAACTGGCGGGTGAAATCACGAAAAACGGAAATAAGGAAATCGACGAAACCTGTCTCGAACGCGCGCTGCTTACCGTCCTTTCTTCCAAAGTGAAGACTACCGAAGAGATGGCCGAGGACGAGAACGTTATCGACAAAGTTCTGAGTTCGGAAAAGAACCGCAACTCTATTATAAGTCGGTATCTGGACGGAATAAGAAAAAACGTCCCCCCGACCACTCTCCCGAAAGGCGGAGCTATACCCGTCACAACCCCTATGTCCGCAAGAACGATAAGGGACGCAGGGGAGATAGCGAAAAAAATACTTAACGACTAACAGGAGAAAATTATTTTATGTTAAACGCATCAAAAGCAGACAAAGTTTTACGTTCCGTATACCTCGACGTAATAGCCGAGCAAATCGACACCACCACGAGTCCTTTCCTCAACATGATTTCGAAAGGAAGCGAAGACATCTACGGCAAAGAAGTGGTTTGCCCCGCCCGTTTCGGAATAAACGGCGGTATCGGGTGCGGAGCCGACGACTCCGACTTGCCCATAGCAAGTTCCCAGACCTATCTCGCTTTACGCGCCCCGGTCGTCAACATTTTCGGCAATATCGAGCTGAGCGACAAGATTTTGCGCGCGTCGCAGAATTCCGTAGGAAGTTTCGTAAATCTTCTTAACGGAGAGATGGAAAGTCTCGTATCCGCCGCTAAATTCAACTTCGCCCGTATGCTCTTCCAGGACGGATCGGGAAAATTGGCTACCATCGTAGGTTCCGCCTCTACCACGACCGTACTCACCGTAGACACCGTAAAGAACGTTATGGAAGGTATGGTAATAGACGTCGTGAAGAATAAGACCACCGCGGTATCCACCGGGCATAGAATCATAGCGGTAGACAGAGCGAACAAGACCATAAAAGTCGACAAGGCGGTAAGCGACAAGACCACGGGCAACATTCTTGTTTTGCAGGGCAGTCACGACGCCGAAATATACGGTCTCCCGTATCTTTACAACGCGGCGAGCGAAACGCCTACCATCTACGGCAACGCCAGAGTGAACGTAAGCTATTTGCTTCCCTCGACCAAGACCGTC
>CACXFJ010000069.1 GCA_902766965.1 uncultured Eubacteriales bacterium | reverse complement strand
GACCTTTACCGTAAAATATTACGTCAACGGCGAAGAGTACGCTTCGTACGAAGGAATTGCCGACGATACGATATCAGTACCCGCAAAACCCGCGTTGGAAAACAAACTTTTCTACGGTTGGTATTACGACGCCGAATTTACCGCGGCGTGCGAAAAAGATATTACGGCGATAGGCTCCGACGATATAGTTCTGTACGCAAGATTTATCGACGTGTCCGATATGAAAAGGTATCTCGCTTACGAAATCGCGGACGGAGAAATTACCGTGACGGGACTTACCGCCATAGGTAAAGGGCAAAAAACGATAGTTATTCCCTCAGAGATAGAGGGCGTACCCGTCACTTCGATAGCGTCGGGCAGCAAAGATAATCCCACGTTCGTTTCTTCGAGAAGTTTTTCTCTGTTTGTTCCGGCTTCGATTAAGAGAATAGGAAGTTACGCTTTCGCCAACGCCGCGATAGACGAACTGAAAATGGAAGAAGGCGCGGAAGTTATAGGGGAAGGAGCGTTCTTCGGCTGTTCTAATTTAACGGAAGTTACCGTTCCGTCCACGGTTAAGGTTATAGGAAGTTACGCTTTCGCGGAAAGCAAGAATTTAACCTCTTTCCTTTTTGCGAGCGGGTCAAAACTCGAAAGCATGGGCGAAAAGGTCTTTTCGGGGGCGGTTCTTATAAAAGAAGCGGTACTTCCCGACAGCGACGCATACGAAATAGATTATAAGACTTTCATAGGGAGTTTCGTAGAAAAATTTACCGTAACGAAAGAGGACGGAAAATATTTATCCGACGACGGCGTTATTTATTCCCGTAGAAAGTCGTCGGACGAAGCGAACGGCTTTATAGATTACGAGACCTTACTTGTCTTTCCGCCGAAAAAGGGCGGAGAGTACGTCGTCGCCGCCGTCACGACGGAGATAGCCTCCGGCGCGTTCTTCGGGAACGATATGATTACCGCCGTCACGATGGAAGAAAAGGTCAAGAAAATAGGAGCGAATTCCTTTGAAAACTGCGAAAATTTGACCGTAATAAATATAAATTCGACTGCTCTTACTTCGATAGGGGAAAGAGCTTTCGCTTATTGCGGAGCAGGCGTAATAAATCTTCCCGCAAGTCTTAACGCAATAGGGAAAGAGGCTTTCGCCTATTCGAAAGTCAAAAACGTTTTCTTCTCCGACGGAGAAAATACTGTCGGCTTGACGATTTCGGAAAAGGCTTTTTATTCTTGCGATAGTCTTGCCGCCGTCACCGTCCCGGCAAGAGCTTCCGAAATAGCCCCGTACGCTTTTTACGACTGCAAGGCTCTCGCCGCCGTCAATTTTGCGGCGGGTTCGTCTCTCGTAACCATATCCGATTACGCTTTCGCTTACTGCGACAAGCTTGCGAGAGTGAATATCCCGTCGGGCGTGACGAATATAGGCAACTACGCTTTTTACGGCAGGGAAAATACTTCCGTAGCCGAACCTAATATTCCCCGTAACGCAAAATACATAGGAGATTACGCTTTCGCCAACACGAAAGTAGCGACGTATCAAGCCAACAGCAATACCGAGATAGAGTATTTCGGCGAAGGAGCGTTCTATAACTGCCGCAGCCTCACTCAGTTGCAACTGCCCCGCGCGGTTTCGTTTACGAAAGTACCCGATTACGCTTTCTACGGCTGTTCGGGGTTGTCGGGAATTACGTTCAACGGCAACGTTACAGAAATAGGGAATTACGCTTTTTACGGCTGTACCAATTTAAGTTCGGTCACCTTTAACCAAAATTCTTCGGGCGGCGTTACGAAAATAGGGGATTCCGCTTTTGAAAAGTGCGTCAAACTGCGTAACGGCGGCAGCACGAGCAGAATTATGCCCCCGATGCTCACTTCTCTCGGCAAGAGAGCTTTTTACGGGTGCGAAAGTCTCGAACAGATTACCGTACCGAGAAACCTTATTGCTATAAGCGAAGAAGCCTTTGCAAAATGCGTTTCGTTAAATAAGATAAGTTACGACAACAACTGCCTTACCGACACGCTCGGAGAAAACTGTTTTGCCGACTGCACGGCTCTTACGACGGCGGTTCTTCCCGAAAAACTCGCTTTGAGAAAGAACGGCGGCGCGGTCAAAAATCCTTTCGACGGGTGTTCTTCTCTCGTTGCGTTCGAGATAAGCAATAACGAAAAAATCACCGTCGATAACGGCGTAGCGTACGTCGTAGACGGCGCGGAAAAAGGAGTTTATCTCTATCCTGCGGGCAAAATCGGCGAGTTCTCGATAGTTTCCGACGTTACGTTTATCGACGAATACGCCTTTGCCGGAGCGAGAAACCTCACGAGAATAAAATTTGAAACGAACGCCGCGGTGGGAGGAAAAACCGACGTTACGTTGGTTAAAATAAGCGATTACGCTTTCTACAACGCCTACCTTACCGAAGCGGAGATATCGTACAGAGTGTATTCGATAGGAAGTTACGCCTTTGCCGAAAGCAGGCTTTCCGAAGCGACTTTCGACGATACGGTGGTAGTCGACGGAGAAAACTTCGCTATCGGCAACAAAACTACCGCCGGTACGGATAACGGACTTACGATAGGAGCTTATTCCTTTGCCGGCACGAGAGTAACTAAACTCACTTTGCCCAAAAGAGTGACCGACGTAGCCGAAGGGGCGTTTAAGAATTGTTATCACCTAAAAACTCTTAAATTCAGCGAAAATTATCCCGTCGGGGGAGCGACTCTCGGAGAAGGACGAAAATTGAGAGTAGGCGACTTCGCTTTCGAAGGGAATTCGGGAATAACCGAAATAGTCTTACCGCCGCACGTTTCCGTAGTAGGCGACAGAGCTTTCGCGGACTGTTATAACGTAAAGAGCATAGTCTTTTCCGAAGGAGCGACGGAAGTTACGTTAGGGAAATACGCCTTCGCCGGCAACCATTATCTTTACGAACTCGTCCTGCCTTCCGGAATAAAAACAATGAAGGAAGGAGTCTTTTCCGACTGCGGAAGACTTGCCGAAGTGGTGTTCCCGACGGCTACGGAAAACCTCGCTATACCCGATTACGCTTTTTACGGGTGCTATTCGTTACGGAAAATAGAAATTCCGTCCTACGTTACCTTAATAGGCAGTCACGCTTTCGACGGACTGTACCTTACCGAAGCGACTTTCTCGGCCGGCGGTAAAGCGCTTACCGTGGAAGAATACGCTTTCGCCGACAATAAAAATCTTACGACGATAAATTTACCGTCGAGAGTGACGAAAATAGGTTCTTACGCGTTTTTCGGAAGCGGCTTGAAGGAAGTCGATTTTGCTGCCGACGGAGACAGCGTAGTCACCGTATCCGATTACGCTTTTGCGAAGACTTCGATAGAAAATATAGTTCTTCCCGCAAGGGTGTCGTTAGGCGGTTCGGGCGTTTTCGCTTACGCCGATAAGCTCGTTTCCGTCGTAATGGAAAGTAAAGACGACGCGGAAAGGGCTATTCCCGATTCGACGTTTGAAGAAAGTTCTTTAATTTACCTTACCGTCGGAGGCAAGGTGACCTCGATAGGGAAATACGCTTTCCGTAACGCAGTCGGGATAAAAAATCTCGAATTTACCGCGGCAAACAATTTTTCCGTCGGAGAATCGGCGTTTGAAAATTCGGGAATAGAAAGAGTAAATATCAAAAATTCGCCCTCGTCCGTCGAGATAGGAGCGAAAGCGTTTTATTCCGCTTCGTCTTTGACAGGTTTTGTTTCCACGGCGGGCAAGTTCTCGATAGGAGACTTCGCTTTCGCCCGTTCGGGGGTAAAGAACCTTACGTTTAACGCGGTAGGAAACGAGAGTTCTTCGGTGGGCGTAGGTATAGCCACGCAAGCGAACAATCTTGCCGAAATCGCGTTTAACGACGCGAGCGGAAGTCTCGTATGCGAAGACGGCATACTTTACGTCGTGACCGAAAGCAAAAAAGCACTCGCGCAGTACCCTGCCGAAAAAAAAGGCGCCGTGCTTATTCTTCCCGAAGAGGTGGACAAGGTAAACGATTACGCCTTCGGCGGCAACGGGTATCTCACTACGATTACCGTTCCGCAAGCCGACAGGACGGTGGAATTTGCCGCGAACGCTTTTGCCGAAGCGAACGAAATTACCTTGTTCGTGGACGAAAGCAAGATAGGAGATTACGGAACGAACGTCAAGGCGGAAAGTATACAGTCGGGATTTGGCGGACTGTCGTTAAAGAGCGTGGGAAGCGGTCGTTACGCCGTGACGGGATATTCGGGCGACGCCGATAATATAGTTATTCCCGGCAAAATAACGGTGGGCGGCGTTGACTTTTATATAGTCAAAATCGGCAGGAACGCCTTTGAAAATAACGCTACCGCAACGGAAATAACGATAGGCGCGGGCGTAACGGAAATAGAAGAATACGCTTTCGCCGGGGCGATAAATCTCCGCAAAGTAATCATCGGCGACAACGTGGTTACCGTAAAGAACCACGCTTTCGACGGCTGCGTCGGTCTGACGGAAGTCGCGTTAGGGAAGTCGATAAGTTCTTTGGGCGATTACGCTTTCCATAACTGCGTAAGTTTGGGGACGGCGGATATGAGCGGAACCGCAATAAAGAATATAGGCGCGTACGCTTTCGGCGGTTGCGACTTAAATAACGTCGTTATGGACGAAACGATAGTTTCGATAGGTAACGCCGCCTTTGAAAGGAACGTAAATCTGATAAAAATAACTTTACCGGCTTCGGTAAAAAGTATCGGTTCTTACGCCTTTTACGGTTGCGAAAAACTGGCGTTCGTATTTATAAAATCGGATACCGTACCTACGATTAAAAATACGAGTTTCGCAGGACTTTCCGACAGCCTTAAACTTTTCGTATCCGCGCATGCGGAAGATTTTTATAAAACCGACTCGTTTTTCGGCAACTATTCCGAAAAAATCCTTTCTTACGACTCGGTGTCGGAAGAAACGGGGTTTGAAAACTACGTTCTTAAACAAAATTCCGACGGCTTTACATTGGTAGGTTATCTCGGCACGGAAAGCAGAGTGGTTCTTAATACGAAAGTAGGCGATAAAGGCACCGTTACCGAAATAGGCGAATACGCTTTCGGACTTTTCACCGAAGAGATAGCCTTGTCGGACGGAATAAAAAGAATAGGTAAAAACGCCTTCGTCAACGCCGTCAATCTTAAAAAGATAGAGTTTTCGGGGAGTGAAGAAACGATAGGCGATTACGCTTTCTATAATCTCGATTACCTTACCGTCGTTTCGTTTGTGTCGGGCGGGAAGTTGAGGAAGATAGGAAAATACGCTTTCGCAGGGTGCGATTCTCTATTTTCGACGGTTCTTCCCGAAAGGACGGAAGAGATAGGCGATTACGCTTTTTACGACTCTTCTTTAAGAGAAATCGAAATAAAATCTCTGCCTACGATAAAAATGACGATAGGGCAGTACGCTTTTGCAAAACTTACCGAGCTAAAAGAACTGTCTTTCGACTGCGCGGTGAGCTATTTAGGCGACGGAGCGTTTGCGTACGATAAGAATTTAAGCGCGATTTACCTCAGGTCCACGGGAAACGTCATAGCAAAAATCGACGAAAACAGCTCGGACGTATTCAAAGATTGCGACCTTCTTTTGGTATACGTACCCACCGACGCTACGTTAAGAGCGTACAGGACAACGGGCGGATGGAGTTCACAGTTCGATAAAAACCGCCTCGTAGCTTTGTCTTACCTTGCCGACGACGTAGTGGACGAGACGGGCAATATAATAAAGAGTCAGAAAGGTTTCGTAATAAGCCCCGTCGGAAGCACGAGCGTGGCTACGATAATAAGTTACGTCGGTCCCGACACCGTGGTCACTTTCCCGTCGACGGTTACGGTAAACGGCAAAGAATACACGATAAACAAGATAGGCAGAGAAGAAAACAACTCGTCTTCCGTGCCTAACGGCAGAGTGATAAGCGACGAAGTCACCGAAATTATTATACCCTCTTCCGTTACGTCCATAGGCGGCGACGCGTTCAGAGGAGCGAAAGGTTTGCGGAGAGTGGTTTGCCCCGCCGACGGTACGCTTGCGAGAATAGGTTCTTACGCTTTCGCTTACTGCGAAAATCTCGAAGAAGTGACTTTGCCGAAATATCTCGTGGATATAGGTTCTTACGCGTTCGCGTATAACGATAAACTCACTTCGGTTTCGGTGGCGGAACTGTCCGACTACGACGAGCCGTCCTTCCTTACCATAGACGTTTATGCTTTCGCGGAAAACAAGGGGCTTAAAAATATAACCTTACCGAAGCACCTTACTTCGATAGGCGATTACGCTTTCTATAAATGCGAAAATCTTTCGGAAATGGTTCTCGACAAGAAAGGCAAAACTTCTTCCGTCGGGAAATATGCTCTCGCTTACACCGCGATTAAAGAGCTGTATCTGCCCGAAAGCGTAGCTTCGTTAGGCGAAGGGGCGTTGGCTTACGCCGAAAATATCCGCGCGATAAGAATAAACCGTACGATAAAGGAAGGCTTCACCTCTCTTACCACCGCCGGAGACAACCTTTTCCGCGGCATAACAAGCCCGTTTATAAAGATTTACGTTCCCGAAGTAAGTTACGGTCTTTATAAGAACGCGACCGGTTGGAGCGCGGGCACCGTTATTCCCGACCTTACCGATTACGTCGAAGAAAAAGGAATAATAACGTACGGCGACTATAATTACAGAGTGAACGGCAACGGCGCCATAACCAGCGACAATACTACCGTGACTATCACGAATTATTTAGGCGACGAAACCGAAATCATAATTCCGGTAAGCCTCAAAATAGGCAGATACGAATGTAAAGTCACCACTCTCGACCCGTATTTCGGCAACGAGAGAATAACGAAAGTCACTTTCGCATCGGGCAGCGCGGTAACCAACCTTAACGCCTACGCTTTCGCCGGATGCGTTTCGTTGAAAAAATTGGTTTTGCCCGATTCGGTAAGCGGCGCGGGAGAATACGCCTTTGCGGGATGTTCCTCTCTTACCGACGTCACCCTTTCGTCGAACCTCACCGAAATCCCGGCGTACGCTTTCGCCGACTGTACCGCTCTTTGCGAGATAAGGATACCGTCTTCGGTAAAGACCGTCGGCAACGCCGCTTTCCTTAACTGTTCGTCTCTTAACAGACTTAACGTGGAGTTTACCGCGGTTTCCGCCTTGGGATTGAGCGCGCTCGTCGGTACGAATAAAGCTCTCGTAATAATAGTACCCGAAGGAAGAAAAGACGCTTTTTCGAACGAATGGGCGGAATGGAGCGAAAAAATTTACGACGCGACGGCAAGATACGGCGATTTCGTGCTTAAAGACAACGGCAGCGGATTTACCCTTATACAGTATAACGGTTTTGCGAAAACTCTCGACCTTACCGACAAGACTATCGGCGGCAAGAAAATAACCGCCGTCGCCGACAACGCCGTCACTAACGGCACAATAATAATAATATAATACATTTACCGGAGATAAAAAAATGGATAAGTTTTACACAGTTGACATTTGCGGAAAAAAGGCTGACCTGCCTATCCTCAACATCGCCGAAGGCGTGAATATCGCCTTCTTTAATCTGCACGGAGCGCAGGCGCTCACCGAACATTGCGCAAAACACCTTGCCGAAAGAATTTCCGACGCGGAAGTCGTCATCACCGCCGAAAGCAAAGGCTTGCAGCTCGCGCATTGCATCGCCCGTAACTTGGGGCAGGATTATTACGCCGTGGCAAGAAAGTCGAAAAAACTTTATATGCAGGACGGAATAGAGAGCGAAGTACGTTCTATCACCACCGCCGGCACGCAAAAACTTTACCTTTCCGCTCACGACGAAGAGTTGTTACGCGGAAAAAAGGTAGCGATAGTGGACGACGTAATAAGCACGGGCGGAAGCCTTTCGGGCTTGGAAAAACTCGTTGAATTGAGCGGCGGACAGGTGGCTTACAAGGCGTTTGTTCTGGCGGAAGGCGCGGCGAAGGACCGTCCCGACGTAATATATTTAGCTACCATACCTTTACTGTAAAATGGACGCTTTTTATAAGCTGTACTCGGAGTGTTTTCCGGAGGATTCCGCTCTTTGCGCCGACGTAATAATGAAAAAACTTATTTCGTCGGAAAAAATAGCGGCGTACAACGGAAAAGACCTTAAATCGGCGTTGTATTTAGTTAAAAAAATATTGCGGTACGGAAACAAACTTGCCGAAATAAGGCATATTACCGCACTCGGAACTTTTATAAAGGACAGGCATAAAGGATACGCCGAAAGACTAATTAAAGAAGCTCTGAACGATGCGGAAGTTCCTTTCCTTACGCTGTATCCGTTCAGTCACGCTTTTTACGAAAAGTACGGTTTCGTCGCGGTAAGTTACGACTTCGACAGACCCGACGGACGGAGTGAAAGGATAGACGTAAAAAAGGCAAAACTTCTTTACGACGAATTTTGCGACGGTCTCGATTACTGTTTTTCTCGGAGCGAAGAAGACTTTGCGTTTTTTGAAGAAGTCTACAACGCCGACGGAGAAAGTTTTTGTATGATAAACGGCGGCTTGGACAGCCCCGACGGGTACGAACCCGATAAGTTTTTCCTCACGGAAAAGAAAGGGGTCATGGCAAGGGTTGCGGACTTACGGAAAGCGCTTGCCCTTACCGACCTTACCACCGACGTAAGGATAAAGGTAAACGACTGTTTAGTAAGGAAAAACAACATTATATTTACCCTCGATAAAGGGAAAACAATACCCTGCGACGGGTTCGATATCGAAGTCGACGCGGCGGAAATTACGAAAGCTGTATTCGGCAAGAGCGAAGTTCTTAAGGATATTTTCCCCGAAAAAAGGGGATATCTTGCCGACAGATACTAACGACGGAGAAAAAATGGAAGAAAACGAAAAATCTATGTATCCGCTTGCCGGAAAGAAAGGCGACGGAAAATACGTCGAAGTGTGCGGAAAGAGGATAGGCGGCGGAAATTACGCCGTTATCGCAGGTCCGTGTACGATAGAAAGCGAAGAAACGACGTTAAGAATAGCCGAAAAGGTAAAAAAGGCGGGAGCGGACTTTTTAAGGGGCGGCGCGTACAAACAGCGCACTTCGCCTTACGCTTTCGCAGGAATGGGCGACGAAGGGTTAAAAGTACTCGTTAAGGCGAAAAAACTTACCGGGTTGCCCGTAGTCACCGAAATTACCGACTACGCTAAAATCGACCTTTTCGAAGATATAGACGTGTTGCAGATAGGCGAAAGGAATATGCAGAACGTGTCCTTATTAAACGCCGTCGGCGAAAGTAAAAAACCCGTTATATTAAAACGCGGCGTGTCCGCGACCGCAGACGAACTTTTGCTTGCGGCAGAGTATATTTTACGCCGCGGCAACGATAAAGTAATACTTTGCGAAAGGGGGATAAGGACTTTCGCCACGGGTACGAGATTTACTCTCGACATAAACGCCGTGCCCCTTCTTAAAAGCCTTACCGACCTTCCGGTAATAGTCGACCCGAGTCATTCCTGCGGCGTGAGAGAGTTCGTTCCGTCGCTTGCCTTGGCGGCGGCGGCGGTAGGGAGCGACGGGGTGATTATAGAAGTCCACGACCGCCCGGAAGAAGCCCTTTGCGACGGCAGACAGAGTATTCTGCCCGAAACCTTGGCAAAAATAATTACCGACGCCGACGGAATTTTGTCCGTCGTCGGAAAGACGAGATAGATGGGAAATTCGGTTATAGAAATAAACTCAAAAAACGGTTCTTACCCCGTAATTATAGGCGACGGTCTTATAAACCGCGTCGATACTTTTATTCCCGAAAAATATAAGTCGGGAAAGATACTCGTAGTCACCGACGTAAACGTAAACAGACTGTATGCAAAAAAGCTTTCTCTTTCGGGGGAAGTTTATTTTTACGTCGTTAAGGCGGGGGAAAAATCGAAGAACTTAAAAACCGTCGAAAAGATAACCGAGTTTATGCTCGATAAGAACTTTTCTCGGACCGACCTGATAGTAGCCTTAGGGGGCGGCGTAGTCGGAGATATAGCGGGATTTACGGCGGCTATATACGAAAGGGGAATAGACTTCGTTCAGATTCCCACCACGCTCCTTGCCGGAACGGACAGTTCCGTCGGAGGCAAAACCGCCGTCAATTTAAGTAAAGGCAAAAACATTATAGGAGCGTTTAAGGCTCCCGTACTTGTCGTTTTCGATACCGAAACACTCTATACCTTGCCCGAAGAGGAAATCAAAAGCGGTTTAGGCGAAGTTATTAAATACGCCCTTATCGACGGAAAAATTTTCGACGCCATCGACAAGGAAGCAATAGACTTAAAAGAAGTAATAACTCTCTGCGTAGAGTGTAAAAAGCGGTACGTGGAAGAAGACGAAACCGATTTGTCGATACGGGCGGTCCTTAATTTAGGGCATACGTTCGGACACGCGATAGAAAGAAAATACGGCTTAAAACACGGCGTAGCCGTCGGCGAAGGTTTAAGGATAATAGTAAAAGCCTGTTACGATAAGGGCGTTTTACCGAAAGACGAGTACGAAAAAATCATCGCACTGTTCGACAGATACGGCGTGGAAAAGTTCGACAAACCCGTCGCCGACCTTTTCCCTGCGATAAAATTCGATAAAAAAATCCGCAACGGAAAACTTAACGTAGTTCTTATTAAGGGCGTAGGCAAGTGCGAAATAAGAAAATTCGACGTCGAGAAATTCGGAGCGTTTTTTATATGAACGCCTGTTTTTACAAATCGGAAATATCGGGCGAAGTCGAAGCCGTCAAGTCGAAGTCCTATCTCCACAGGGCGATTATATTAGCCGCTTTAAGTAAAGAACGCGTCGAGATAGACGGGTTTTATCCGTCCGACGACGTTTTAGCTACCGTAAGCTGCGTTAAGAATTTAGGGGTAAAAACAGATATTGAAAGCGATAAAATTATCCTTACCCCTTGTGGACAGCCGAAACCGAACGCCGATTATTTTTGCGGCGAAAGCGGAACCACCCTTAGACTACTGTTACCGCTCGTTGCCGGGTTCGGGGTAGGCGGAAAGTTTTTTACAGAAGGCAATTTATCGGAAAGACCGCTTAAAGGGATTACCGATTTTCTCAACAAGTCGGGAGCGGACGTTTCCGTAAACGACAAGGTTATTACCGTTAGCGGCAAGGCGGAATATAAAGAACAAATAGAAGCAGACGGCACGGACAGCTCTCAATTCGTTTCGGCGGCTATAATTTACGCGGCGGCGTTCGGCGTAAAAAAAGTATTCAGAGTAGGCAAAAAGGTAAGCGACCGCTATATATCGATGACTGCGGAAACGTTAAAAAAGTTCGGCGTAGTCGTTGCGGAAACGGAATACGGGTTTTCCTTGTCGGGCAAATTTACCGCCCCCGAAAAAGTAATAATAAACGGCGATTGGTCTAATTCCGCAGTTTTTCTTGCGGCGGGGATAATCGGGGAAAACCCCGTGTCGGTCAAAGGTTTGGTTACTGACAATCAACCCGATTCGGCTTTTTGCGAAATTATAAGAAAGAGCGGCGGAAGGATAGAAGAAAAAGACGGCGTAGTTACGGCGTATCCGTCCAAATTAAGCGAGCTTATTTTAGATTGCGACGTGGCTCCCGACCTTGCTCCGATAATGGCGGTAGTCGCGGCGTTTTGTAAAGGGAAAAGCGAATTAAGGCGCGTAAACAGATTAAGAATAAAAGAAAGCGACCGAGTCGTCGGAATAAAAAATCTTCTCGATTCGGCGGGTATAAAATACGAAACCGTCGGCGAAAGTCTTTATATTTACGGCGGAACGCCCGTAGCGGGAACGACCGACGCAAATAACGATCACAGAATTATTCAGGCAGGGACGCTGTTAAGACTGTTTACGGGCGGCGAAGTTATAAATGCGACGGGAATAAAGAAATCCTTTCCCGATTTTTTCGACAAGATATCCGAGATAGGAGGACGGTATGAACTTACTTTTTAACGCTATATCGCTGAAAATCGACGGCGACAGCCACTCGGAAAAAATAAGAATAGAGATAGACGGACTGCCGTCGGAAAAAATCGACTTGGAAAAACTCTCCGATTTTATGGCGAGAAGAAAGAGCGGCAAGTACGCCTTTTCTACCGCGCGGAAAGAAAAAGACGAAGTGGAATTCATCGAAGGCATATCGCAAGACGGAAAGATAAACGGTAGAATAGTCGCCGTAATAAAAAACGCCGACGTAAAAAAATCGGACTACGACTTTTCCGCGACGCCTCGTCCGTCGCACGCAGACTACGTATCCGCCGTTAAGTACGGTAAGGCTTTTTCGGGAGGAGGCAGGTTTTCGGGAAGAATGACCGTAGCGTACGTTTTGCTCGGCGGAATATGCTCGCAGCTTCTTTTATCACGCGGCGTTTCGGTAGGAGCGTATATTTCGAAAATAGCGGGTTTGGAGTGCTATACTTACGATGACGGTACGCCAAAATATGAAGATATAGCAAAGTGTCACGAATATAAACTTCCTATCCCCGACGAAAAAATCATACCCGTCGCGTTGGGAAAAATCAAATCGGCGGCGGAAGATAAAGACAGTTGCGGCGGCGAAACGGAGTGCGTAGTGTACGGACTTACGGCAGGAGCGGGAGGAGACACGACCGACGGTCTCGAAAGTAAATTATCCGCGGCGATATTCTCTATCCCCGGAGTCAAGAGTTTCGAAAGCGGATTAGGTAAAAAAATATCCGACCTTAAAGGGAGCGAAGCAAACGACGGTTTTTCCTTTTCCGACGGCAAGGTAGTCACCGACACCAACAATTCGGGCGGGATAAACGGCGGTATAAGCAACGGTATGCCCGTCACCATACGAGTATCTTTCCGACCTACGCCGTCCATAGGCAAGCCGCAAAAAACCGTCGATTTGTCGAGCGGAGAAGAAAAAATTATTGAAATAGGCGGCAGACACGACCCGTGTTACGTTCCGCGAGCGGTAGTCGTCGTGGAAAGTATGGTCGCCGCGGTTATTTTAGACGAAATACTCCGTAACGAACGCCGTTCTTTCAGACAAAAAATCGACGATATAGACCTTAAAATAGCCGAATTGTTCGACGAAAGAATGGCGCTTTCGGAAGAAATCGGAAAGTATAAAAAAGAAAACAATCTTCCGTTGTGCGACAAAAACAGGGAAGAAGAGATAAAAAACCGTCTTATAAAGCGTTATCCCGACCGAAAAGACGAAATAGACGGACTGTACGAAACTATTTTTTATTTGAGTAAAGAAGCGCAGAAACAATGAAATACGGACTTATCGGCAAAAATATAAATTACAGCTTTTCGCCGTATATCCATTCTCTTTTGGGGTGCGATTACGGCGTAATGAATATAGAGAGGGGGGAATTAGCCGAGTTTTTCGCGAAGAAGGACTTTTCGGGCGTAAACGTTACCGTTCCGTACAAAAAGGAAGTGATTAAGTACCTCGATAAAGTCGACGAAACCGCTTTAAGGTGCGGCGCGGTCAACACGATTATTAACGATAACGGCGTTCTTACGGGTTACAACACCGATTTTTGCGGACTTAACGAAGCCTTGAAAAGGGCGGGGATAATTTTGCGTGGAAAGAACGTGATTATTTGCGGAAGCGGCGGAGCCGCCGACGCGGCGAAGTTTTCGGCGGAAGTTTCCGAAGCGAAAAGCGTAAAAATCGTTTCCCGAAAGGGTGAAATCAACTACGAAAACGTGTACGAAAATACGGATACGGAAGTAATTATCGACGCCACTCCCGTCGGCACGACGCCCGATTTTGACGAAAAAATACTCGATTTATCGAAATTTTCGAACCTTACGGGCGTGTTCGATTTGACGTATAACCCGTTAAAAACCGCTCTTATCAAGCAGGCGGAAAGTTTAGGCTTACGCTCGGACAACGGTCTTTATATGCTGGTCAAGCAAGCCTGTACCGCGTCGGAACTTTTCAAAAAAGCGAGCGTTTCTGCCGAAAAATGCGATTTTATTTACGAAAAAGTGAAGAAAAGTATGAATAATATCGTCCTTATCGGTATGCCCGGTTGCGGTAAAACCACCGTCGGAAAGAAACTCGCCGAAATTACCGGAAGAGAATTTTTCGACGTGGACGAAATTATCGAAAAAGAAGAAAAAACGACTATCGCGGAAATTTTCGCAAAAAAGGGCGAAAAGTATTTCAGAACGAAAGAAAAAGAAACGGTAAAAAGGTTGTCGCTCCTTACCGGGAAAGTTATCGCCACGGGCGGCGGCAGTATAACAGACCGAGAAAACGCCGACTATTTGAGCCGAAACGGAGTTTTCGTGTGGATAAAAAGGGATTTATCGCTACTTTGTTCCGACGGAAGACCGCTTTTAAGCGACGATAAAGAAGAAAGGGAAAGACTTTTTTCCGAAAGAAAACCCGTTTACGAAAGGACCGCCGATATAGCTGTGGACAATAATTTATCGCTCGAAGCCGTCGCAAAAGTTATTGCGGAAAGGTTTTGAAATTACCCGCGACGGACGGGTTTTTACGGCGTAACGGCGAAAAGTATACGTTAAGGGAATAAAGTTATTGTTACGCACGCGCTAAAATTAAAATAATATATATATCACTTGATTTTTGACGGGCGCGTAGTGTATAATCGATTATACGGAATTTTACCTTTATATAAGGAGAAGATATGAAAAAGAAACTTATTGCGTTGACTTTACTGGTCGTTCTCGTCGTAAGCGTCGCTTTGACGGGTTGTACTTTCATTAAGGTCAACAACGAAAGAAAAGCAAACGAGATAATGGCTACCGTGTCGATAGATAACAACGGTCAGCCTTTATCGCTCAACGTCACCCGTAACGAGTTGGTGAGTTACGTCAATTACATCATCAGCCTTTATAACAACTACGGTATGAAATACGACGCGAAGACTCTCGTGACGCAGGGGCTCGATTCCTTAATTAACCAAAAATACCTTATTCTTCAAGGTATGGTTTATCTCAGCGGAATCGAAGGGCGTAAGGAAGCCATGTACGCCAACACCGACGAATATAAAGCCGTTTACGGCGATAAGCTCACTCCCGAAGGGGTTCTTACCGTAGCCGAAAGATACGCAAGTATCAAAAGCACGAACGAAAGTTTTGTCAAAGATATAGAAAGCTACGTTAAAGACTACGACAACGAGAAGAGAGAGCTCGTAATAACCAACGCCAAGGAAGAACTCGCCGCTCGCTATAAAGAAGGCTATAAGGTTAAGGAGAACGGCGTAAGCGTCGCTCACGAAACCGAAAACGGATACGCCGACGGACTTTATCAGACCTCTTTCGTCGCGGCAGCCGCCGACAAATCCTCCGACAAATCCTCTTCGAGTAGCTCCGATAAGGATAAAGAAAAGACCAAAGTGGAAGTCGATTACACGAAGATTATTCTTAAAATAACCCTCGAAAAGAGCGGTTCCGACGACGCGGTGGTTTACTTGCCCGTAGCAAGCACTTCGGTTACGACGGAAGACGACGGCGACGCTGCTTTCGTCAGCAATTACGTCGCTTCCAAAATCTGTAAAGTGACGTATGAAGAACCGCAGACCAAGAAAGGTGAAGAGACTTCTTATCTTACCCACACCGCCGAAGCCGACTTCACTCTCGTCACCCCGCGTACTACTTACGTAGGACCCGAAAGCGACGACAAAACCGATTTAATTAACGGCAAAGTAAAGAATCGTTACGCCACTCTCGCCGAATTCAAAGCGGCAGCGGAAAGCGAAGAAAAGAGCGACTTAAAGACCGCCTACCAAGACGGACAAATTTTCGCTCACACTTTGACCGCATACGAAAGCGACGCCTATAAAGACGCTTACAGACAGTTCCGCGAAGCGAAGAAAAACATGAACATCAACTTCACCGCGACCATAAACGACAGTTATAACGGACTCGGATATTATTATCTTTCTTCTTTCGAAAGCGCGGTTCTTACCGCGGTTCAGCACGAATTGAAGAAAGCGGCTTTGACCTCCGCTCCCGTCACCGACGAACAGATCGAAGCGCAATACAAAGTGCTTGTCGAAAAACAGAAAGAAGAATATTCCATTCTCGATAATAAGGCTCAGATAGAAAAGTTTGCGTCTACCGTAAAGAGCGACCTTACTTCCGCTTATTACGTTCCTATCGACGCTCTCAAAGCGGAAACTTTCGAATATAACGGCAACACTTATAACTACGCCACCGACAACGGCGACGGAACCTATACCATAAATATGTTCTATATCGCGCATATTCTCTTCAAGTGGAGTCCCGAAGTAAGCGCGGCGATGGAAAGATATCTTCTCGACCGTAAAGACGAAGAAATAAAAGACGTAAAGACCTTGTTCGTAAAACAACTCGAAACCAACAAGAGCAAACTTACTTACGCTACCGCCGAAAAAGAAACGCAAAAACTGGAAGACGCTTTCTTCCTTAACGAGGACGGAACCATAGCCGAATTCAGCGTGCTTGACGTACTCGCCGAAATGAAAGGCAGAATGGAAGAAGACGGAGCCGACGCTCTCGCGATTTTCAAAGAGTATATGACTTATTTTAACGACGACGGCGGAACGATGAGCAGCAAATTAGGTTACTTCGTACCGTTCGGCGACATAGCTCACGGCTACGACGGAGACGACTTCCCGAATATGGCGAGAGACTTGTATTTAAGTTACATTGCCGAAGGCAAAGACCCCGCTAAGGGAACCAAGGTATCCGGATACGCTTTCACGAGCTACGGACTTCATATCGAATATATAAGTTTCGCCCCGTTCTATAAAATAACCCTCGACGGAAACAGCGGTCTCGGAATAAACAAGGCGCTCGACCTCGACGGTTCTACCTTTGCGGCGACGATAAAAGACAGTCTCGAAAGCAAAGTGGCTTCCACCGAGTATACCAACTGGTCCAAAAAATACAGCAGCGAAAAAGCTCTCGAAAGCGCCACTAAGGACAATAAGAAGATGAAAGCTCTTCTTAAAGATTTAGGTCTCAAATAAGACTTAACGAAAAGGACAAAGGGGCTGCCGTATCGACAGCCTCTTTTAATAACTGATATGGTAATAGCGATAATTAACGGACCGAACCTTAATATGTTGGGGAAAAGAAAACCCTCTATATACGGACGGGAAACCTTGGAAGAACTTAACGAGTACCTTAAAAAAAGTTTTCCCGAAATAACGTTGACTTTCTTTCAGTCCAACGGAGAAGGGGAAATAATAGACTATATCCAAACTCTCGACGCCGACGGAGGGGTGATAAACGCCGGCGGGTATACTCATTATTCCGTAGCGATAAGAGACGCGATAGAAGCGAGGAGCGACATACCGTTTGCGGAAACGCACCTAAGCGATATATCGGGAAGAGAGGATTTTCGCAAGGTATCGTTACTTACCGACGTATGCGTAGCCACGTTTATGGGAGAAGGGAAGGAAAGTTACGTCAAAGCAATAAAATTTTTATCGGAGAAAAATAAATGACGACTTTTGATATAGAACTCGTCGGCAAAGTGGGCAGTATGGCTTTAATAAACGCTTGCCACGACGATTTGGATTACAACGTGATAGCGAGGATAAGCCGTCGGTTGGAGCCGGGCGTGATTTGGGTTACGAGCGGCGCTACCGAGATAGGCAGACTCGACTACATAAAACGCAGCGGAAAGGAGCTTCGCGGAGAACCTAACGACGTCAAAGCCGATTACGCCGCGCAAGGGCAGAGCGTCCTAATGCGTTTTTACAGACAGTTTACCGACAGCGCCGTCAATTTAAGGCAGATTTTGGTAGAGCACAATCACTTCAACGACGAACAGAAGAGAGAACACCTGAAACAACTTCTTTTGCGTTGCCCCGCGCAAAACGCCGTGCCTATCGTAAATTACAACGACCCGGTGAACTACGAAGAAGTAAGAAAATTCGAGATAAACGCCTTGAAAAGGCACAATAAACACGTCGTGGAGTGCGTAGACAACGACGAAACGGCAAGCCAGATAGCCTGCCTCGTAAAACCGAAAAATCTCGTAATCCTCACCGGAACCGACGGTATATATGCCGATAAGGACGATAAAAGCACGCTCGTAAAGGAAATCGTAGGCAAAGACTCGTACGAGCTTATCGAAAACGTGGAGTATTATCAAAACTTCTGCGACGGCGCAAGCCGAAAGGGAGCTAACGGCGCAAGAGCGAAACTCGAATATATAAAAGAACCGTTAAAGAACGGCACTACCGTGTATATCGCGAATAGTAGTTACGACCTTAAAGATATACTTAACGGGAAAGTGCCGAGTACGAAAATTTACGCAAGGTAAAGCCGACCGCTTTTTATAAGGCGAAGTTCCGCCGTGGGCGGAGGGAATTGCCAAGCCGTAGGCTCGGCGTGAATTTCCACTGCGTGGAGTTAATTGCCCTACGGGCGTGAATTGCCAAAATCAAAGATTTCGGCGTTACGGATAACTAATTACATAAGGATAGGATATTAGGTTCTATCCTTTTTTTCTTTACAAGAAGTAGTTACTTACTTTCTTTTCGGTGTGAAAAGAAAGTAACAAAGAAACACACGAGCCGCAAGTTGCGAAGTCCGGCT
>CACXFJ010000068.1 GCA_902766965.1 uncultured Eubacteriales bacterium | reverse complement strand
TCGGTCGAGCCGGACTTCGCAACTTGCGGCTCGTGTGTTTCTTTGTTACTTTCTTTTCACACCGAAAAGAAAGTAAGTAACTACTTCTTGCAAAGAAAAAGGATAGAACGTAATATCCTATCCTCTCTTTAGCTTTTATCGACAGCTCCGAGCTTGCCTCGGAAATTCGCTACCGCAAAGCGGTAAATTCGCTCCGCCTACGGCGGAAATTCGCTCAAAGCTACGTTTTGAAATTCGTCCCGTTGTTTACAACAGCATTCTGTCGCTTGCCACTCCGTCGAAGCGGTCAAGCAATGATTTTACGGTAAGGCTACGTTTTTCTTCGCCCGATATATCGAGAGCGATTTCGCCGTTGTTCATCATGATAAGGCGGTTGCCGCGGATAATAGCGTCGTGCATATTATGGGTTATCATAAGGGTGGTTAGGCGGTTTTCGTTTACTATTTTATCGGTTATTGCGAGGACTTTCGCCGAAGTTTTCGGGTCGAGAGCGGCGGTGTGTTCGTCGAGAAGCAATAGTTTTGGGTTGTTCATCGACGCCATAAGTAAGGTTAACGCTTGTCGTTGTCCGCCGGAAAGGAGTCCGACTTCGGTTTTCAGTCTGTCTTCGAGTCCCAAATCGAGTTCTTTAAGCAATTCTTTATATTTAGCGCGTTCTTTTTTGCTTATACCGAAGCGCAGGGTTCTGCGTTTTCCGCGTAAGGAAGCGACGGAAAGGTTTTCTTCTATGAGCATATTCGCCGCCGTACCCATAAGGGGGTCCTGAAAGACTCTTCCGAAAAATTTTGCGCGTTTGTGTTCGCTCATATTCGTTATATCCTTGCCGTCTATGAGAATTCTGCCCGAATCGGGTTTCATCTTGCCCGAAATTACGTTCATAAGGGTGGATTTTCCCGCCCCGTTGCCGCCGATTATCGTCACGAAATCTTCGTCCTGTAAGGTTAAACTTACGTTGTTTAAGGCTATCTTTTCGTTAGGCGTGCCTTTGTTGAATATTTTCGTTACGTTAATCAGCTCCAACATTTTTCTTCTCCTTTTTTGGTTTGTTGAAATATTTTTTGGTAAGGTACGGCACGGAAAGGAACACGGCTACGACGACCGCCGACAACAGTTTAAGTAAATCGGTGTCGAAGCCCAACGTTATTATAATCTGATATACGATATAGTAAATTATGCCGCCGATACCGACGCTCGCAAGTTTGAAAGCGAAGTTACGGCACAGTTTTCCGAAGACGGCGTTGCCTATTATGACTGCGGCGAGACCTATTACTATCGCGCCTCTGCCCATGTTTATATCGGCGAAACCCTGATACTGCGCAAGCAACGCGCCCGAAAACGCAACAATACCGTTGGAGAGCATAAGGGCGAGAATTTTGGTGACGCTCGTGTTTATTCCCTGCGCCTTGCTCATGTGTTCGTTACTGCCCGTCGTTCTTATCGAAGCTCCGATTTCCGTTCCGAAAAACCAATAAAGTATCCCTACCAAAGCCGCTATCATAATGAAGAGTACGAGGATAGCCATTCCTATATCGAGCTGGGAGACCGCTACCGCGAAAGTACGGGAATTTATGGAACGGTTGGCTTGACCTAAAATTTTAAGGTTTACCGACCAAAGCATAAGCTGGGTAAGAATACCCGACAGAATGGGCGGTATCCCCATCGCGCAGTGGAGGAGACCGGTGACTAATCCCGCCGCCGCCCCCGCAAGGAAAGCTACGAGCAAAGAAAGGTACGGATTGACGCCGGAAAGGATAAGCATTGCGCTTACCGCCGCGCCGGTACAAATCGAACCGTCCACGCTCAGATCGGCGAAGTCGAGAATTTTGAAAGTGATAAACACGCCTATTGCCATTATTCCCCAAATAAGTCCTTGCGCGACCGCGCCGGGGAGTGCGTTAAGTATACTCATAAATACCTCTTATATTATTCCGCTATTTCGACGTAATCGGAAGGAACGGCGATACCGAAGGCTTCGCAACGGCTCTTAACAAACTTCTTTACCGGAGCGTCGTCGTAGGTTACGGGCATAGTCGATATATCCGCGCCGTTAAGGAGAATTTCCGCCGCCATTTTGCCGGTTTTTACGCCGATATTGTAGTAGCTTATCGAAAGGGTAACCACGCCGCAACCGACGCAGATACCTTCTTCTCCCGAGAACACGGGAATTTTTCCCTGACAAACGTTATTTATGGTTTCCGTGTTGGAAGCGACGGTGTTGTCGGTAGGGACGTATAATGCGTCGCTCTTACTTGCCGCGTCGGTACAAACCGAACTTAAATCGTTGCTGTCGCTGAAAGAAAATAAGTTCGCCGTTTTTCCCGCGGCTTCGAGAATTCTTTTTACCGCTTCCACCTGATATTTGGAATTAGGTTCCGCGGAGCAGTAAAGAAGACCTATTTTTTGAGCCGACGGATAAAGGTCTATTATCATCCGAGCTTGTTCGGCAAGGGGAGCAAGGTCGCTCGTTCCCGACACGTTTCCGCCGACGGTGCCGTTGAAGTCGTTTATTCCGAGAGCCACGCCGTATTCGGTCACGCTCGTGCCGAGTATCGGGATTTTTACGGTGGCGTTTGCGGCGGCTTGCAAAGCGGCGGTGGCGTTAGCCATAATAAGGTCGACGTTTTTGCTTACGAAACTGTTTACTATGGTAGGACAGGTAGCCGAATCCCCCTGCGCGTTCTGTAAATCGAACTTGACGGTTTTGCCCGCCTTGTTCATCTCTTCGGTAAGCCCGTCGATAAATCCTTGCGTGGCTTTATCGAGGGCGACGTGAGGGGCGAGCTGAATTATGCCTACGGTGAAGTCGGTCGGCTTCGTGCATGCCGAAAGAGGCAGTACGGCTATCGCCGCGACGAGCAGGGTAAGAACGATTAACGTAATGCTTTTAAGTGTCTTTTTCATAATGGTTTCTCCTGAATTTGTTCGTTTATTAAAAAAACCCGTCGGCTGCGACAGGTTTTTGCGTTCGTTTTTTGTCAACGGAAAACTTATCGTAGCCTAAATAACCCGATTTCTAAAAAAGTAATAGTAGTAATAAAAGGCGTTAGCCGTGATTCGTTTCATTTTCTTAATCTCCGTTTTCCTAAAATAAAAAAAGTTCATCTTGCTACGATGAACTTTCATTTTCAGTCAATGCAAAAGCTATCGTAGCGAATTACTATGACTTAAAGTAAAAGTAGTAGTAAAAGTAAAGATTAGCTTTTTTCATTCTCATATTCCTCGTTCGGTTTACGTTCCTATTCTATAACCGTATCTTCGCAGAGTCAAACGACGACCGAGTAAAATGCGGATAAAATAAAGTAAAATTATCCCATGTAGACAAGACCGCTTTTCCCGTCTACGACAAGCTCGAACTTGGCAAACCCGTTAAAAACTTCTATTTCGTAAACGTAAACGGAGCCGGAAAGCTTGGTTTTCATCCTCAATTCTCTTTCGCAAGAAGTGACCACTATTTTACCGGCGGAGCGGTAATTGTCGGCGACGTAGGCTATGGCGATGGACTCCGCCTGCGCTTTGTTTACGACGAGGTTCTTTTTTGCGTAAGCTCCCGCCGCGCCGAAAACTCCGCCTAATATTGCTCCCACGACGACTATCGCTACTATTAAGGATACGATAACGGTGCGGACGGTATGACGGGTAGAGAAACGCTTTTTCGCTTTTTTTACCGTTTCGTCCGCCACGGGAGAGGTGTAAGACGCGGGTTCGCCTTGCCTTTCGATGACGGCGAAAAGGTCGTTGCATTTCTTTATTTCGTTTTCGACGAAAGTTTTTTCTTCTTCCGTTGCGGTACCGTCAAGGTATTTTTTATAAGTCTGTTCAAAGTTCATTTTTCAGCTCCAAAATAGATTTTAATTTTTCTCTCGCGCGCATAAGAGTAACTTTCGTTGCGGTTTCGCTCTTTTGCGTTATTTTCGCGACGTCTTTTATTGACAGTTCTTCAAAATAAAACAAAGTTATCGCTTCGCGATAATTGTCGGGAAGAAGCGAAACGGCTCTGTACAGAGCGGCGTAACGCTCGTCTTTTATTATTTTGTCGACGGCGGACTCGTTGTCGTCGGCGTAGTCGACGGTAAGGGCTACCTGACGGAGTTTTTTGCGTTTTAACGAAAAAACGGCGTTTCGGCAAACCGCAAACAGCCACGCTTTGAAATTGTCTGCGTCGGCGGAGGACAGGGCTTTGAAAAAAGCTTCCGATACCACGTCTTCCGCCAGCGCGAAGTTTTTGCAAAGCGACGCCGTGTACAGCAACGCGCCGTTATAATGCGCTTTGAATAATTCTTCCACTACGTCGCTTCGCATAAGTTTAGTCGTCTATATCCTTTTCCGCCGATATTATTTCGAAAGTGGCGGCGTTTATTTCGTATTCGTACTCGAACCCGTCGGCGGTAAATTCGATTTCGTAAATTTTTACGCCGCGTTTCGTTTCGAGTTTTACTTCGGTAAAGGTAGCTTTCCCGGCGGCTACGCCGGCGTGAGCGAGAGCTATCGATTTGGCTTTCTCTACGTCTTCGGCGTTGCCCGGTTGTCCCGTTTTGCCGCCGTCGATTTCAAACTTAATCACTTCGCCGGTTTCCGCGTGTATTTTATATTCGTACTTCGTGCCGTCGGCGGTAAACTTTATTTCGTATACGTATACTCCGTGGTCGGAATCGATTTTAACTTTGGTAAAAGTCGCTTTTTCGGCGGTTACGTTCGCCGCAGTCAAAGATTTTTCTTTGGCGGCTTCCGTGCCGATGAACGTCTTGCCCGATACGGAGGGTTCTTTTACCGTCACGCCGTTTATTTCGGACATATACACGCTTCCGTCGGTAGCGTTTATTTTGTATTCGTATTCCGTCTGTCCGCAAGTAAATTCCACGTCGTACAGATACTTTCCGTCGTCGAAATCGAGTTCCACTTCCGTTTTCGTCACGTCGTCTTTCGTAAGTCCCGCGTCCGATAAAGCCGCTTCGAGAGCCTTATCCGTACCGATATACTTCGCGTCGGGAGAAGAGGGCAGGACGGGAACGTCTTTTATTGCTATTTCCGCGTCGTTTATTTTAAGTTTTACAGGGTTGTTCTGCGAGTCGAGATAGACGTTGTATTTTACGCCGCTTATCACGAATTCGACTTCGGAGCCGGTTTCCGTTTCGTTCACCACGACGTATTCCACGTCGGATTCGGCTGCGCCTATCGCCGCGAACGCCGCCGTTTTTAACGATTTCGAAGTCTTGACCGAGTTGTCGCACGCTACAAGAGCGAACGCCGTCGCTACTATCGCAAGAACGGAGATAATTATAAGTAATGCCTTTTTCATAACGAGTCCTCCTTTAAGGTGTTTTCGCAAATAAGACGCTTTCGGGAAGAAAAGGTTACGCAAAAAAATAAATTTCTCAAAAAATTTTTTCGCGTCGGCGTATAAACGCATATCTATATATTAGCACACTCGTCGGTTTTTAGGAAGAAAAATTTTCGTTTGCAAACTACGTTTGCAAAAAGTTATAATCGCAACGCAATATTTCGTTTGCTTGTAAAAACGGCGGCAAAGTGATATGATTATATTCAGGAGAGAGATAAAAACGATGTTGGAAAAAGTTTTCATAAAAAACTACAAAAACACGGACGACCCGAAAGTCCGCAACGCGTACGGCGTGCTTGCCGCGGCGGTGGGAATATTTCTTAACCTTCTTTTAAGCGGCGCGAAAATCGCGGTCGGACTTATCTTTAACAGCGTAGCGGTGCTCGGCGACGGATTTAACAACGTGACCGACGCAGGCTCTTCCGTCGTTAATTTGTTGGGTTTCAGATGGGCGAACAAACCCGCCGACAAGGACCACCCGTTCGGACACGCCCGTTACGAATACATTACGGGACTGATTATAGCCTTTATCGTGCTGTTTTTAGGGGTGGAACTCGGTCGTAACTCGATAGAAAAAATCATCGGCAAAGGCTCTTCCGACGCGTCGATAATAACGATGACGGTTCTTGCCGCGTCGATACTCGTAAAGGTATTCATGTTCTTTTACTATCGCAAAACGGCGAAGAAAATAAATTCCGGTTCTTTGCACGCGGCGGCGGTGGACAGCCTTAACGATACGATTTCCACCGGAGCGGTTCTTATCTGCGCGGTGGTGGCGTATTTTGCGAAAATAGAACTCGACGCATACGCCGGCGTGCTTGTGGCGGCGTTCATTTTAGCGAACGGAATTAAGCTCGTCAAAGAAACAATGAGTCCTTTATTGGGAGAAAAGCCGGATCCCGAATTCGTAAAGAAAATAAAGGACGTACTTCTTTCGTACGACGGGGTGAAAGGTATCCACGATCTGATCGCCCATAATTACGGACCTAACAGATACTTCGTGTCGGTGCACGTCGAAGTGGACGCGTCCGTAGATATAATGAAAAGTCACGAACTTATCGACGGAATAGAAAAGGATATGTTGAAACACGGCGTAAACATGGTAATCCACATGGACCCCGTGATAGTGAACGACGAACGAGTGGAAAACTTAAAAACTCTCGTAAGAGAAGAGCTGAAGGCTATCGACCCGCAACTTAACTTTCACGATTTCCGCGTGGTGTGGGGAGAAAACAACGTAAACGTAATCTTCGACCTCGTCACGCCGTACGGGTACGGGATAAAAGACGAACAGCTCGTGACCGCTCTCATAGACAGAATCAAGGCGAGAGACCCGAAAATAAGCCTCATAATAACGATGGATAAGGATTATACGGAATGAAGAAAAAAGAAAAGAACGAAAATGTTTCACGTGAAAAAATTGTCGAAAAAGAGAGCTTGCCTTTCAACAAAGGTTGGGGCGGGAGGTCGTCGAAAAAGAACGTAAAGAAAAAGATAAAAGAAGAGAGAGTTTCCGCCGAAAATCTGAAAAGGTTCAAAGAAGAAGTGGAAAACACTTTTCACGACGACTTTTTCAAAGTGATGCGCGACGCAGCGGAAATGAAGTATCCGCTAAAAGTCGCAGCGGAAATAGTCTGCACGTTCGTTAAATACGGACGCGGACAGGGAATAGAGGAAGAACGCTTCGTGAAAAGTTACGAGGGAACGAGTCTCGGGTTTACGATAACGGCGTTGAAATCCATGGCGGAAGCCGTAAGAACGGACGGAAAAGCTCCGATATTGTGGAGCATAGGAGATTTATGCAGACGGTAGACATTGTTTTTATTGCGATAGGCGTAGCTCTTCTTATATTAGGATATATAAGAGGGTTCGGTAAGTCTTTGAAGACTTTCACGGGCGGCGTGTTCGGAATCGTTATATCCGTATTCGTATGCGTCGCGTTCGGCGGAATGATTTTAGGCACGCCGAAAATGACCGAATGGGTGGGGCAACTTAACGATATTTTAGCCGACAAATGGGAGTTTTTAGGCAAAATTCAAGCTGGCGTCATCATATTTTACCTTGCGTTGTTCGTCGTGACGCAGATAGTGAGGATAATCATAGTAAAACTTGTTTGCGGATTGTTTGAAGCCGACAACGGGGTCATGAAAGTAATAAACCGCACTTTGGGAATGATTTTCGCCCCGGCGATAGCGTTTGCGTTTCTGTTGCTCGTTCTTGCCGTGATAAAATGTTTCGAGGATTCCGCGACGATAACTGATTTGCTTGCGAAAATCGATGGCTCGATTCTTAAAAAACTGTACGATATAAACCCGATAGTTTTGCGGTTATAGGAGAGATATGGAAAGGTTTTCGAGGCTGACCGGCTTAGTCGGAGATATAACTAACCTTACTGAAAGTAAGGTTATCGTTTTCGGAGTAGGGGGAGTGGGCGGACACGTCTGCGAATCATTGATAAGGAGCGGCGTGGGAGAAATAACGTTTTGCGACGGCGACGTCGTAGCGGAAAGTAATCTTAACAGGCAGATAGTCGCTCTTTATTCCACGATAGGGAAAAACAAAGCCGCCGTAATGAAAGAACGGGCGGAAGATATTAACCCCGACGGAAAGTTTTTCGCCGAAGAGCGTTTTCTTACCCCCGAAAACGTAGAAAGTTTCCGTTTGGAGGAATACGACTATATAGCCGACTGTATCGACAACGTGACTGCGAAACTCGCCCTTGCGGAGTACGCCGAGAAGAAAGGAATAAAGATAATAAGCTGTATGTCTTGCGGAAACAAACTTAACCCGTCGGACTTTAAGGTGGCGGATATTTACGACACGAAAATCTGTCCTTTGTGTAAAGTAATACGGAGTCAGCTCAGAAAAAGGGGGGTAAAAAGCCTTACCGTCGTGTATTCAGAAGAAGAACCCGTGGTAAAGACACGCACGCCGAGCAGTATATCTTTCGTACCCGCGAGCGCGGGTTTGCTCGTTTCTTCGGTGGTAATCAAGGATTTATTGAGCATAAACAGATGACGGCGGTAATTTACCGCATAAAAATACAAAAAATCGGTATAAAAAAATTGACAAGTATTCCGTCGCAATGATAAGATAAAACAAGGTAAAAAATGAAAAGAAGCAACGTTAAAAACATAGTCGTCAGCATTGTAGTAGTCGTCGTCCTCGCCGTCGTCACGGTTTGCGGATAGTTTTGCGTTGCTTGCGAGTTAATTAAGAACAAACGGAAATCGGTTTTCTTGCAAGCTAAGGGAACCGATTTTTTTAATATAAACGGAGAATACTTATGAATTTACTTAACAGATATCTTGACCGAACCGAATTTGCCGATTACGACGATTTTGCGGAGAATTGCAAACTTAAAGTCCCCGATAAATTCAATTTTGCTTACGACGTCGTGGA
>CACXFJ010000067.1 GCA_902766965.1 uncultured Eubacteriales bacterium | reverse complement strand
TAAAGTAAACCTTACCGTCACGGTAGAAGCCGTGGGCGGCGGCGAAATCACGATGAAGTACGGACAGACGCTTACCGACGCAGACTATAAGTTCGTGTTCAGAGGTTTCCCCGTGCTGTCGGAATTGCAGTCCGATTATAATTACAGCGAAGAGAACGCTAAGCAAAGACAAGCCGAAACGCAAATTAAGACTTCTATGGTGGACGTAAATAAGTTTGTGGATACGATGAAGACATATTTCGCTACCGCAAACATATCGTACGGGAACCTTAATTCCTACGTTATGGAAAACGCCGACCTTAATTCTCTCGAAAATTACAACGTTATTTTAGGGGAGTTCGGGTACAGCATAGCAAAGCGCGTCCTCAATTTAAGACTGCGTAGCAGAACGGGTACTGAATACAACACCGAAGGATACATAAGTATTCTCGCGGGCGAAAAAGATAAACTTACCTATTCCGAATCGGGTAGCGGTCGACTCGATTACTACTTTGAAATAACCAACCCCGAAGAAATTATAGGCTACGACCCGAACGGCAATCTTACGATAAAGGACTTGCTCGACCTTACCTGGACGGGCGGTTCGGCTCCCGACAATTACGCTTCGAAAGTAAGTTATTCCATAACGCAGAACGGTTCGGCCACGCTCGCCGCGGGAAAATGTAAAATGAAACTTACGGACACTTGGTACAGTTCTTCGAACTATATTTATTCTTGCGAAGAAATGACGGTAACGTATTATCCCGTAGTAAGGAATATAGGTATCAGCGGCGAAGGCGGCGAATTGCCGTACAGCGCGATAAGCCTTGTCGGAGCGGAGAGCGACTACAAGAACGAAATTAAGAACAACCTCAGTATGTTCGTGAGAGTGGCTTACGACGGCATAATATCCGACGGCAGCGACGTATACGTCGATTTGAAAAAAGGCGTGGACGCGAATTATTATTCGTATATCGACCACAGAGCGACTTGGAGCGTTCAGTTCGTAGGAGACGAACCCGCTTCGGTTAAGATAGGCGACGAACTTAAACTTAAACTCGTCTTTACGGAAAGTTTCTTCGGCGGCGAAGTCATATCGAGCGTAGAGTCGGGCGAATTTATCGTGAGAGTTTACGGCACGGAGGACGAAACGGTAAAGACCAAAGCAGAATCCGACTTCGTCTACAACGTGAGCGGAACCGATACGGCAAGCCCGTTCGGCGATACGAAGAATATTAACGCTACTTACTATCTCACGGATAAAGGTTCGACTGCCGCTTATTCGGGTAATTTCGATTATATCTATTCGGAATTTATACTCGGCGTTAAGGATAGTTTAGTATATACTTACGAAACCGTACTTTACGAGAACGCTCTTACCCGCGTGGTACTCGGTTTCAAGGGCGGTTCGGAATTCTGTTACTACGTAAAAATTATAGAAGTTTCGAGCGGAAGCGTATTAAGCGAAGCTACGTTGGATTCCTACGTCGTGACGAAAGCGGACGGTACGGAAAGCGTGAGAAGTATTCTTTCGGACATCAACGTTTTCGACGGAAGACGTCATAAACTCGGCGTTTATCTCGATAAAGTCGGATATTTGGACTATGCGAACAAGACCGTCACGAAAAACAGCGACGTAAAAACCACCACCGTCACCGCCCGTAATTACAGAGTAGCGTTTACTCTCGACGACAGATTTTCGTATCAGATAGACGTAAAGGGCGGGGAAAGAACGCTTATAGAAACCGTCGAGGAAATGACTTCCGGAAGCGGAGAAACTTATTACGAGTACGTTAAGAATTATTCATATGATAATTACGTAGACTTCTCCACTCCTGGGAAAACCGGTTTCGTCATCAACGAATGTACCGCGTTTATCGGCGGATTTACGTTAAAGACAATGGGTATAAGAATGGATAACGACGGCAGCGTCCGCGACGTAAGAATATGGCCCGTCGATAACGGTTCCGTTATTTACGTTGAAAAAGGCGGTTCGCTTAATTCCGTCGAAGAGATTATTTACGCAAAAACCATTAACAGCGTCGACGGATACGCCGGGAACGTAACTTATTCTTTCGTATACACCGACGCAATAACCGGCAGATTTTGTTCCGATATTACCTCTAAGGACGCAGGACTTTACAGGGTGACGCTCAGTCTTGCGGTAATGGACAGAGAAGTATACAGCGTGTCGTTCTACGTATGTATTCTCGATACTACCGCGTCCACTTCCGTATTCGAAGACTACCAGAACGGAACCGTTTACGAAATAAGTTCCGACAAACCCGCCGTGTTTGACGCGTCGGAAGGGATAGGCGTGTACAGTATGGACAGACAGACGGCTATATCCTATTCCAAAGTAGTGTTCGACTACGCAAATACCGACGCTAGGGGGAATATCAGCTTTATCCTCAAAGTAAGCAATAGCGGAATATCCGACGTAGGCAAGGACAGCGGACTTTCTCTCGACTTTGTGAAAGGTTCGGACGGAAACTACGTCGCGTCGGTCAAGTTAAGCAACGGTTCTACCGTATGGACGAAAGTAATAGGAACGGTAAACTTAGTCGGTATCAAAAATATAATCGAAGCGAGATACGACTACGCAAGCGGCGTAATAATAGTAAGACTGTTAAGGAACGGCGAAGAATTGCTGTATGCGAAGATAAGAAGAAACTTCGTCGACACTCCGAGTATAGGCGAATCGGGCGTAAAAGAAATAATAGGCGCGCCCGGCACTACCGCAAACGGCGGTTACGTAGGTTTCTATGCGTATAAAGGCGTAATAAAAATTTACGAATTCCTGTCGTCGGAAGCAAGGCAAAACGCCCTTAGCCTTATGTATCTTACCGCAGGCGACGATACCGGGACGGGAACCCCCGCGGACGAAGCGGAAATAAGCGGTCAAAACGTAATCTTAGCCGACTCTTACGGAATGGCTCTCGCCACCGCGACGAAGAACACTTACTTACGTTTCTCTGCGGAAAGCGGCACCG
>CACXFJ010000066.1 GCA_902766965.1 uncultured Eubacteriales bacterium | reverse complement strand
CGGGGGGTCGAACGGGCAGAGACAGCGACAATCCTGTGAATTGTCGCCCGCCCGGGCGGGCGCCACGCACGATGAGAAACGTGCGGACGATTAAAAACCGTATTAACCAAAAAGCCACTCGAAAGAGCGGCTTTTGTCTGCGTGGTGATTTATAAAACAACTTTTTATACGACACGTCGATTATAAGGGGCGACGTGTTTTTTGTGACGGTATTTTATTCGTATATTTCGACGGGGGTGGTCAGAGGCGAAAGTTTTACGTCGAAAGAGGCGTCGTCGGCTATCGTGATGACGGTAGCGCCGCGGTTGGTGTACTTTTTCTTAATTCCGACGTAAGCAAGGTAGTCTATCGCCATACCGTAGGTAAGGCGTATACCTTTATAGGTCATAGAGATATTATTGAGGTGGTCGTGACCGCAGAAAGTGCCTTTGCAGGAACCGAACTTGACCATCTCGTCGAAGAAATGTCCTTCTTTGCGTCTGGAAAAGCCGACGTGGTCGTTCTTTTCGGCGATAGTTCCGCAGTGGTAAGTCACTTCGTCGGTATGCCCCGTTTTGAGTTTTTCCCACGCGTCTCTGTATTCTTTCAAAGGCATATGGAAGAAAGCAAGGCTCGGTTTTACCGTCCCCTCCGGACTCATTTTCGCAATTTCCGACTTGTACCACTCTATCTGGTCGTCGTGGATATTGTCGAAGGTACTGAAAAAGGAAGTGCCGAGATACATATTGCTGTCGAGCATAACGAGAGCGGTATTAAGTTCTCCGTCCGGGTTGTTTAACTTAATTATATGATTGCCCGTGCCGAATACTCCCGGCGCGCCGTCGCAAAGCAGGCAATGATCGAGCGACGAATAATATTTAAGCAAATCTTCGCGGGAATGAGTGGCGAAAGCCGGTTCCGTATCGTGGTTGCCGAAAGTCATAGTCCACGGTATCTCGAACTGTTCCATAAGGTTGCCGACGTATTTCGATTCTCTTAAATTGTTGCAAGTTCCCGAAAAAATCGGCAAGGGGTAGATATTGTCGCCGGTTATTATAATGAGGTCGGGTTTTTCTCTCTCGACTATCGTGACTACCGCGTTATGGGCGAGTTTATCTTTGCCTAAACTGAGTATTCCTCTGCCGAAGTGCAAATCGGTCAGTTGCAAAATCTTAAAATCTCTGCCCTTTTCTTTGGTGAACACGCTGTAACCGTCGATAAATTCGGGTTTTAGTCCTGCGTTTTCTACCTTTTTTGCCGTAAGTTTTTTTATCATTTTTCCTCCGAAAACCTTACTTCGGTTTTTCCGAAAACCTTTTCTGTTTCTTCAATAAAATTTTTTATCGCCTCGTCGCTGCGGAGATAATACTTTTTTCTGCCCGCTCTCACAGCGGTGGCGACGTCCTTTGCGATAACTCTCGCGTCGGGATTATCACGCAAAAATCTTCCGAGTACCGCCCTATCCTTATATATAAAGAGAACGGGTTTGCCGACAGACTTTCCGTAAATTTCGACGTTGCTGTCGACGGAATGAACGCCGCGTACGGGCATACCGCACACTTTGAAAATCCTCTTCGGGTTAAGATACGGTCTGAACATATGATACGAGGACGTGACGAGATACAGTCGGTCGTGCGGAATACTTTTCAGTATCCTTTTGCAAAACCTGCCGTTGCTTAAAGTGGTCGCAGATTCCCCTTCCTCTATGATGAGGTCGGTATTTACGCCGCGAGAAACGAGGTACTCTTTCATTACCTCCGACTCTTTCTTTTCGGTAAGCTCGTTAGTCTTTCCGCCGCAAACCAGAAACCTGTCCGCGACGCCGTTCCGGTAAAGCTCTATCGCTTTTTCCAACCTTTCGTACAGTTCGGGCAACGGACTTCCGTCGTCGGCAAGTCGTTTTCCCAAAACTATAACGTAATCGTTATTACCACTTGTTATGTACTTTCTCCGCAAAGCCCAACACCTTATCCAAATGAATTTCGCTACCGTCGTCCAAAACCGCTTTACCCGTAAAATATCCGAACACCTGGTGCGGTATCATCGCGAACACTTTGAGGTCGAGCGGAGCCTGTCTGTCGATAAGGGGGTGGAAGTCCATATAAAAACGTCCGTCGTTACTCGTGAACGTCCAGTCGCTCATATAATCGTCCTTGCCGTCCTTTACGGGAATGTTAAAGGTAATCTCGTCGAGCTTGTGGCTCATACCCTTATAGAACAACATATTTTCGGTGGCTTTGTCGTTGCAACCGAAGCCGTAACCTATGTTAAATCCGAACTTCTTTCCGTCCGGGAAAACCGTCTGCAAACTACCCCAGTACCAGGTATTGTCGTAGGTCCATACGCCCCTGCCCCAGTCGAGAGTGGCGAGAGTGTTTTTGTCTTTACTTAAAGAATATTCCTTATCGCCTAAACTGAAAGTTCCGTCCGCCGTCATACAGTTGATTTTCTGATTGTAATAAAAGTGTCCTTTTTTATTAAACGGCGTGGCTATTACCATACTTTCCTGCGGCGCATCGGTGAGAGTAACTTCGAAAGACAACGTCTCTTTATTGTTCCCGAACTTGGGATAAACGCCGTAAATGCGACGGGTTTTTCCGTCGTTTATAAAGGTCATTTCCACCTTGCCTATTTTCTGCGAGCAATCGCCTACCACGCTTGTGGTCGGCATGTTGAATTTCCCCATAGGAAAAAGACAAACCGCGCTCTTCGTTATTTGCGAAGGAACGGTAAAATCTATCGTCGTCGCGCTCAACGCCCCCACGAAGCCCATATCCGCTATGGTAAGGCACAGCGCGCAGTCGTCGTTGCCGATATAGTAGTAGTCCCATTCTTTTATGCGACTCTTTTTGGCTTTTATATCGTCACGGCTGTATTCCCACAACAGACTTTTAGCGTAACCGGGTTCGGCGATATTTCCATCCTTGTTTAATAACTTTTGAATTTTTTTGATTTCGTTTTGTATCATATTCACACCTCGCCTGATTATTTTATTTAATAATTATATAATAATATACAAACGTTGTCAATATACCTGTTTTTTGAGAAAAGCTCCGTAAAAATTGCTTTACGCCGCGAAAATCGACGCGTCTGTGCCGCTCTTCTTTTTTTGCGAAGGGTGCTTTTTTGCAAAAAAGCGGTGTAAAAATGCTTTTTACTATATTTTGCCTTGCCCCGACGACGCTTTATGGTATACAATGCTTTATATAAAAAATTTTGGAGAGAACGATGATAACCATTATTTCCGCGGCAAAAGCGGCGCAATACGTAATTTTCTGCGCGTACATCGCAGTGCTTATCGCCGTAGCCGTATTCAGCGCGAAGAAAAGCAAATCCCTTAACGATTTTATGTTTGCCAACAAAGGGGTTGGCGGGTGGCTCACCGCTTTCGCTTACGGCGCGACTTATTTCAGCGCGGTAATATTCATAGGATACGCGGGAAAGTTCGGCTGGAACTTCGGTCTGTCCGCCGTATGGATAGGTATAGGCAACATGCTTATCGGTACCCTCGCCGCATGGCTGGTCTTAGCCAAACGCACGAAAAAGTTTACCGTCGCGTTATCCGCGAGAACCATGCCCGAATTCTTTGAAAAGCGGTACGAATCCAAGCATATCAAACTCGTGGCGTCCTTGCTTATCTTTATTTTCCTTTTGCCTTACTCTTCATCGGTTTATCAGGGTTTGGGATACATTTTCTCGCAAGTTATGAACCTAAAACCCGTATATTGCATAATTATCCTTGCTGCGGTAACCGCCGTTTATCTCTTCCTCGGCGGATACTTCGCTACTTCCGTTACCGACTTTATTCAAGGTATAATAATGATAGTCGGTATCCTTGCGTGCGTGTTTGTTCTGTTAGGGAAAGACGCGGTAAACTACGGCGAAGGACTGAAAAAACTTACCGAATCGGGGTTAGGTTTTATCCCGTCGGCGAAAGTTCCCGAAGGAAAAACTTTCCTTGACAGCCCCGCTTTCAACGTAGTAATTCTCACTCTCCTCACCTCTTTCGGTATATGGGGCTTGCCGCAGTCGGTACATAAATTTTACGCGATAAAAGACGACGCCGCCATAAAAAAGGGAGCGATAATAAGCACGGTTTTCGCGCTCATAGTAGGTTGCGGCGCATACTTTACGGGAAGTCTCGTTACGCTGTTTATAAGTAAAGACGCCTTTACGAACTCACTCGGCGGAAATTTCGACAGGCTCGTCCCCGAAATGCTGTCCGCTAACCTCTCGCCCGCTCTTATGGGGCTTATACTCGTACTTCTCTTTTCGGCAAGTATGTCCACCCTCGCTTCCTTATCTTTGTCTTCCGCTTCCACCGTAAGCGTGGATTTTTATAAAGGATACGTAAAAAAGCAAGCTCCCGACAGCAACGTCACTATTCTCATGCGCGTACTGTGTCTCGTGTTCGTGGCGGTGAGCGCAATACTCGCCATCATAGAAATCGACGCCATAGTCACGATGATGAGCCTTAGCTGGGGGCTTTTGGCGGGATGTTTTATCGGTCCTTACGTCTTAGGTCTGTATTCCAAAAAGATAAATAAAATAGGCGTCTACGCTTCGATAATAACCACTCTTCTTATAAACGTAGCTATGATAATAGGACTCGGAATAATGCAAACGCCGAACGGTAGCTTCGGCGTAATATTGAAATCGGGTATCGGTCGCAGTCCGTTTATCGGCGTGGTGAGTATGGCTGCTTCCTTTATCGTAACGCCGCTGTTCTCGCTGATTTTCAAAAAATACGCCCCGAGCGAACGTCTGGTCGCCTCTCTTTTCGAAAAATAAAATTCTTTAATCGATAAAAAAAGAACCCTTTTCGTTACGGGTTCTTTTTTTGTGCTAATCTTTCGTTTTATAGTATAAATAACAATGGCAGTATCCCTCGAAATTCGGATCGGCTATCTGCTCCCGGAACTCCTTGCACATACATTTGTAATCCTCGGTACGCTCTCTGCGACAAGGACAATATCCGCCCGTTCTTTTAAGTCCTTCGCGGACGGTTTCTACGATTTCTTTGTTTTCGTTAAGTCTGACCATAATATTATTATTTGAACGTTTTCAATACGTTATGCGCGATTTTGCAATGCAAAACTTTGTTGTCGTAGACTTCGCCGTCGACCTGCGTCTTGCCGTCGTCGAGCAACGTCACCTTTATTTCCTTACAACGGACATATTCGGTATCGGGATTATCGAGATGTTTTCCTTTAAGGAATTTAAACAATAATTTATAGACCTTGAATTTAGAGGTTTCTTTAATTATTACCACGTCGAGAAGTCCGTCGTTCACGTCGGCGAGAGGACCTATCGGCATTCCGCCGCCGATATAGATACCGTTGCAGATAGAAGTAATGATAATTGATTTTTCTTCCGTCTTTCCGTCGAGTTCTATAATCATACGATGAAAACGGAGGTGAAGGACGGTATAAAAAAGCGCGGCGTAGTATTTTGCCTTGCCGTGAAACGCTTTCATCTGCCCGTACTTGACCAAAACGTCCACGTCCATACCCGCTCCCGTCGTATTCAAAGCTCTTCTGTCGTCGAGCTGAATAAAATCGGTGTACCCTATATCGTCTTTAAGGATAAATTCGAGAGCCTTGGCGGGATCTCTCGGTATATTCGTGGCTTTGACGTAATCGTTACCGGTGCCGCAGGGAATAAAACCGACGGTTATTTTAGAAAAATCTTCTATTCCGTTAAGGGCTTCGTTAAACGAGCCGTCGCCCCCCATCACTATAAGTTTGCAGTCGTCTTTTTTGTTAAGTTCCCGCACGATTTCCTGCGCGTGTCCGGGATACGCCGTGCGATGAACGGTATACTCTATTTGTTTTCCCGTAAGAATGGTTTCCACCGTCTTTAAGGCGGCAAGACTCTTGCCTTTACCCGAATGCGGATTTATCAATATGTCGTACATTAACGTTCTCTCCATGCAAAAATCATATATTTTAATCTTATCAAATATCCGTTCCGTTGTAAAGCCATTTTTATTTTTCGGGGTGCCGCAAGACGTTGCTTTACGCCGCAAAAACCGGGGAGAAGACGATTTCGCATAAAAAATACAGGACAAACAACGACAAAAAAGCGGATATATATCGAAGTTTTTTTGCGACTTTTGCGAAAACAACGCGTCTAAGCCTCTCCGTTGCTCTTTTTGCCCTGCCCGAAAACTACCGTGTTACGATATATAAAGTTTATATAATAGTATAAAATTATTATATAACCTTCATTCACTTAAACGTTTGATTAAACTTAATAAAACTGTTATACTAACGGTATGAAAAACTATTTAGTGACGGGTATGTCTTGCAGCGCGTGCGCCGCAAGAGTAGAAAAATCGGTAAGCGTTTTGCCGGGAGTAAAGAAAGCGGAAGTCAATCTTCTTACGAGAACGTTAAAAGTGGAAGGCAATATCTCCGACGATATAATCTATGACGCCGTAAAAAAAGCGGGATACGGCTTGGCGCCTTACACAGACGACGCTTCTTTGCCGAAAGAAAAAGGTTTGTCGCTGAAAAATCGTCTTATTATCTCCGCCTGCTTCTTAGTTCCGCTGTTTATAGTGGCTATGGGCAGTATGATGGGGATACCTATGAAATTCCTTACCGACAGACCCGTTTTGTTCGCGGGAGTTCAGCTTGCGTTGACTATCCCGATAATAGTAATCAATTTCTCCTACTTTACCAACGGCACGAAGTCGCTTTTTAAGGGTTCGCCTAATATGAACACTCTTATATCGGTAGGCAGCGGAGTAGCCTTCCTGTACGGACTGTACGCCTTTATTATGATAATAGTCGGCACGGCAAAGGGCGACCACGCGACGGTACACTCTTTTATGCACAATATGTACTTCGAAAGCGCGGGAATGATACTTACCCTCATCACGTTGGGGAAGTTTCTCGAAGGGCGTTCCAAAGGAAAGACTACCGCCGCGATAGAAAAACTTTTGCGGCTTGCTCCGGATACGGCTACGGTAGTTACTTCCGACGGAGAAACCGTTCTTCCACTGTCGGAAATCAAAGTGGGCGACGTAGTGAAAGTGACGACGGGCGAAAGAATACCGCTCGACGGCATAATTACCGCGGGCAAGGCTTCGGTGGACACTTCGACAATAACGGGCGAAAGTATTCCCCGCGACGCTAATTTAGGCGACGAAGCTATAAGCGGAACTCTCGTGGTAAGCGGATATATAGAATTTAAGGTGACGGCTGTCGGCGAAGATACCGTGTTGAAAAAAATCGTTCGGCTCGTGGAAGAAGCCTCGTCGTCGAAAGCTCCCATTTCCCGACTTGCGGATAAGATAAGCGGCGTGTTCGTCCCCGTCGTAATGAGCATAAGTCTTATTACTTTCATAGTATGGATGTGCGTAGGCAAGACTTTCCCCTTCGCTCTCAATATGGCGATAAGCGTACTCGTCATTTCCTGTCCGTGCGCTTTGGGTCTCGCTACCCCCGTGGCTATCATGGTAGGCACGGGCAAAGGCGCCGAAAACGGTATTCTTATAAAAAACGCCGAAAGTCTGGAACTACTGCATAAAATAAACTGCATAATCTTCGACAAGACCGGTACTATTACCGAAGGACGCCCCGCCGTCGAAAATTTCTACGGCGACGAGCATTGCTTATCGATAGCGTATTCTTTGGAAAAGACCTCTTCTCACCCGTTGAGCGCGGCGGTAGTCGCTTACGCCGAAGAAAGGAATGTTCCCGCGTTAAAAACCGTCGACTTCGTCGAAATCGCGGGCAAAGGACTTTCGGGTAAGATAAACGGAAAACAATGTTACGTCGGGAATAAAAACTTCCTTACCGAAAACGGCGTGGAAGTTCCCGAAACGAACGGTTTTACCGTAATTCACGTTGCTGAAGGAAACGATTATTTAGGTTATCTCGACCTTTCCGACCCGGTCAAACCCGATTCGGCGAAAGCGGTGGCGGAACTTAAAGCCCTGGGCATAAAGACGGTTATACTTACCGGCGACAATAAGCGCAGCGCGGAAAAAGTTTTTGCGGAGGTGCAGACCGACGAATATATTTCCGACGTTCTTCCCGCCGACAAGGAAAGCGTCGTAAGAAACTATCGGGAACAAGGACTTAAAGTAGCAATGGTCGGCGACGGAATAAACGACGCCCCCGCTCTCACGAGAGCCGACGTAGGCATAGCCATCGGAGCCGGTACCGATATAGCGATAGACAGCGCGGATATAGTATTGGTAAAGAACAGTCTTGCCGACGTGGTAAGAGCGATAAATTTAAGTAAGCAGACCTTGCGCGTAATAAAACAAAACCTCTTCTGGGCGTTCGGCTACAACGTACTCGGTATTCCGGTTGCTGCCGGCGTGCTGTATCCTATCTCGACGACGCTCGTCCTTAACCCCATGATAGCGGCGGCGTGCATGAGCCTTAGTTCCGTATCGGTAGTCCTCAACGCCTTACGTCTGAGCGCGTTCGGCAAAAAGAAAAACAAACAAGGAGAAAATACTATGAAAACCGTTCATATCGAAGGAATGATGTGTCAACATTGCGTAAACCACGTAAAAACCGCTCTTCTCGGCATCGAAGGAATAACTTCCGCCGAAGTAAACCTTGAAAAAAAGACCGCCGTAATTAACGACTGCGACGTAAGCGACGAAGTAATCAAGGCAAAAATTGCGGAAGCAGGCTATAAAGTGACGAAAATCAAATGATTTTTTCGGGCAGGTAAATCGCGTTTTTTGCCATTTTCGAAAGCATAAAATAAAGTTTTCAAAAATAAATACGATTTTCCGCCCTTAAATTTTGTTTTTTTAAGACAATTTATAAATTATATAGTACACTATAAATAGGCTTTGTCGGACATAAGGCAAAGTCTGCACTATATTTTCGCAAGGAAAAGAAATGAAAACTAAACGTTCGATGATAATTATAGCGGTATCGCTCCTCCTGTGCTTTACTCTCACGGGTTGTTTGGGCATGGTGGGCGGCATACTCACGGGATTGGACGCGGTGATACGCTACGTTAAGGGCTTCGGCGAAGACGAACTTCCCGAGAATACCGTTTACGGGAGCGCAAATCCCCTTGCCGTAAGTTTCCGCGACGGAAAAATGGTAGCCGTTTGGGACTACGTCGATAACGTAAACTACGTCCTTTCCGTCACCGACGACAACAATATTACCACCGTTTACGACCCGTCGGATAAGACGCATACCGAATATAAAGATTACTACGGCGACGGGATTTTCTATCTCGAAAAAGCCGGATACGACTATTCCGACTCAATAAATCTCACCCTTAAATCGATTTATAAAAACAACACTTCCGAAAAAGTCACCGCCTCTTACGACAAACTGTCGAAAGCCGACTACACGGCTTTCACGGCGAACGTACCCGGCGGATTTACCACGATAGATTCGTATATCGCGACGAGATACGAGATGTTCGAATTCTTTGCGTATCTGCTTATATTCAGACCCGATTCGACCGAAGTCGCCGAAAAGGGTACGACTTACGAAAAAGTAGAAAAAGAATTCCTCATAGCTTACGATTACCAAGGCATTTACGACGATTCACTCGCCGCAGATAAAGCCTTCGAATCGGAAGTTCTGTCGGCGGTAGCTTCTTTCGAAGATTCCGCAGCCTACAATTACAGCTACGAACGTGACGGGAATATAGGGAAATACGTCCTTCGCTTCTACTACGACGTAAACCCCTATCTTATGACCGACAGCAAAAATATGTACGTCAACGCTTACACCGAATCAGAACCGCCCCATTACGTCACTACCACTACGCACGACCGAACTTTCGCAATAGATAGCAGAACGCAGACCGTATCGGTATCGAGTAGCGACCAACTGTATTTCGCCATAAAGAAAGGCTACAAACCCGTTCCCGTAGCCGGCAGCAACGCCGAATATATCTACGCGGAATTAAGGCGTATACTTTCCCTGATAAACTCCGACTCCGACAGCGTGCCTACGAAAATTCACCATATCTACGACTATATGGTAAATACGGTAATCTACGACTACGATTTCGTCGACAACGTACTCAAACAGAAAGTGGACGACCAAAGCATATTCTTCTCGTACGAATGTCTTTATATGGAGGGGGTTTTGGGTTACGTTCCGTCAAGCAAAAGTTTTTCGACGAAAAACCGCGTAGCCATCTGCGACGGATTAAGCAAAGCTTTCCTCTGTTTTACCCAAATCGAAGGAATAGATTCTCTTAAAATCTCCGGCACGGCAAGCGGAGGCGCTCACGCCTGGAACAAGGTCAGCGTAAAAAACCGCTGGTATATGGTGGATACGACGTGGGGAAACGTTCTTAATTCCACGGGAACCACCCATAAAAATTACGAGTACCTTTCTCACGACTACCTTATGACGAGAGACGACTCCGACCACGAAGAAGATAAATGGTACTCTTACCCGAAAGCTACGGGGAAGTATAACTTTATATTCTCGAATTAGTTTATTGCCCTAACGGGCGTTAAATTCCACTTCGTGGAGTTAATTGCCAAGCCGTAGGCTCGGCGTTAATTGCCCTGCGGGCGTTACTTTCCACTCCTTACAGAGCGGAGTTAATTGCCAAAATCAGAGATTTCGGCGTTATGGATATTAAGTATATGACGGAATAGGATAGTAGTTCTATTCCGTTTTTATCTGTAAATAGGTCTTTGTATATCCCGCCCACCCACCCTAATGGGTATTTTTTATCCATATCTTAATAAAGTCTATTCAAGCAATATGGTTTGTTGAGAATGATTAGCTTTGTTAAATTCGGATAAGGGGGAACATT
>CACXFJ010000065.1 GCA_902766965.1 uncultured Eubacteriales bacterium | reverse complement strand
TATCACGAGGTTGATTCGTCCGAGATGGCATTTAAGATCGCCGCTTCCATGGCTTTCAGAGATGCCGCCAAGAAGGCCGCTCCGGTGCTTTTGGAGCCCATCTTCAAGGTCGAGGTCACCGCTCCCGAGGAATATATGGGAGATATAATCGGAGACATCAGCTCAAGAAGAGGCCGCATCGAGGGTACAGACATGCACAACGGTTCCGTGGCTGTAAGAGGCATGGTTCCGCTGTCTGAAATGTTCGGATATGCAACTGACCTGCGTTCCAAGACTCAGGGCAGAGGTGTATACGTAATGCAAATGGATCATTACGAAAAATTACCGGATTCATTAATTGACAAGATCAATAAGTAAAAATATCGCGAAACAGGAGGAAAAATGACAATGGCAAAAGCTAAATTTGACAGAAGCAAGCCCCACTGCAACATCGGTACCATTGGTCACGTTGACCACGGCAAGACCACGTTGACTGCAGCTATCACCATGGTGTCCGCAGCTATGGGTAACGCAGAAGTTATGCGTTACGACGAAATCGATAAGGCACCTGAAGAAAAGGCAAGAGGTATAACGATTAACACCGCGCACGTTGAGTATCAGACCGAAACTCGTCACTACGCTCACGTTGACTGCCCCGGACACGCCGACTACGTTAAGAACATGATTACCGGCGCTGCTCAGATGGACGGCGCAATTCTCGTCGTTGCTTCTACCGACGGACCGATGCCCCAGACTCGCGAACACATCTTGCTCGCTCGTCAGGTTGGCGTACCTTACATCGTAGTATTCATGAACAAAGTCGACCAGGTAGACGATCCCGAATTGCTCGACCTCGTAGAAATGGAAATTCGTGAACTTCTTACCAGCTACGATTTCCCCGGAGACGACATCCCCGTAATCAGAGGATCCGCTCTTAAGGCTATCGAAGCTTGCAACGCAGGCCATCCCGAAAGCCCCGATTGCGACTGCATAAGAGAACTTCTCCATGCAATCGACACCTACATTCCCGCACCGGAACGTGACACCGACAAGCCCTTCCTTATGCCTGTCGAAGACGTATTCACCATCACCGGACGTGGAACCGTTGCTACCGGTAGAGTAGAACGTGGTACCGTTAAGGTTCAGGACAAGGTCGAAATCGTCGGTCTTATGGAAAAACCGAAAGAAACCACCGTTACCGGCGTAGAAATGTTCCGTAAGCTCCTTGACTTTGCTCAAGCCGGCGACAACATCGGCGCTCTTCTCCGTGGTATCGAAAGAAAAGAAATCGAAAGAGGACAGGTCCTCGCAAAACCCGGTACGATTCATCCCCACACTCACTTCAAAGCCCAGGTTTACGTTTTGAAGAAAGAAGAAGGCGGAAGACATACCCCGTTCTTTAACGGATATCGTCCCCAGTTCTATTTCAGAACCACCGACGTTACCGGAACCATCACCCTTCCCGAAGGCGTAGAAATGGTTATGCCCGGCGACAACATTGATATGGAAATCCAACTCATCACTCCTATCGCTATCGAACAGGGATTGCGTTTCGCTATCCGTGAAGGTGGCAGAACCGTAGGCAGTGGCGTAGTAAGTGCCATTATTGAATAATTCTTCTTTAAGAATATAAATAAAACGGTCGCTTTTCAGCGACCGTTTTTTTAACATAAAATAATTTCAACAAACCGTCAATTCGCGGTTATTTTTTCAATATTCCTTTTTCCCGAACAAAAAATCCAACGAAACGTCGAAAATCTCGCTCAATTTAAGTAGCTGTTCGTAATTACATTCGTAAATTCCTTTTTCAAAGCGTTGATAAACGGGTTGCGCCACGCCCAAAAGCATAGCCACGTCGCGTTGCGACATTTTTAATTCTTCACGACAAGTCTTGAATTTTTTACCCACTTCTTGTTTCAGCATATCCGTATTTCCCCCTTAAAAAAAGTATTGACATAATGATACAGAATATGTATAATGAAAATATAAAATGATACAGAAACTGTATCAAATAAATTCGAGAGGTACGAAATGAAAAAAGGTGATGTGGTGGCTACGAGCATATTACGGCTCATTGCGATAGCAGGAGCTGTAATAAATATATTTACAGGAAGCGAATTATGTGGCTTAATAGGCTTGCTGTTTTTTGCATTGGCAATGATAATAGATACGATTCTATATATCGTAAGGAGAAGAGAGATAAAATGGTTATTCTTAACTCCACTTGCATCAATAGGTCCGTTAGTTTCTATATGGCTTATAATCTCAATGGTTTTTAGACTCGTGTTGGATAAAGAATTGGAAGTAATGACGGCTTTTATGATTAGTGCCACGCTTATAAGCGCTTTTTGGTTCTTTGACGATATCATCAAATATCAAAAAAAGAAAAGGGAAGAAGCCGAAAGATATGACGATTATTATGACCGCCACGACAATTACAGATATTAGGAGTTAATTATGTTAGGAATTATCGTCTTTTTAGGATATACGATTTTCGGCGTTATTTACGGGTTTACGCACGACTACGACGACGTGTGGGTGCTGTTGGGCGCTACGTTCGTGTTGCAATTAGTATTTGATATCCCGTATATATTCAGAGACAGAAACCGTAGCGGAAGTTTTATAGGTTCGTTTTTCTTGCTCGTGCCTAAGTTCGGAGTGCAGTTCTTTATTGCCGCGTGGATAGGCGGCATTATAAACCATAATTTATTTGCTGCCGTCGGCGGACTTTGGGGACTTATCAAATGTATAATTAGGTACGTTCGAAAAAAAAGAGACGAAAGAGATTACGGCTATTCCGACGAGCCAAGCGCAATAGACGAAATAACAAAATATCAAAAGGAATATATGGAAGAAGAAGCGTTAAGGCAAAAAATTAAACGCATAACGAGAGACGACGATAATTGGTTTTAGGCTTCTAAGTTAAATTTCACACTAAAAACGGCTTTCTATGCGGTAATAAAAATCACGGCGTTTTGCCGTGATTTTTATATGCTTATTCTTCAAAATCGTTGAAATAATCTTTGTCGAAGAACTCGGAAAGCGTTATGCCGATACCTTGGCAGAACGCTTTTATCGTGGAAACTTTGGAACATTTAGTGCGACCTTTGAGTATGTCGTAGATAGCGGAAGGGGACTTACCGCCGTTTAACGCCGCTTCGCAAACGTTTACGTTTTTTTCTCGGCAAAGTTCCGTTATTCTTTTTATTATCGCTTCGTTTATATTCATAAACTTATTCTTCGGTTTCGTCGAAAAGGACTTTGTAATCTTTGCCGCTCGATACGGCGTTGCGGACGGCTTGTTCGGTGGCGACTACTGCCGCAGACTGCAAGGTTACGAAATTAAGGACGGGGATTTTGCCCGTGGACATACAGAACATCGTGTCGCCGTCGTAGTCGGTATGGACGGGGCGGACGGCTCTCGCTAATCCGTCGTGGGATATTTCGGCTAATTTATTGGCGTGGACTTTGTCGAGAGAGGCGTTCGTTATTATACAGCCTATCGTGGTGTTGGTTCCTAACACGATTTTAGATAAATCGGCGTCGATAAGGCACTTTTCCGTGTTGATATATTCGCCGTTTTTGCCCTTTGCGCCCGCTATGATTTTGCCGTTTTCGTCCACGACGTCGCCGAAAGCGTTGACTGCGACTACTGCGGTGACGGTTATTCCCGCGACTTTAACCGTAGCCGCGCCGATACCGCTTTTATCGCAATGTTTCATTCCGCGGATTTTACCTACGGTAGCGCCTTTGCCCGCGCCGACTTGTCCGAACGAGGGGGATTTTTCGGCGTTTTCACAGGCGGCGTAGCCCATATCCCTGTCGGGATACCGATATTCTTTGGCGTTAAGGTCGTAAAGTACCGCTCCGCACACTATGGGAACGACTTTGCCGGGCATCTTGTGACCGCAACCGTTATCGCGTAAGTAGTCCATAACTCCGACCGTCGATGCGAGTCCGTACGCCGAACCGCCGGTAAGGACGACGGCGTTTATTTTCTGCACGGCTTTTTCGGGGGCGAGGAGGTCGGTTTCTCTCGTTCCGGGGGCGCAACCTCTTACGGAAACGCCCGCCGTCGCGCCTTTTTCCGACAAAATTACCGTCACGCCCGTGTATTCGTCCTGACAATGACCGATTTTTATTCCTTTCGGTATAACGATTTTCATAAGTTCTCCTTAAAGCCGCCGAGCGGCAACGCTATTGATATTACTATACTACGATAGTAAGTTTAAGTCAAATCGCGAGGGGCGGAGCGTTTATTTTTTAATCGTATTCTAACGTAACGTCAAGGGATAAATTGACGTCGGAAATTTTTAAGGTCTTGGCTTTTTTGCCGAATTTCGAGTTGAACGATTCGAGAAAGTTATATAAATCGACCTCTTTACTTTGCATTTCGGTATAGAAACGCATAATATTTTCCTTGACGTCGTTTTCGACGCGTTTTTTTTCGGCTTCCGACATTTCGGTTCTGTCTATATACTTGTCTTCGTCGCCTATGTCGATTATTTCTTTCAAAATACAGTTGAGTTTAAGTTTTACGGTAGCGGTTTTCGTGTCTAAATCGAAAGATTTTTTTACCGAGTTGCCGATGACGTAGAGAAGAATATTCTCTTCGTGGTCGCCTTTTACGAAGAGTTGCCCCTTTTTTACTTTGGAATTTATATAGGTAAGAGCTTGCGTACAGTCTTTTTCGTAGCTCCCGACAAGGCGGTTTTTGCGAAAAACGGCAACAGAGTTGGCGTTGAAAACGTACTCCGAGTTGCCGCTCTCGTTGTCGGATTGTTTCGGGGTGACTTCTTCGAGTTTTAGTATCGGCAGCCAGTTGGTCGCGCCGAGGGAATGGTATCCCACGACGAAACATTGCAAGGTTTTGCTCGCTATCGCGCTGAAATCGCCGTTAATACCGACGAGCGATTGCATGTATAAACTTGCGTTGTTGCCGAAAGCGGTCTTTGAATTGAGCAATTTTTCCGATTTTTCTTCGGTCAGGAAAAGATAGGCGTTTTCGCTAAGGTAGGAATTGGTGATAAGGTAGTTAATTACGCTGTAAATATCGTTGTTTTCGGCGATTTTTTTGTGGATAAATACTACGTTGCAGTGAGTTAAGGCGACGGTTTTCGACGACCGTTCGCTGATTTTGCCCATTGCGCCGGATATCGTCTTGTCCTTTACGGTGACGACGCTCGTTTCCGCGCCGCTTTGGTCGGCTTTCGCTCCCGGATTGAGAATTTGCGCGCTTATGGAAAGAGTATCGTCGTCTTCCGCGTCTATCCCGAACCCTACTACTATCGCCCGTTGCGAAAGGGGTTCGGCAGGAAGAAGTTTTCCGAAAACGAGGAGAGATATTACTATCGCCGTAACGGCGAGCCATTTAATTTTTCGTTTCAAGCGACACCTCCGCGGGTAGTTTTATCTTGGTAAGGACGAGCATAACTATCGGCAAAACTATCTCTATTCCGACCACGGCGTAGCGTATCGCGCTCGAAGCGAAAGCGATTATTTTGTCGTAAGTTCCAAGCGCGGTCATAAGGACTATTGCGGTAGCGATGGCGGCTAAACCGATAAACCACGGTTTTTTCAGGTTGAAAAAACTGCCTATTTCGCCGATAGCGCACAGTTTTATACCGATATTCGCTACGGAAACGCATATCCACAGTATGGAGCTCGGCCAGTCGAGCGAGCCTATTTCGCTCACGACGGTGTTAAAGGAAGCGAGCCTCGCGAAAGCGTCGGGGATAAGGAACGAAGCTCTGCCGTAGCTCACGAGAAAAAACATATAACAGCCCGTCACGGCAAGCACGCTTAAAACCGAACTTATTATCACGGAAAGATTTTTGCCCTTTTCTATTCGGAAAAAGAGCAGCGGCGAAAAGTCGAAAGTGTAAATTATATACTTATCGAGACCTTTAAGAGTGGCGGCGACGCCGTTTTCGAAAACGGGCAAAAGGTAGTCGGCGCAAAGTTCCGATTTGCCGAAAAACACGCCGAAAATTATTATAAGGGGTATTATCCAAACCGAAAGTTCGTAAATTCTCCCAATCGTTTTCGCCCCCTTGACCGCGATATAAAAGGCAGTAAGGCACAGAGCGAAAATAATAGGCAGGGGGGATATGTTGTAGAATAGATATCGCGTGGTGTAGTTGAAAACTTCCGCCGAAAAGATAATTGTTTTTACCATAACGGTAAATAAAAAGGGCAAAGCGAGGGCGTATTTCGCGACTTTTCCGAAAGATTTTTCTATTTTTTCGAAACCGCCTAAAGAAACGATTTTCAAAATAACGGCAAGCTGAAGAAACTCGAACGCGGTTATTATTCCGGTACCGATGTAAAAACTCGCTCCGCATTCCTTATATAAAAGTGACGGGAGCATCGCCATTTTGAAAGCGAGCGGAATAAAAAATACGAGTATTGCTAATTGTTTTTTCGTAAGATAATTCATTTTCGGTTACCGCCTGTGTTAAGTTTAGTCGTGTTTTTAAGGTCGAGAGACTGCGTTCTTTTGTCGTCGTCGGGGTAGGACGGCACGATAAAAGTGTTCCGTAAATCTTCGTTTTCTATCGGCGCGAAGGGAGCAAGGTAGGGGACGGAGAAAGTTTCCATACCCGAAAGGTATGCGAATATGGCGATAAGGGAAAGTATAATCCCGTACACTCCGAAAAGTCCGCTCGCTATTACCAGAATTACACGCAAAATTCCGAGAGTACCCACTTCGTCGGGTACGGCGTAAATCCCTATACCGCTCAAAGCGACGATGAGGACGGTTACGCTTGACAGTAACCCTGCGTTTACGGCGGTTTCTCCGAGAACGATTGCCCCCACTACGCTTAAAGCCATGCTGACGTGGCGGGGCATACGGATACTCGCTTCGCCGAGAATTTCGAATAAAAGTAAAGCAAGGAGGATTTCCACCGTCGGAGTAAAAGGAATATCGTTGTCGGCGCCGAGAATTTTTATTAAAAGTTGCAACGGTAAAATCTGATACTGATGGATTTGCGTCGCGACGTACACGGCGGGCAATATTACCGCCATAAATACGGCGAAAATTCTTACTACACGCAAAAAAGTCGCGCGTGAACTGCGTTTATATAAGTCCTGCGTTCCGTCGAAGTCCTCTATGAGAATAAAAGGTAAGGTAAGGACTATCGGACTTCCGTCCACCATTATTATTACCCGTCCGTCCAACATTTTTTCGGCGGCGACGTCGGGTTTTTCGGTGTTGCCGACCTGTTTGAACAGGGAATACGGTCGCATTTCGAGGACTTTCGTCAAGTAAGAACTGTCCACTATTCCGTCCACGTCTATTTCTTGCAGTTTCTTCTTTATTTCGTCGGCGATACTCTGTTTCGCAATCCCCTTGACGTAGCAGACAGCCACGGCTGTGTCGGAATACCGTCCGACGTTTATACAGTCGATAACGAGACTGTCGGAACGGATTCGTCTTCTTATAAGCACCATATTGGTCTTAATGTTTTCGACGAAACCTTCTCTCGGACCTTTAATTACCGACCCCGTCGGCGGCTCGGTTATTCCGCGGAAGATACCTTTTCTGACGGCAAAAACCACGACTTTTTCCATTCCGTCGATACAGAGTACCGCGTCGCCGCCGGCAAGGGCGGTTATTCCGTCGGGAATTTCGCTTTCTTTTATGTTGCAACCGGAGTAGACTATCCCTTTCAACCTTTCAAAGTCGATTTTTTCGCCCGAATAGGCGGTGACGGGGCGGATAAGGGTGAGTTCTAATTGTTCGGTATCGCACATTGCGTCCAAAAAATAGAGTTTAGCCGAGATGCAATCGGTTTTTATTTCCCGGACGACAAGGTCGGACGCCCCCGAAAAGGCGGTTTCTATTTTCGCGGTTACGGTTTGAAAGGTATTCATAAATAAATTTATTACCGTAAATATGCGAGATAAACACACTTTTTTTTGCCGCGGCATAATCTTGTAATGTAGTAACCAAAAACTAACTTAAAAAGGAGGTAAAGCTATGAACTGTTATGAAGGATTTATGGGTAACGGAACCGGCGGCTGCGGCTGCAACATACTGTGGTTGTTACTTATACTCTGCTGCTGCGGTAACGGATGCGGAATGGGCTGCATTTGCGATATATTACCGTTGTTACTTATACTTTGCTGCTGCTGCGGTTGCGGCAACAAGGGCAACGCCGGAACTTGCAACTGAAAATAAGCCTCTGCCGTTGCAATTTTGGCAAGAAGGAACGCTCGGAAACGGGCGTTCTTTTCTCGTAGAGTATTTTTCCTGCTTATTTATGACGGACGCGACGATTTTGTCTTTCTTTTTGTCGGCGTTCAATGTATAATATTGATATGCTTACCGTTTTTTATTCCAACACGACGCTCGAAGGACACAGGCGTTTATACGAAAAATTAGCTTCGGCGGATACCCCTGCGTCAAAACACGTTTTTTTAGTACCCGACAGGTTCACCCTCGGAGTGGAACGCGATATTATAGAAAGGGTCTTTCACGGCGGTTTTTCGCGGGTGGACGTGGCTTCTTTTACGCGTTTTGCCGTAAAAAACGTGGGCAAAAGGATAAATAAGTGCCTTTCTAAGGAAGGTACGGTAGTTCTTCTCGAAAAGATTTTGGAAGAAAACGCCGAAAAGTTGCGTTATTTCAAAAAGGTAAGAGGATATAACTTCGCGAAAGAACTTTTCGCCGCCGTGGCGTCCTTGCGTACCGCCGGAATAACTCCCGACGATATAGAAAGAGCCTCGGAAAGTATGGACGGCGGAATTAAAGACAAACTTTTCGATATATCCGTAATAATGCGCGAGTACGACGGGTATATAAAATCCAACTTTTCCGATACCATTACGAGAATAGACGGGCTTATAGACTACGTTTCCACGGGGGCGTTTTCCGATACCGATTTTTATATTTTGGGATTTAATATTTTTTCCGCGCAGCAACTCGCCCTTCTGCAAGCGTTGTGCCTGCACGCGAAGTCGGTAAGCGTTTCGGCGGTCAAATCGCACAGATTTTTTAACCCTGCCGAGATATTGTCTCCGCTTACGGAATTTTGCCGCGAAAAAGGGATAGAAGTAAAAACTTACGAAGCCACCGAGATAACGGATTCGACTTTTTCTGCGATAAGAGAAAGTATCTTCGGCGGAAAAAAACAGTTGATAACGGCAAGCGGACGGGTAAGACCGTACGTTGCGGACGCTCCCGACGAAGAAATATCTTCCGTGGCGAGAGAAATAGTTTATCTGACGAGAAGAGAAAATTTAAGGTATAAAGATATAGCCGTAGTTTGTAATAATTCCGATTATATCCCTTACGTCAGAGAGACATTCGAAAGGTTTGATATTCCCTGCTTTATCGATTCGGGGTACAACGTCGCCGACGGAATCGCGGTGAAGTATCTTTTCTGTCTGCTCGACGCAAGCGAAGACTACGCGCAGGATAAGATGCTTAAACTTATAAGACACCCTTATTGCGGTTTCAGTCGGGAAGAAATTAAGATTTTCACGAACTATTGCTTAAAATACAATATAAAGTACGACAGATTTATTTCGCCGTTCACTCTCGGCGATTTTGCCGAAGCGGAAAGAATCAGACTTGCCTTGACGGAAAAACTTACGTTGCCGCAAAAAGGCACGGTATCCGAATACTGCGAAAAGCTGATTTCGATACTCGACGAATACGCGGAACTGACCGACAGTTATCTTTTAAGTTCCGACGCGAGAGTGGTTGCCGCAGGGCATACCGAGAAATTCCGCGCGCTTCTCGACGAGATGAAAGAGATTATCCCGAATAAGGAACTGACGGTAGGGGATATGAGAGGACTGCTGAAAAACGCTTCCGCCGACCTGAAAACCGTGTTAAGTCCCGACAATTTCGACGTTGTGTTCGTGGGGAACACCGACGAAAGCCGTTTTTCGGAAGTCAAAGCGATGTTCGTCATCGGCGCAAACGACGGATATTTTCCGAAAAAGAGCGGAGACGGACTCATATTCACCGCTATGGATAACGAGTTTATGGCAAGGAACGGTCTTTCCGTGTTCCCGTCGCCGATAGAAAAAAACCGCTTCGAACAGTTCGTAGTGTACGATTTACTGTCGAAAGGAATGGACAGGCTGTATATAAGCAGAGCAAACACCGACATTGCGGGCGACGCCGCCTGCGAAAGCGACGGGTTCAGAGAGATAGTCTACGCCGCCGACGTGGGAACTAAACCGTTTGCGGACTACCGCGACTTTACCGAAAGCGAAAAGACGGCGTACTTCCTTGCCACCGATAAAAACGCCTATAAAGAGTACGTTTCGGGCAGCGTGCCGCAAAAATACGCCGCTTCGATAAAAAAGTACCTTGTCGACAAAGGACTTCTTACCGACTGCGAGATAAAGGAAGACAAGACCGACTTCGATAAATGTTTCCGCAAAAATTCGGCGGGAGAATACGTCACTTCGGTAAGTCAGTTGGAGACCTACTTCAAGTGTCCGTACCGTCACTTTTTACGCTACGGATTACGCGCGGAAGAACCCGACGACGCCGCGTTGAAACCGAACGCTCTCGGCACGGCTATTCATAACGTGTTGGAAAAGTTTTTGAAAAACAATCTCGACGCCGTGTACGAAAACAAGGATTTGACGAAAGAAATCAAAAAGACGGTGGACGAAGAGTTCGAAAAACCCGATTACGAAAGTTTCCGAACCGACCCCGTGTCTAATCATATTCTTAACGCAACGCAGAAAGAATGTTATGCGACGTTGCCGAAGATAATGGACAATTTAAGGGCGTCGGAGTTTCGCCCGGAAGGGTTTGAGGTGGCGTTTGGGTACCAAAACAGCGGAGAAAAGATACTCATAAACGTGCTTGATAAGACGTTCAGGCTGTGCGGCAAAATCGACAGAGTGGACGGAAAAGGCAACGACGTAATAATTATAGATTACAAGACGGGCAGCGTGGACCCAGACCTTAAAGGTGTGTACTGCGGCGAGAAAATTCAGCTTTACGCTTACCTAAATCACTATCTTAAAGCGGGAAGAAACCCGGTAGGGGTATTTTATCTTCCGATAAAAAGCGGCGCGGACAAGAAAGGTAAACGTTACGCCTACGTCGGGCAGATGCTTAATTCCGCCGAAACCTACGAAGCCATCGACGGCAGAGTTAAATTTGCGGAAGAGGGTAGCTACGTAAGTCCCTCCGTCGATATTAAGGCGAAAATCAAAAACGGCGAAATTAAGTTTACCGCAAGGAAGAACCTTATCGAAAGGCAGGATTTTAATAACGTGGTAGCCTACGTCGAAGAGCTTATGAAGAAGGGGCTTGCGGAAATTCTCGACGGATATACCGAAAAAAAACCTTTGGGCGAGGCGTGTAAGTATTGTCCGTATAAAAAGTTGTGCGGGACGGTTCCCGCAAGAAAAATAAGTTCGGTCGAACCCGAAAAATTCGATTTAAGAAAGGAGAACGACGATGGGCAGAGAATTTAACGAAAGCCAAAAAAAGGTACTTGCCTCTTCGGGTAACGTTCTCGTATCGGCGTCTGCCGGCAGCGGTAAGACCACCGTGATGATAGAAAAGATTTTCTTACTCATGAAATCGGGTGCGAGCATAAACCGTATGGCGGTGATGACTTTCTCGAAAGCGAGCGCGACCGATATGAAAAATCGTCTGGTAAAAAAACTTTACGACGCTATACGAAACGGCGGCGAAGAAGCAAAGATTGCGTTGAAGCAACTCGAAGCCTTTCCCTTTTCCAACATTTGTACGATAGACAGTTTTTGTTACGGACTGTTAAAAAAATATTACGCCGTAATCGGAGCCGACCCGTCGGCTACTCCACTCGATCCCGACGAGAGCGACAGACTTTGGGGCGAGAGCGTGGACAAAGCCGTCGAGGAGTACATAGAAAAAGGGGATTTGCGGACGATAAACTTTTTCGAGCGGTACGCTTCGGGCAGAAGATTGGACAGAGTAAAAAAACTTATCGACCAACTTAAACTTTTTCTTGCGGCGCAACCCGATAAAGAAATTTTCTTCACCGAAGACTTTTCCGAAAAAAGAAAAGATTACGTCGTAAACGAGTTCAAAAAAAGGTTAAGAATAATAAAAGACGAAGGGATGCCCGTATTAGTCGCCGCCGAGGACGAAGGACTGCCCGACTACGTCGAAAGCGTGGAAGAAACGATGGACTACATCGATTCGGCAATCGAAGCGGACGGAGATAACTTTTTCGACAAAGGGAAGTATTTTTCTTTGACCGCGACGAGAAAACCGAGTAAAAAAATAGTTTTGGTAGCCGACGACTATAAATTCTGGTTCGGAGAAGTCAAGAGTTTGTTTGCAAAAATCGCCGATTTCGGCGAAAAATCCGAAAAAAGCAAGGACGGCGACGACGAAAAACTTTTATTCGAGCTGACGAAAGCGGCGGAAAAGATTTACGCGAAACGGAAAAAACGCGACGGAAAGCTCGATTTTAACGATTTGAGCCGCGCGGCGCTCGATATTCTCGACGATAGCGAAGCCGCAAAGCAGATAAAGGAATCGTTCGACTACATTTTCGTGGACGAGTATCAGGACACGAACTATCTGCAAGAGACTTTGCTTAACGGTATATCGAACGGCAACAACGTTTTCGTCGTGGGCGACGTGAAGCAAGCCATTTATCACTTCCGCTACGCCGAACCCGAAATATTCAACGAGAGAATGAACCGTTACGACAACTTATCGGAGGGAGAAAGTATCTCGCTTAACAAAAACTACCGCTCGAAAAAAAGCATTCTCGAATTCGTCAACGCCGTTTGCGGCGAAGTAATGACGGAAAATTATTGCTTCGTCGATTACAGAAAGAACCTTATGACCGCAGGCACCGACTATAAGGAAGAAGGCAGGGGCGCGGAAGTTTATTTTTACGACAAAGAGGACGAAAAGCCCGACCTACCCGACGGCGTTTACAGCGTAAGAGAAGCCTCCGTCGCCGAAAACGACGACAGAGAGGGACGGTTTGTCGCCGAGTATATAAAAAGGCTCGTCGGCAAAGAAAAAATTTATCGTCCGAAAGAGAAAGAATACAAGACGGTAAGCTACGGCGATATAGCCGTGCTTACGAGAAAGAGCAAGAGCGGAATGAGGATAGCCGAAGCGTTGGCGAAAGCGGGAGTTCCTTATACCATTAACGAGACCGAAGAGGGAGACTACTACCCGCGGGAACTTCTCGTATCGTTTTTAAGGCTGTGCGTGGGGGAAGAGGACGTACCCGTGATAGCGTGTATGAGTTGTCCTATATTCGGCTTTACTTCGACCGAACTTATAGAAATAGCGGTCAGAGATAAAAAAGTATCGTTTTGGGATTCCATAAACACATATAACGGTAGCGAAATGATTAAAAGCAAGACGCAAAAATTCGTCGGATACATAAACGAACTCAGGAACAAAGCTATGTTTTCCACCGTGACGGAACTTTTTATCAAAGTGCTGGGCGACGGACTCGACGGGTATTTCGACAAGCTCGACGAGAATGCGGGGGGCAGAATAAGAAAGTTTCTTTCCTCGGTGTCGGCTCTCGATTGCAACAACGACGTAAGCGACTTTTTGCGGTATTACGACGAGTCCTATAAAGGGGAGAAAGCTCCGTCGGCAACCGACAGCGTGACCATAATGACCATGCACAAGAGCAAGGGGTTGGAGTTCCCGGTAGTCTTTTTACCGTACTGCGACGAAGGAGCGATGAGCGAAGCTACGGAAAGGTTCCTCGCGGACAAGGATTTGGGGGTGGCTCTCGTGGCTATCGATGAAGAGACGGGAGTCAGTTACGACACTTTTTCGACGAAAGTCCTTAAATTCAAGAAAGAAAACGATTCGAAAGCGGAGCTTGCCCGTCTTATGTACGTCGATTTTACCCGCGCCGAAAATCTCCTCGTAGTCAGCGGCGAGAGAGAAAAGTACAAAACCGTCTACAACGTGAACACGATAGCCGGCTTTATCGTCAACGCCGCAAAGAAAAACCCCGTCGTTTCGACCTATTTTAAGCAAATGCCGGAAGATACGCAGGTTGAAAAAGAGGAAGAAAAGACAGAGGAAGCGTCTCTCGATTTTTCCTATCTCGGCGAAAAGTACCGTTACGAAAAGGCTACGAAGATACCGAACAAGATGACGGTAAGCGAAATTCTCGAAGAAGAGGACGGGGTAAAAAAGGTCTATAAATTCACGGGAGAAGCGGGCAGCGCGGCGGTAGGCACGGCGTATCACCTCGTCATGCAAAAAATAGATTACGCGAAAAATGACGAAAACTACGTCGACGAGTTTATTTCCGAGCTGGTAAAAACGGGCGATATAGAGAAAGAAACCGCCGAAAAACTCGATAGAAAAAAGATAGCGGAATTGCTCCGTTCCGACGTCATAAACACGGCGAGAAAAAACCGTTATTACAGAGAACAACCCTTTATGAGCGTGGCGGAAAGCGAGGGAGGATACAGCCTTATACAGGGCGTAATCGACCTTCTTATCGAAGAAAACGATGGTTTTACGGTGGTTGATTTCAAGGCGAGCGGGTTGAGCGGAGAAAAGCTGAAAGAAAAATACGCTCGGCAGTTGGAGCTGTACGCCGACGCCGTGGAAAAAATTTACAAGAAAAAAGTTAAGCGAAAAATCCTGCTCAACGTGATAAAAAGTTACGAAATAGAAATTTGATCTCAGCCGTTTTTTTATAGAAAGTTACATTTTAAGCGTAAATATAAAATTTGCGGAAAACTATTGCAATCGGGCGTATTTATGTTATAATAAGCTATAAGAAATTCAAGGAGTCCCGATTTCATGAACAAGATTATCACTTCGGTAAAAAACGTTTTAAGCCAAATTACGTTTTTGCCGAACGACGAACTCAAATTGGCAATTATCGGCGGAATAGTTACGATAGTAATTTTTCTCGTTGCTTTATTGATTTCTTCGGGGAGCAAAATCAACGTACTTCGCAGAAGAATCATCAAGTTTATTTCAAAAGCGGCGAATTTCCCGAAAATAGACGAAATCAACGTCGACAAGGTTTACGCGGGGATGAAATCTCTGCCCGAATCGGTCGCTAAGGGGTGGGGACGTTTCCTCGACGAAAGAGCGGGGTATCCCTCCGATTACGTCACGGCTCGCGACTGCATAGGCGGTCACGAATACAGCGGTAAAAACACCGCCGGCAAGGTCGTGTACTCCGTTTTCGGGGTTATCGTCTGGGCGGTCATAGCTTTCCTCACCGCAGGCGTTTGCGCCGAAAGTTTATCGGCGTCGGGATTTGCGGACTTATTCAAAAACTTTTCCGGAGCGGCTTCGATACTCAGCGCGGTTCTCGTGCCCGTTGCCGTTTTCGTGATTTTTTACTTTGTTTTGCAACGCGTCTATTCCAAACAGAGAAAACGCCTTGAAATGTGCTTTGCGAGCATGCAGGACCTTCTCGACGAAAAGGTAATCGTCCCCGGAAGAGAACGCGCTCCGTACGAAAACGAGAGCTTGGAAGACATCGCTAAAAAGGTGGACGAACTTATCGAAGGCAGAATGGAAGACGGCGAGCCGATAGAAGTGTTGAGCCTGCCGGACGGAATAGAGGAAGAACTCCCGGACGAACCCGTCGAAGAGGCGGAGGAACCCGAAACCGCTCCCGTGGACGACGGTCTGGGCGAAATAGAGTATCCTTCCGACGAGGACGAAGAACCGATTGCCGAACCGCAGGAAGAACCGGCGACGGAACCGGAAGAAGAACCTCGGGAAGAACCCGTAGAAGAAAGGGAAGAACCCGTAGAAGAAGTTAAACCGGCACCCGAACCCGTAGAAGAAGTTACGCCGGAGCCGGAACCCGTAGAAGAAGCTAAACCGGAGCCGGAACCGATAATTCTTACGAAAGAAGAAGCGGAAAGGTATCTTTCGATACTGCCCGCGGTAGTCGACCGGGCGATAGCCGATCCGGAGACCACCAACGACGACCTCGAAGAACTCGCCGAAATGATAGAAAACGCGCGGGTAAACAACTTCGAAGATCCGGCGGATCAAGCGATACTCATAGAGTGTCTGCAAAAGATAGCCGACAAATACTACGCGCAATAAAATGATTTTACAGGGTGGTATGCCGCACGATACGATAGGTTGACGGTTGCCACCCGTTCGCTTTTATAGCGAATAAAGAAAAAACTTTGCCTAAAAGGCGAAAGGAAGGAATATGGCAACGAATTTTATAGAAACTATTGTTGAGAACGATTTAGCAAACGGCGTTCATTCCTCGATAGTGACGAGGTTCCCGCCCGAACCGAACGGGTATCTGCACATCGGACACGCAAAGAGTCTTTGCATAAACTTCGGGATAAAAGAGAAGTATCACGGCAAATGCAATTTGCGTTTCGACGACACAAACCCTACGAAAGAGGACGTGGAGTACGTCGACAGTATAAAAGAAGACATCCGTTGGCTCGGTTTCGAATGGGATAACGAATGTTTCGCTTCCGACTATTTTCAGCGGACGTACGAACTCGCAGTAGAGCTTATCAAGAAGGGTTTGGCATACGTTTGCGATTACTCTGCGGAAGAGATTAAAGCGACTCGCGGCACGCTTACCGAACCCGGCAAAGAAAGCCCGTGGAGAAACAGGTCGGTCGAAGAGAACCTAAAACTTTTCGAAGAAATGAAGAACGGCGTCTATCCCGACGGGAGCAAGACGCTCAGAGCGAAAATAGACATGGCGAGCAGCAACATGAATATGCGCGACCCGGTAATTTACAGGATATTGAGAGCCCATCATCACCATACCGGCGACAAGTGGCTTATTTATCCCATGTACGACTTCGCTCATCCCATCGGAGACGCGTTGGAGGGAGTGACGCACTCTATCTGCACCCTCGAATTCGAGGACCACAGACCGCTTTACGACTGGGTGACGAAAAACTGCGGATTTGCTAATCCGCCTCATCAATACGAGTTTGCTCGGCTCAATATAAAGAACACGATTATGAGCAAGCGGTATCTGAAAAAACTCGTCGACAGCGGAGTTGTGGACGGATGGGACGACCCCCGTATGCCCACTCTCAGCGGTATGAGAAAGAGAGGCTATCCCGCCGAAGCCATCAAAAACTTTTGCGCGGCGGTAGGCGTAGCCAAAGCCAACAGCGAAGTGGACGACAAACTTCTCGACCATTGCGTAAGAGATTATCTCAACGAACACGCCGACAGAGTGATGGTAGTCGAAAGACCCCTTAAAGTAATCGTCGAGAACGCCGAAAGCGAAGAAATAGAAGTAATTAACAATCCCAACGACCCCGAAAGCGCGACGCACAAGTGTCCGTACGGAAAGGAATTGTATATAGAAAGAAGCGACTTCGAAGTCACTCCGCCGCCCAAGTATCACAGACTCGTACCGGGCGGAATGGTAAGGCTTAAAGGGGCGTACATCTTAAAATACCTTTCTCACGAAACCGACGAAAACGGCAACGTTACGTCGGTACGGTGCGAACAGATACCCGACAGCAAGCAGGGCGGCGCGAACGCCGGAATAAAAGTCAAGGGAGTAATTCAGTGGGTGGAAGCGACGAGCGCGGTCAAAGCTACCCTTATGCAGTACGAATCCTTGCTTACCGACGCCACCGACGAAGTCAAAAACTTCGACGACAGAATAAATCCGAATTCCCTCAAAGTGGTATCCGAAGCGGTGGCGGAAAGGTACCTGAACGAAAGAAACGAGGGCGACGCGTTCCAGTTTATGCGCGCGGCGTATTACAAACTCGCCGAAAAACGCGACGACGGACTCGTTTTTTACAGAATAGTGGAGTTGAAGGACTCGTTTAACAAGTAGTGACGCGATTATAAAATAGCGGAAAAATATTTAGTAATATTTTAAGGAAAACTATTGAAAAAAAATCGCTTTACTTATATAATATATCCTATATGGGGAAAATTCCGCCCATTGTTGGACCACGCTATTGAAGGAGAGAGAGAATGGCTGAAAAAATGAATGACATCGAAAACAAGGCGACATTCGACAAAGAAACCGACGTTAATCTCAGCGTAGAGCAGTTGTCGTACATCTGCAAATACTGCGGGAAAGTCAATTCGATAAGCGCGCCCAACTGTATCCGTTGCGGCAAACGTCGTCCGAGGAACGAATATCTCGACGCGATGAAGCGTCTCGAAAAATCGAAAGACGTTCGTCAGGAATTCATAAACGAACAGATTAAAGCCGAAGCCGAACTTAAAGACGCCAGACAGCAGCAGTTCGTTCGTATCGTAGAAAGCCGCGTCGAAGACGAGAAAGCGCGTATAATGGCGCAACAGGAAATTCGTCTCGAACAGGACAGAGAGGACATCAAGAGAGCCACAGCCCGCGACGCCGTGTTAAGAATAATCGCCGCCGAAAACGCCGCCGAAGAAAAGGTAGCCGCCGCGGAAGCGAGAGCGGACGCCGCCGTCAGCGGTAAGAGTAAAGAAATCGACGACCTTATCGCCGCCGAGAGAGAAAAAGCTCTTAACGCCGCCGCGGAAAAACTCATTGCCGAAAGAGCCGCGATAGAAGAAGTGGCTAAGGAAAGAATCGACGCAAACCGTAAAGCCAACGAGTACGACTCCGCAAAACAGATAGCGGAAGCCAAAGACGAAGCGGAAAAGACAGCCGCAAGACAAGCGGTATTGCAGATAATCGCTGCGGAAAAAGCCGCGGAAGACCAGATAAGAATCACCCGCGACGCATTTCAACAGGCGGCGACCGAAAGAATAATCGAAGAAAGAATTCTCGCAGATAAGGAAGCGGCGGCAAGATACGCCGCCGAAAAGCAGGCTATCGAACGCGCGGCGGAAGAAAGAATAAGAGCCGAAAGAGAAGCTGTCAAGAAAATTCTCGACGAGAGAGGAATGGCGGGTTACGCGCAGTCCGTGTACGGAGCGCAACAGGTTCAACCTTTCGCCATTGTGCCTTATCTCAACCAAAATCAACCGGTATATCAATACAATCCCAACAGAGTGGTTTATAAATTCGTTCCCGACGCTCCCGCAGCCGCCGGCGTATCCAACGTAGAACCTATAAGATACGATGACAAAGCAGTTGCCGCAGCCGACGGGAAGAAGGCAAAAAAAGAAGAGAAAGGCAAAGAACCGAAGGAAAAGAAAGTCGCGACGTCGAGCGGAAAAGCGAGAGTATGCGGTTTGCTTACCCTTATTTTGAGCGCGGCAATAATAGTATTTGCGGCGGTACTCAATATCTTTGTCAAGGACTTCGCTTATCTCGATATCACCGACGGTAAGTTCCTTACCGGCAACAACTTTTCCGTTTTGCTTGCTTGCGGAGCTTTCTGTATCGACGGAATTAACGCGATATTCAAGTCTTCCATAGCATTGCCGTCCGTTCTTGCAGAAAGCGAATTTTACGGCAGCGCGGGAGCCGCCGGAAGTCCGGTAATTGCTTTGGTACCCGTAGCGTTCGTTATTTTCACGCTTATTGCAGTAATTCTTTTTATCCGCAGTATCGTAAGACTTATCGGCGGAAAAGGCAAGAGTAACGATTGGGTAGCCGGCTTGGTGATGATTATTACGTCGGTTATCGTAGCGGCGACTGAACTTCTCGTAGCCATTTTTGCGGGCGGATACGGCGCGGTAGACGCGTTAAAGACCGTGTTCTTAACTAATTACGGCAATATAGCTTTTATAGCAATGTCTGTAATTATCACGATAATATCCGCTGTCGGGGGCAAAAATAAAAAGGAAATATAATATAATAGTAAATAAGCAATTCCTTTTATATAGAGAGGGGAACGGAGGTCGTCGATAATGGCTAAGAAAAAAAACGAACCTACTAATCAGAACGTTACGCCGATTAAGCCCATGGACGAAATGAGCGATTCGGAATTCATAACGTACGCCGATTATTTAAGCAGTCCTTATTACCGTGCGTATATGAGCGCTAAATGTCGTAACGAAGACGCGGCGCAGACCGCAGTCGCTCCCGTCCGTCAGTCGGGAACTTCGGTTGAAAAGAAGTCCGCGGCAAAGGAAGGCAAGAGAAATAAAAAATCTAAAAAAGCACCCGCTTTATACGTCAGGAAAAGAACGGGCGCTTTGGCGGTTATATTTATCGTTATGCTTTTGTTAATTGCGATAAACGTGGTAGGTTATCTCAATATAGAAAACGTGTCCGGTTACGTCGCTATCTATAATATCGTAGACGGAGATAATAATATAAGAGTGTCCGTGCTCGATCCGACTATCGCAATAGTGAGAGCGTTGACGAAAAACGAAGCAGTCGAATCGGTTTATTTCACCTATTTTATCGACGGAAATTTGGATAACGCCGACTTCCTTACGAAAGTATCCGTGTTCGCTGTGCCCGTAGCTTCGTTGATAATCGTATTATTTGCGGTTATCGGCTTAATAAAGGCTCTCGTGGCAATGTGTTCCAAACGTAAAGAAAACGGTTGCTTTGCAAAATATAAATTCGGATTTTTGTCGGTGGCGATGCTTCTTTGCGGAGCGATTACTTTCTTCGGCGGATTGTACGTCGCCGGAATAAAACTTACCGACGCGCTCGAATTTATCACGTTCAAGTCCACGGTAATGAACGCAGGTTACGGACTTTACGCGATAATCGTATTGCCGATAATAAGTTGGATAATGACCTGCATAGCTTATAAAAAGCAAAAATAATTCGGAACAGTCTATAAAAGATAAAGACGGAATAGGATAGTAGTTCTATTCCGTTTTTGTCTGTAAATAGGTTTTTGTATATCCCACCCGCCCACCCTAATGGATATTTTTTATCCTTATTTCAATAAAGTACATTCAAGTAATATGTTTTGTTGAGAAAGAGATACTTTGCTAAATTCGGATATGGGGGGAACATTATGAGGAAAGGGGTTTATTAAGGGGGCTTGGAGCGATGCCCCCTTAATACATATCCTAATATTTTATTCGTACAAACAAATTGCTTGTGCTAATTACGCTTTCAACCTCTAACAAGCAAGACGGACTGTCTTGCTTCATTGTTAAGTCCGACTTATGCGGATTAAGATTTTTCCGCACTAAACTTCGTGACTGCGGAAAAATCCCGCATAACGAGTGGTCGGAGATGGGGC
>CACXFJ010000064.1 GCA_902766965.1 uncultured Eubacteriales bacterium | reverse complement strand
TGGTGCCGTTGACCGGGGTCGAACCGGTACGATATTGCTATCGAGGGATTTTAAGTCCCTTGCGTCTGCCTATTCCGCCACAACGGCAAAATTGGAGGCGCCATCCAGATTCGGACTGGAGAATAGAGGTGTTGCAGACCTTTGCCTTACCACTTGGCTATGGCGCCATATCCACTCTGGAGTTTAGTAAAAGTTGGAGCGGGAGACGGGATTCGGACCCGCGACATTTGCCTTGGCAAGGCAACGCTCTACCACTGAGCCACTCCCGCAAACTTTCATATTTCCGCAAAGTACGTTGCCGTTGCTTTGCTTTAATATAATACCAAACTACTCATGGAATTGCAAGAGATTTACGATAGTTTTTCAAAAATTTTTTTGTTCAGTCGCAATCTCTTTCATTCGTACATAATATTGCCGTCGGCGTCGATGAAAATCACGTTTTCTATTTTCATTGCGACGGCGAATTTAGTAAAACTCTCCTTTTCGGCTTTGTACACTACCGTGACTTTGAGACCTTCGTCTATAAGTCCGTTCTTTAATCTATATGCCGCTCTAAGGGCGTTTATTCCGTCGGCTACTCCTATCGCCACGTCGAAATCGGTTTCTTTTTCTCTGAGTTCCGGCTTTATCGAAAGGATATAATCGGGATACAGTCTCAAACTAACCACCCTTTTTATGCTTCCGTCGGCGAAATAATCGTGTCTGCCGCCGTCTATTATTTTATTACCTGCGGCGTCGCAGAGTAAGAAAGTGACGCCGTTGTCATAAAAACTACCCGCATAACCGAGATCGAAAGTCACGTTGTCGGTATATCCGTATTCTCCGAGTATCTTCGATAGTTCGAAAAGGGATATCAGCCCGTCTACGCTTTGTTTGTTGGTTATTTTTTCGGCGGCTGTACCTATAACGCTCACTCCGCCCTTTACCGCGGCTATTTCCTGCAATAGTTTTATTGCGGAATAATCTTCCTCGGAATAAATATTCCCCGATAAATACCTTTTTATATCGGATTTCGTTACGGTTCTTTTAAGACAGCTTTCCGCTACTCCGTGCAATACTTTGGTGTTCCCCAAGCGTATCTCGCCGACGGGAATACCGAGTTTTTCCATAATTTTTACCCCTACGGTAATGAGTTCGGCTTCCGCTTCCACTCCGCCTACGCCCGCTAAAAGCGCGGCGAAAGTAAGTTCGTTCCTGTTCTCGCCGAAAAATTTATAACTTTCGCAACAGCCGTAAACTCTGCCGTATTCGCTTTCCGCAGACTGCAAAAGAGCCGTCACGGCGTCTTCCGCAAGACACAACACGCTTCCGTCGCTGTCGATAAACTTTATTCTGTCGTCGAACCCGTCTCGCGGAAAACTCGATTTTGCGTCGTACGCGACGGCCGGATATCCCTCTCTGAATCCCGACGGGATAAGAACGGAATTTATTTTTTCTATAAGTTTTTTTCTGTCGTTGACGATTTTTACGTCGCGTTTTACAAAGCCTCTCGGTAATGTCATTTTTGCTCCTCCTATATGGTTTCTTCGCCCACGAGGTATGCTGCGTAGGCTTCCCACGTCGCCGAATAACTGCTCATAGACGACGCTTTAATATGGATACGCATACCTTCGATTATTTCAAAAGGTCTGTCGTCTCTTCCTATGCTTACTGCAATTTCGCCCTTGACGAATATATCTTTAAGTTTTACGCAACCTTCAAACGCTTTATTGCCGAGCTTTTTCAATCCCGACGGTAAGGTTATTTTTTCGAGAGAGGAACAACCTTTGAAAGCTCCCTCGGCAAGACTCAATCCGTCGCAATCGCCCGTGAATACGATTTCTTTTAAGGACGTACAGTTTTCGAAAGCTCCGCTTTCTATAGTCTTTACGCTTGCGGGAAAGACTATTTTTTCAAGGTTGGTACAGCCCTTGAACGCGTCTTTTCCGATTACGCTCACGTTTGAACCCGTCGCAAAGTAAACTTCGGTAAGCTCCGTATGTCCTTCGAATGCTCCCGCTCTGCGATATTTGCCGTTCACCTTATCTTCTACGTACTCCTCGCCGTTTCTCGAATGCGTGCCGTTTATTTCATCGCGTATCCAACCGCTTCCTATTGCGGTGATTTCTCCGCCGCCTTGCGATTGGATAACGACTATTTTGTTGTCTTTTTCTCCGACGTAAAGTTCGATTACTTTACCGTCGCCGCTCGTTGCGGTCTGGAAAGAATCGCCGTTGCTACCGACGGAATTGTCTATACATTTAGCGTACAACGTTATATCGTCGGTAAGGATATAAGGATAAGTAACGGCGTCGGTCAACCCTTCGTCGAAGTACCAACCCACGAAAATGTAGCTTCTGTCCTCGTAAGTTTTGGTCGACACCTGCTTTTCTTCGTACAGAGCGTACAAACTTTCTTCCGCTATAGGCTCGCCTTCTTCTTCTTTGATTATATATGTAACTTTATATTCGGCGATTACTTTCACAAGGTCGTACTGAACGTACCAACCTTCGTCGAGTCTGTATATATCCCTCAAATCTTCGGAGGGAATAATTATATTCTTTGCGGTAAGTTTCGACCTCTCTTTCATTACGGGCGGAGTCGCGTTTAATATGGTAATCGTCCATTCGGGGAAGGTCGCGTTATCTACGTTGGCGAACGCGCCGTCTTCTATGGAAAGAACGTTACTGCCGATTGCGACGTCGAATACCGCGCTGCCGTCGAAAGCTCCTTTGTTGATTACCTGCACTTCGTCGGGTATGTAGACGCGTTTTGCCGTCGTTCCGTTATATTTCACGAGAGTGTTGGATATTATTATGAACTCTTCGCCGTTTCTTACCTTATCGTTATACCACTGCGTACCCGTCATTACGTCGTCGCCCACGAAATTTATCGACGAGGGGAAGTTGATTTCGGAAAGACCGGTACATCCGAAGAAGGCTCTCGAATTCACGTTCCTTATCGAGCTGTTTTCGCCGAAAGTAACTTTCTTTATTCTCGAATTACCTTCGAACGCGGCGTTATATATGGTAGTCACGTTGTCGGGGATAGTGATATAAGTATCGTATCCTTCGTACCCTATGAGAATGTTTCCGAGGACGACGAACCCGTCTTCGCCCGTAGTATAACCTACGTCTTTAAGGGCGTTGTCGCCGATGGAGGAAAGGGTGTTTTCATTGACGTAAAACTTGACAAGAGAAGAACAGCCGTAAAACCCGTAATCGCCTATACTCTCCAAAACTCCGCCGCTGTTGTTGAAATAGGACAGAGAGGAGCAGTTGTAGAAAGCGTATTCGCCGATACTGACGAGAGCGCTGTTGCCGCCGAAACTCACTTCGAAGAGCGAAGAACAGCCGCTGAAAGCGTACGCGCTTACGGAAGTAAGTTTGCTTCCCTTAGCGAAAGTCACTTTGTTAAGACCGCTGTTTTCAAAGGCGTGCGCGCTTAACGTCGTGGTTTCCGAAGGTATCTCTATGGATTTGAGCATACTGCATTCGGCAAAAGCGTATTCGCCGATATAAACAAGGTTTCTCGCCAAAGTAAGGTCTATTTGATAAAGGAATTTCGCGTTATAGAACGCTCTGTCCTGAATATACGTCACGCCGCTTCCGCCCGCGTAAAGGACTACTTCTTCGACGTAAGAATTTTCGAACGCGCTTTCGCCGATATTCGTCACGCTCTGCGGAATATAAACTCTTCTTAAAGCGGTATTGTCCGCGAAAGCTCTTTCTCCTATGCTTATTATGCCGTTATAGATATGTAACGAAGTCGAAGCCGCGTTACCGTTATACTTATATAAAATACCGTTGATTACTACGCACGGGTCGACGTGGGAACCGAGCCACAACGTACCGTCGAACGCGTCGTAAGCTATGCTCGACAGGTTTTCGCAAACTTCGAAATTCACTTCCGACAAAACCGTACATCCCTTGAACGCCTTATAGCCTATCGACAAAAGGTTCTCGGAGAGGACTACCGTTTTTAACTTCGTACAGCCGTAGAATACGTCGTCGTCGAGTTCCGTAACGGTATCCGGCAAAACTGCTTTAACGATATAATCGTTATCCTTAAACGCGCCTTTGGATATCTTTTTCACGTTGTCGGGGATACTGATTACGGAAGATTTGCCTTTATATTTTATCAAGAAGTCGTCTATAATAACGAAATCGCCGTTGTAATTATCGTACCATGCGGTACCTTCGAACGCGTCTTCGCCTATCTTTATAAGGTTAGACGACCACGAGCCGTCAAAGTTCCTCGTGCGCGGCAATTCGACGTTTATTATATTTTTGTTGTTTCTGAACGCTCCGTCATCGATTATCTGAACGGCTTTACCCATATATGTGTCGGGAATAATCACGTACTTGTCGCTGCCTTCGTATCCCGTCACGGCGTAAGTTCCGTCTTCGGTAAGACGATAAACTATACCCGTGGAACTTGCGCTTACGCCTATCCACTTGGCGTACACGGTCTTGTCTCCGGTAAGTTTCATCGGAAATTCCGCAGGCGAAGCGAACTCTTCGTCGTTAAACCAACCGGCAAAACGCAAACGGGAAGTGTTGTCGACTTTGTGCGCGTTGACTATGACTACGCCTCTCGACTGAAAACTGTCCGTAGCGTCTATTCTGTAAGTAAGGGTAAACAGCTCCGTATCGTTATATACGACTTTGACTTCGTCGTCGAAAGCGTCGGCGGCTACGTTAAGCCCTGCGTCGTCTTTAATGGTCGAGAAACTTACGAGAGCGAGTTTTTTGCAGGAATTGAACGCTTTCGACGCTACTTTGCGAATCGACGACGGTAATTTAATTTCCCGAATACCGTCGCAGAATTGGAAGGCTTTGCCGTCGACGGTTTTTATTTTATTGCCCGCGAAACTTATGCTCGTGATTTCGCCGTGGTTGACGAAAGCGTCTGCCGCGATAAATTCTACGTTCTCCGGAATTGTGACTTCGGCGGTGAACCCGGTAAACTTAACAAGCACGCAACCTACGGTAAGGAATTCCACGTCGGTTCTTTTTATGAAAGGAGTGTTTTCGAATACCGCTTTGCCGAAATATTTTACGTCGGTCATATTGGCTCCGCCCCTTACGAAATTGAGCGAGGGGCAGTCTGCGAAAGCGTAATCGCCCACGGACGTCAACGTGTCGTTAACGGTGACGTCGGTCACGTTCGCCATATTCGAGAAAGCTCTTACTCCTATCTCTTTAAGGTCGGACGGCAAATAAATCTTCGTGGCGAAGTCGTCGCCGTAGAAAGCGTAATCGGCTATTGCCGTAACGGATACGTTGCCGAGAGTGGACGGAATATACAGGTCTTCCGTCACCTGACGGGAACCGAGTATCCTTATTCCGTCTTTCGATACGGAAGAGCCGTTATCCGCGGTTTCGGTATAGGAATAAACTTCGTAAATAAAATCGTTTTCGAAGTCGCGGATTTGCGTCCAGGTATTCTTGTCGCAAACCTTCAATTTATCTTTGAATATACTTTCGAGCGCCACTCTGCAATCGTTACTTAACTTAGCGGCGTTAGCTACTATTTCGGGTCCGAAGTCTTCGGACACGAAGTCTCCGAACGTGCCGCGACTTATAGTCACCGACTCCGCGTCGATAAACACTTTTCTTAACGTGGGGCAGTCGAAAGCTTTTTCTTCCATGACGGTATTCGCACCGCTTATTACCACCGAGTTTATTCTTACGTATCCGAACGCTCCCGATTTAATTCGATTGCAACTTTGCGGCAAACTTATCTGCGGACTGAACGTGCTGCCGTAACCTGCCGCCGCGTCCGCTCCGTACAAAGCGGGATAGAGATACAAGGTAGTAAGCGCGGCGTCGTATAACGCCCCTTCGTATACGGTAAAGTGACCGTTATTGAGAGCGGTGACTCCCCTTAACGACTTGCAACCGTAAAACACCGAAGAACCGAGACTCGTAAGAGAACTCGGCAAAGCTATGCCGCCGACTCCCGCCGCTCCGTAGAACGCTTTATCTTTGATTTCCGTCAGCGCGAATGCGTCGTCGAAACCTATTCTGCCTAATTTCCCGTCGGAAGAAGTAACGGCAAACGCCCCTTCTCCTATGCTTACGACCGATTTCGTAATATCTATTTCGGTGAGATTTTTACATTCGGCGAAAGCGTAATCTCCTATGTCGACGAGATTATCGTTAAGTTTTATTAAAGTAAGGTTTTTCGCTCCGTGGAAAGCGTACGGTCTTACTTCCGTCACGCTGCCGAGAAGAGCGAAACTCTCGTCCGCCTTTCCTGCGGGATAAGCGTACAATACGGTCTTATCCTTGCCGTAAAGAACGTTATCTTCGGTAACAAACCTTTCGTTGTCGTCGCCGACGGCGAATTCTTTTATGTTTTTCCCGGCAAAAGCTCCGTCCCTTATTCCGACTACTTCTTTAATCTCGCCGTTAAAGGATACTTCTTTCGGAATAACGACTACCGTTTCTTCTCCGTCGAAACCGATTACTTCCACTCCGTCGACCGTTTCGGCGTATTTAAGACCTTTATTGCCTTCGTTTATGCTTATGTATATGGCTTCGAAAGTCACTTCCGTGTGAATAGTGTACGGAAAATCGATTTTCTTGCCGTTTACTCTCCATTCGACGAACTTATATCCGTCGCGGGAAGGTTCGGGCGGGTTCTTTATCTCGCTGCCCACGTCGTAAGACACGTTGTGGGAGCTATAAGCCGTGCCGAAACGCATATATCTGAAAGTAGCCTGCACTTGATCGACGTCGTAAATCGCGTAAAATTTAAGTCCTTCGGAATTTACGTTCTTCATAGCGTCGATATTTTCCCATCTGCCGTTGCTGTAACCTTGCTTTACGGGAATTTC
>CACXFJ010000063.1 GCA_902766965.1 uncultured Eubacteriales bacterium | reverse complement strand
GCGTGTACAAGCGCAGGTGATTATAATAATTCCATTTTTGGCGGATGCATAAAATTATCCACCGTGAATATAGGAAATAACGTAACTTCAATCCCGTCATGGGCGTTCTATGACTGTAGCGAACTGACAAGCATAAATTATAGTGGTACGAAAGAGCAGTGGCAGACTATTCATAAAGGTTCATATTGGGATAGTTATAGGCCCAATTACGTCATTTACTGCACGGACGGAACTATCGCAAAATAAATTTTTATAAAAAGGAGACAAAGAAAATGACAGTAGCAGAATACAATTCTAGTATCAATGCCCTTTTTAACGATTGGATTGAAAACCAAAAAGACAAAGGGGGAACATTTATTAAAGACGGGGTTATCTCTCCAAATGATTGGTTTGCTCAAGATATACGTCCTTTATTTCTATTGAAAGAGGCATACGGTGAGGGTAACACCTGGAACTTAGTAGACCTAATAAACAATACAAGTAAATCTGCCGTAGGTGCATTTGCCGCAATCCCTTATTGGACGGAAGCTATTTTTAACACAACCAAAGACAAGATTGAGCCATTCAAGGGAAACAGCAAATATAGAAAACTTGGAAATGATATGTTAAAGAAAATTGCTGTCGTAAATGTTAAGAAATATAATGGAAAGTCTTCTTCACAATATAATGATATACTTAAATACGCAGAGGAAGATAGTGCTTTCTTAAAAAGAGAAATAGAAATTATTGACCCGACTATAATTATTTGCGGATATACTATCAGACCGCTAGAGAAAATATTAGACGTTAATCTAAAGGATGGAGAAAAATATAATGAGCTTTTATTCTATACTGCAAATATAAATGGCCGAGAAACCCTTGTAATAGATTTTTGGCATCCGTCGCTTCGCACACCTAAATTGATGAGTTATTACGGACTGGCTAACGTGTATCAAATATATTTGCAAAAATTAGCAACCAAAGGAACTTGAGTGACTTAAGTTAAGAATGCTCTATTTCAAATAGCATACCGCCTTATTTGTGAACAAAGGCAATTACCCTAATATAAACTCATTAAAAACCCACTCGATAAAAGAAAGGATAGAACGTTAAATTCTATCCTTTCTGCGTTTTGGTTGATTTTTGCGCTTTTATTTAAGCAGCGAGCAGACCTGTTCGGCGTATTTCGTGGGGGATTCGAGAGTTACGCCTTCGATAAGCAGAGCTTGGTCGTAAAGCACTTCGGACAAGGTTTTTAATTTTTCTTTGTCTTCGGCGTAGTACTTCTTTATGGTTTCGAAGACGGGGTGGTTTACGTTGATTTCGAGGACCTTGGTTGCCTTTATCTTATTGTCGCCTTGGACGTTGGGCATACTGTTAAGGACTTTTTCCATTTCGATGGAGAGTTCGCCTTCGCTCGTCAGGCAGACTGGGTGGTTCTTCAATATGGAAGAAAGTTTAACTTTCGCCACCTTATCGCCGAGAGCTTCTTTCATAAATTCGGTAACGGCTTTGTTTTCGTCGGTATCTTCCACTTCGTCCTTTATGCCGATATCTTCGCCCGCCACCGAACGGAATTCTTTTTCTTCATACGTTCCGAGAAAACGGACTGCGAATTCGTCCACGTTATCGGTCATACACAGCACGTCGTACCCTGCGTCTACTACCTTTTCTACCTGCGGCAGAGCCTTTATTGCTTCCACGCTGCTGCCCGTCGAATAGTAGATATACTTCTGGTCGACAGCCATATTCTTCACGTATTCGGAAAGGGTGACCATCTTGTCTTCCTTTACCGAGCGGAAGATAATAAGGTCCTGGAGCATTTCCTTATTCGCTCCCCAATTTTCGTAAATTCCGTACTTAAGCTGCAAGCCGAACGCCTTGAAAAATTCGAGATATTTCTCTCTGTCGTTTTCGAGCATATTTTTGAGTTCCGACTTTATCTTCTTTTCGATACTCTTTTCTATCTTCTGCAACTGGCGGTTATGCTGAATGGTTTCTCTCGATATGTTAAGGGTAAGTTCGCTGTCCACGAGTCCTTTCACAAAGCTGAAATAGTCGGGCAGCAAATCCTTGCACATATCGGTAATCAGTACCCCGTTGGTGTACAAACGGAGACCTTTTTCGTAACCTTTGGAATAATAGTTGTACTGCGGGTGAGCCGGGATAAACAGCAGGGCTTTATATTCCACCGCGCCTTCGGCGGAAGTGTGAATAGTAAGTAACGGCGCTTCTCCGTCGTAGAACATATCCTTATAGAACTTGTCGTACTCTTCCTTGGTTATTTCGTTCTTATTCTTCTTCCAAAGCGGAGTCATCGAGTTTATGACGGCGGTTTCTTTCACTTCTTCTTCCTTGCCGTCCTTTTCTTCGTACTTCGTTACCGCCATTTTTATCGGGTAGCGGATATAGTCGGAATACTTTCTGATAAGGTCTTTGAGTTCGTACTCGTCAAGGAACTTTCCGTAGTAATCTTCGTCGGTATCGTCCTTTAAGTAAAGAGTGATTTCCGTGCCGTGTCCGTCCTTTTCCGCTTTCTTTATTTCGTAACCGTCGCTGCCGTTGCTGACCCAAAGGTTTGCTTCGTCGCTGCCGTACGCCTTGGAAAGAACTTCTACCTTCTTCGCTACCATAAAGGCGGAATAAAATCCCACGCCGAACTGCCCTATAATATTGACGTCGTCGTTTTTCTCGTTCTCGTTCTTGAACTGCAGAGAACCGCTCCTTGCGATAACGCCGAGGTTGTTATCGAGTTCTTCCGCGGTCATACCGATACCGTTATCGGAAATTTTTAAGGTTCTGTTCTCCTTATCCGCCGCTATCTCTATCGCGAAATCGTCGCGGCTCAGTCCGCTGACGCCGCCCGTAAGGGACTTGTAATACAATTTGTCTATCGCGTCCGAACAGTTGGATAAAAGTTCTCGTATGAATATCTCTTTGTGAGTATAGATGGAGTTTATCATTAAATCCAACACTCTCTGCGATTCGGTCTTGAATTTTTTCATCTTTCAATTCCTCCGTAATCTTATTTTTTAGCACTCTTCATCTCTGAGTGCTAATTTATTATATCCCTGCCGTAATCATAAATCAAGTGTTTTTCGAAAATATTTTATCCTTTTTCCATAATCTTAATCTTCGACGCTTTTCCGTCACGAATAACGGGCGAAAACTTTGCGTAACATAATCTATATGAAGCAAAAAATCGTCGCGGCAATACTTATTATTCTTACGGCGGCTCTGCCCGCAACTATCCTTACGGGGTATTTTTATTCGCAGTCTGTAAAGACGGAATACTACGACTGCGGCTTTTCGACTGGGATAAAAATCGCTCTTTTAAGCGATATGCATTTCCCGCGGGAAAATAAAAATCTATCTTCCGCTATCGACTTTCTTAAAAAGTTATCCCCCGATATCGTCGCGGTGACCGGAGACGTATTCGACGCGTCCGCCACTAAGGACGACCTAATTAAAGCGGATGATTTTTATAATAAACTTACTTCCTTTTCTCAAGTCTACGCCGTGATAGGCAATCACGAAATCGGCAGTCCGCTTCTGACGGACTATATCGCCGTATGTAAAAACAACGCCGTAAACTTACTTCTCGACGAGTTCGTAACGCTAAACTTAAAGGGAAAAAATATCCTTATCGCGGGAGTAAAAGACGGAAAAATTCCGTCGGAAAAGAACCTGCCCGACGTTACGGAAAGTAAACTTAAAGCCGACGCAAGTCTGCTTCTTGCTCACCGCCCCGAACTAATAAAAGACTACGCCTACTATAATTTCGACGTAGTCTTATCCGGTCACGCTCACGGCGGACAGGTACGATTATTCGGACGCGGACTTTACGCTCCCGACCAAGGATTCTTCCCGAAATACACTTCCGGGCGTTACGTCGAAGGCAAAACGCAAATGTTCGTAAGTCGCGGTTTGGGTGACGGAAAGTACCGTTTAAGGATATTTAACCCTTACGACGTGCTGATTATTACCATATAACCGTCAAGAGCGGCCGAGGCGTGCGTGAGGCTCCCTTTTTAGGATATTTGCTCAACCGCGAGCGCGAGATTGTTAAAGGTAAGCGTGCTTGCGCCGGTGTTCCTTACCGCTACGGTATCCCCTGCGGTCGCACTTATAAGAACGCTCTTCGACAAATTGACGGTCTCTCCCGTCGTTACGGTTTCGTTAGCGGAAGAATTCGGTATCGCCGTACCCGTAGCGTTGGTCAAAGATAAGGTCGCCACCGTGCTTGCGTCTGCTCCCGTTGCGTCTGCCGAATAAGTGATTTTGTATATCCCCGTCGCCGGCAGAACCACCGCGTTGTCGTTTACGGTAAAGGTATTGCCGGGCGTAGAGGCGGATAAAGTCACGGTAGCGTTCGTTCCCGTCGCGAGACTTTGGGTAGCGTTCGTATAGAAAGCGGCCTGGCTAACGGCGTTGGTTCCGGCGGGACCCTGAGGACCGGTTGCTCCGGCGGGACCTTGAGGACCGACTGCTCCGGCGGGACCCTGAGGGCCGACTGCGCCCGTTGCTCCGGCAGGACCTTGAGGACCGATTGCGCCCGTTGCTCCCACAGGACCCTGAGGTCCGACTGCTCCCGTTGCGCCGGCAGGACCTTGAGGACCTACTGCTCCCGTTGCTCCCACCGGACCTTGAGGACCTATCGGACCTTGCGGCCCCGTAAGACCTATCGGACCCTGCTGTCCGGCGGGACCCTGCGGACCCATGGGTCCGGGTATCAATACTACGTTTCCGTTATTTACTCTGTTGCGGTTATTACCGCAGTTACAACAACAAGCCATAATATATTTTCTCCTTTCGTTTGATTTTCGAGGCTTTTTCCCCTTGTACATTACTATTCTTCGGTCATACTTTTTGTTATCGGGTTTGTTAAGTTAGGTTGACAAGATTGCGGTTATATAGTTATAATAATTTAGTATTTTTATTATTAAATGTGGAGGCATTATATGCGCAAAGAAAATCCCTCTCCCGATTTTATCGCTCTCGAAAAAGAGATTCTTAAATTCTGGGAAGAGAACAAGTGCTTTGACAAGCTCGTTGAAAAAAATAAAAACGGAGAAAGATTCCGCTTCCTTGACGGCCCTATCACGGCGAACAATCCTATGGGTATTCACCACGCCTGGGGCAGGACCTTAAAGGACGCGAACATAAAATATAACTCTATGCACGGAAAAAGCTGTCAGTTTCAGAACGGTTTCGACTCGCAGGGGTTGTGGGTCGAAGTTGAGACCGAAAAGGAAATCGGCGTACACGACAAACGCGGTATTATGGAATACGGTATGGATAAGTTCACCGAAAAATGTATGGCGAGAGTACGCAAGTTTTCGGGAATAATCACCGAGCAGAGCAAGCGTCTCGGTCAATGGATGGACTGGGAACACAGCTACTTTACGAATACCGACCTTAACATTACTTCCATCTGGTATTTCCTGAAGACCTGCCACGAAAGAGGTATTCTCGTAAAGAGTCACCGCCCGATGCCCTGGTGCCCCCGTTGCGGCACGAGCCTTTCCGAACACGAAATGAGCGGAAGCTACAAGGACGTCGAACACACTTCCATTTACGCAAAACTCCCCATAAAGGACAGCGACGACAGTATTCTCGTCTGGACCACTACTCCGTGGACTCTTACGAGTAACGTTGCTCTCGCGGTAAACCCCGACATAGATTATCTGAGAGTAAAAGTAAAATCCGACTCCCGTAATCTTATCGTAGGTAAGGACGCTCTGAAAAAATTAAAAGGCGACGTCGTTACCGTACTCGACGAATTCAAGGGTAAGGAACTTATCGGCAAAGAATACACTACCGTATTCCCGGAATTCCCCGTGCAGGACTTCGTACACACTATTGTGCCGTGGGAAGACGTAGACGCCACCGAAGGCGTGGGTGTGGTTCATATCGCTCCCGGTTGCGGCGCGGAAGACTTCGACCTGGGTAAAAAACTCGGATTAAAACAAATCTGTCCGATAGACGACAACGGAATAATCACCGAAGGTTTCGGCGAACTTACCGGCAAATCCACAGCCGAAGTTCTTGACTCGGTAGTAAAAATCATGACCGAACGCAATACCCTTTACAAGACCGAACCGATAGTTCACAGCTATCCTCACTGCTGGCGTTGCAAAACGCAGGTCGTATTCAAATTGGTCGACGAATGGAGTATCGCTACCGAAAGCCTCAAACCCGAACTTATCGCCGCCGCCGACACCGTCAGGTGGGAACCCGATTTCGCGGGCAAGCGTATGAAAGACTGGCTGACGAACATGGGCGACTGGAACATTTCCCGTAAACGTTTTTACGGACTGCCCTTACCTTTCTATCCCTGCAAAAAATGCGGTCACCTTACCGTAGTAGGCAGCAAGGAAGAGTTAATCGAACTTTCCGAAAACCATTCCTTGGAGGGCGTGCCTCACTTGCACCGTCCGTATATAGACAAAATAAAAATCCGTTGTCCTCACTGCGGAGAACTTGTGGAAAGAGTACCCGAAGTGGGCGACTGCTGGCTCGACGCCGGTATAACTCCCTTCTCCACGAAAAAATATTTCGAAGACAAGGAATACTTCAATAAAAACTTCCCGTCGGAAACGGTAATCGAAATGAAAGAACAAATCCGTTTGTGGTTCTATTCTCTTCTCTTTATGAGCGTAGTCCTTACAGGCAAAGCTCCTTACGAAAGAGTAGTCACCCACTCTTCGGTAATAAACGAGGACGGAACGAAGTTCTCGAAGACCGGCAACATGATACGTTTCGACGAAGCCGCCGAGAAGATGGGCGCGGACCCCGTCCGTTACCTTTTCTGCTCCGCTCCCGTAACCAACGACGTCCGTTTCGGTTACAACCTTACCGACGAAGCGAGAAGAAAAATGCTTTCTTTCTGGAACGTTTACGTTTTCTTCAACCTTTACGCAAGTCTGGATAACCCCGACGTGGAAAACCACAAAGTAGACTACTCCACACTTACCCATTCTGATAAATGGTTGCTCGCGCGTACCGACTCTTTCCTTGCGGCGGCGGACGAAGGAATGAAGGCTTGCCGTTTAAGTAACGTTATTAAGGAATTCGAAAGTTTCACCGACGACGTCAGCAACTGGTATATAAGAATAAACAGAAAGCGTTTCTGGAAGTCCACCGACAAAGCCGACCAAATGAACGCTTATTGGTGTCTGTACAGAGCCATCAAAGTGACTTTGGGCGTAATGGCTCCGATTATTCCCTTCCTTACCGACTACATCTGGCAAAATACCGTTCGTTGTCTCGAAAAAGACGCTCCTATAAGCGTACACCTTTCCGATTATCCCGTAGCGCTCGGCGTTAAGGACATGAAAGGCTTTGAAAACGTGCTTGACGAAACCGAAGCCGCGAGAGAAGTTCTTACCATCGCGCAGAGAATGCGTAACGAAGCTCAGATGAAAGTCAAACAGCCTTTGTCCGAACTTATCGTAGTCGCCGACGAAAAGACCGAAAATAACGTAAAGAACCTGGTAAACGTAATTAAAGACGAACTTAACGTAAAGGACGTAGTATTCGCGAAAGACGAAAACGCGTTCAACGAGCACTACTACACCGTAAACTTCCGCGCAGCCGGACAGAAACTTAAAGGCGAAGCGCAGAACCTTAAAAAAGCGGTGGAAGCTCTCGACGCGGAAGGTATGGCAAACCTTGACAAAGCCTACGCCGACGGAAACATCTCCGTAGGAAAGTTCACCGACCTTACGAAAGATATGTTCGACTGTCACGACAGACCGAAGAGCGGTTTTATCGTAGCGAAAGAAAACGGTTTTACTTTGGCTCTTAACGTAATCCTCACCCCCGAACTTATCAGAGAAGGTATGGTAAGAGAAACGATAAGACAAATTCAGGTACTCCGTAAAGACGCGGGATACGCCGTAGAACAGAGAATCAAGGCAAGCATAACTACCGCCGATAAAGAGCTGTCGCAGGCAATAGACGAATACGCCGACAGAATAAAAACCGATATCTTAGCTACCGAGCTTACCGAAATAACCGCTCCCGACATCGAAAAGACAATTTCGGTCGGACAGAAAGAACTCGTAATTAAATTAAAACTCGACTAATACTAAATAAAGAAGGTATATTATGTTAAAAGAAGAAGTAAGATTAGCGTTCAACAACGCAAGAAAGGCGGGCGACCACCTTACGAAAGACGCTCTCGAAGCGGTAATAGCGGGAATTTTGCAAAAAGAAAAATCGGTAGCGGGACACGAAGTCACCGACGCCGAAGTCATCGAATGCGTTTCCAAAGAAATCAAAGTTCAGAAGGAAGTAAAAGAAATGTTCGCCGGACGCAACGCCGAAAAGGAAGCCGAAGCCGCGGGGAAGATAGAAATACTAACTAAGTTCCTTCCCGAACAGCTCACCGAAGAAGCGGTAATGGCTCTTATCGAAAAAGCCGACGTCTATCCCGACGCTTCGCCCAAGACGAAAGGTATGATAATAAAAGCGGTTATGCCGCAGATAGCGGGTAAGTTCGACAAGGCTCTCGTAAACGGACTCGTCGAAAAACACCTTGCGAACAAATAAACAAAAATAAAATCATTTTCTTAACGGAGGTAACGAAATGAGAAGAAATGGTATGTGTCCTTTTTGCTACATAAAGCAATTTTTTACTCCCTCTTCGCCCTTTATCGAAACGTACAAACTTAAACGCATAGATAACGGCGCGCAGAAAGCCCCGATTATGGGGTGGTCGAGCTGGAACACTTTCAGAAACAACATCGACGAAAAACTCATAAAAGACACCGCCGAAGCGGTGAAAAAAACCGGTCTTCTCGAAGCGGGATACCGCTATATTAACCTTGACGACAACTGGCATTCTTCCTTACGCGACGAAAACGGCAAATTACAGGGCGACCTTACGAGATTCCCCCGCGGAATAAAACCGATGATAGAAGACCTCAATAAGGACGGTTTCCGCGTAGGGCTATATTCGAGTAACGGAACTTTGACTTGCGAAGACCTTCCCGCTTCTCTCCACAGAGAAAAGCTCGACGCAAGGACGATAGCCGAATGGGGCGTGGAATACTTTAAGTACGACTTCTGTCACCACGAATATATGAGTAAGTACGCTCCGCTCGTCTACGGTATCGAAATAGCCAAACCCGCGTCTTCCGACGCCACCTTCTACGACTGCAAAAAGTCGAGAGTATTCGGCACGGCTAAATTTATGCGCGACAAGAAAGTACCCGTAGGCTGTCACGTATCGGGACTCGACAAAAACGGCGGCTATATGGAATACGACAATATCTATATGGAAGAAGAAGGCTACTACGTCCTTACCGTCTGCATCCGCAAAAAGGGCAATAAGTACGCGAAAGTCCTTGCCGCTCACGTTAACGAAGAAGACTTCTACGTTTACGATATCCCCTGTCAGAACAAACCGAACTTCACCGGACGTTTCCAACAGGTAGTTCATCTTAAAAAAGGGCAGAACACGATTAGATTATTTAACCCCGTCGCGAGAAGAAGCGACAGCTCTTTCTTGCAATATTATAATATGGGTAAAGAACTTGCCGCCGCCGCGAAAGAAAGGCAGGGCGAATTCCGTCCGATAGTCTACTCCATCTGCGAATGGGGATTCAACAAGCCCTACAAGTGGGGCAGCCTTGCCGGCAACATGTGGCGTACCACTCCCGACATTCGTCCGTGGTTCTGGTGGATAAAGATAATTTACGAACACACCGTAAAACTCTATAAATACGCCTTGCCCGGCGCGTGGAACGACCCCGATATGCTCGAAGTCGGCAACGGCAAGCTGACCGAAAATCAGAATATCGCTCACTTCTCCCTTTGGTGTATGATGAACGCTCCTCTGGTCCTCGGCAACGATATACGAAAAATCCCCGACTCCGTCCTTAAAATAGTCACTGACAAAACCATGATTTCGATAAATCAGGACGAAACCTACAAGCCCTGCAAACGCATAATTAAAGGTTCGGTAGACTTGCTCGCGAAACCCCTTACAAACGGCAGAGTGGCGGTTTGCTTATTCAATAAAACCAAATCGAAAAAGTCTATATCCGCTTCCCTCGAAAAAATATTCGACGATAATTATATTAACTTAAAGCGGAAAGAAAGCTATTCGGTAAACGAAGTCTGGTCGGGCGAAAAGTACGATTTCACCGATAAAATAACGGTTACCGTTCCCGCCGAAAGCGTAAAGGTGTTTATCTTAGAATAAAGTTTAGTATACTTAAATTGAAACGACGGGTTCCTGAAGTCAGAAATCCGTCGTTTTTTATTTGTCGTAATTTATTGTCGGAAAACGTTATTTCGTTATTACCGTCGGCGGAGTGACGATAGGATTTTGCCCGTAGGAAGAGGTTATTTCCGCAATAAGAAGGGATATTCTCGCCGCGAGCGGGTTGATGAGATTTTTGGAATTGCGGACGATTTCTTCCGCTACGTCGTAAGTTTTCCAGTCGACGAGATAGTAGGAATCTTCCCTTAAAGTAAGAATAGTTCCGAACGAAACCGACAGCTCGAACAGCCCCGCGGGATTAAAGGTAAGTTTTCTCGTAAGAGTAAGTTTTATATGCTTCGGGTCAAGGAAGCGAGCTTCCAGGTTGTCGGCGACGTTAATTACGTTCTTCGAGCCGCTCGCCACAAGCTCCAGAAGTCTGTATTCGACGTTACTTAAAAAGGTTTGCTGCCTCGGTTCTATATATTGATTTATATCCATTTCCTCTACCTCTGTAAATTAAATTTATTTTTCAAAACAAAGTTTTTTGAAAGCTTCGTAGTAAATCTCGGACATCTTCTCGAAGTCGGATATTTCCATATACTCGTCGGCGCAGTGCATACCCGAATTGCCGCCGGGAAAACACGGTCCGAACGCAACGCCCAAAGGCAAAACTCTCGCGTAAGTGCCGCCGCCGATACTCACGGGGTCGGCGTTTTGTCCGGTGACTTCGTTGTACGCGGATAAAAGGCTGACTACGAGTTCGTTATCTTTCGCGACGTATAAGGGAAGATGGAAAAATCCCTGTTCTACCGTCATATCGGGAAGTTCTCTTTTAAGTACGGCGGTAATATCGTCTTTCTTGTAGCTTATGGGGTGTCTTATATCGAGTTCGAAGACTATTTCGTCGTTTTCGGTACGGGCGCAACCTAAGTTAAGGGTAAGTCCGCCGCTTACTTCGTCGTACAATCTTATTCCGACGCGGCTTCCGTCGAAAGCGTCGAATTTTTCGGCGAGCTCGGCGAACTTTTCGTCTGCGCAAGCTATCTTTTTAAGGAGTTTTATTATAGCGTTGTCGCCCGCTTCGGGGTGACTTCCGTGAGCCGATACTCCGTCGGCGGATACTTTAATATAGTTTCCGTCTTCGGTAAATTCCGTTCCGAAAGAAATAAGTTTATCTTTGATTTCGGCGGTGTTTTCAAAGGTTATTTCGGCGTAATTTGGCACCATGTTGGCTCTTTCTCCCGCCTTGAATTCCTTTATGCCTTTCGGTAAAGCGAACTTAATCGTGTGATAAACTATACCTTTTTCGCAGTTTATTACCGGGAAATCGCCGTCGGGAGAAAATCCTAATTTAGGCATTTCTTCGTTGGCGCAATAGCTGTCCATACACTTCCAGCCGCTCTCTTCGTCGCAGCCTAATATAAAGCGGAGTTTTTTAGTGGGCTTGTAGCCTTCTTCCAAAAGTCTTACCGCCGCGTAAAAACACGCCGCGAAAGGTCCTTTGTCGTCCAAAGCTCCCCTGCCGTACACTCTGCCGTCGACTTCTTCCGCGCCGTACGGGTCGTAATGCCAGCCGTCCCCTTCGGGAACCACGTCAAGGTGACACAGCACGCCGAAAAGTTCTCCTTCCCCTACGTCGCCGTATCCGTAATATCCGTTGCCGTTTTTCGTGCGGAAACCGTTTTTTTCCAACACGCTCAACGCGTAATCCAAACATTCTCTTACCCCTTTACCGAAAGGCGCGCCCTCTTCCGGGATACCCTCCGCGCTGTGGAAAGAAATAAGTTTTTTCATAAAGTCCGATGCTTTTTTATTATAATCCATAATTATCTCCGTTTCCGTTGAAATAAGTCGCGAAAAAGTTATCGTCGGCAAACTTTTTCGCTTATATTACACACATATTATACACTAAAACGAGAAAGTGTGATACAATAATTAACGACTTAAATAAATTACGGAGAAAATCATGAAAGTTCGTACAAGATTTGCGCCCAGCCCCACGGGCTTTATGCACATAGGAAATTTGAGAACGGCTCTTTACGCCTATCTTTACGCCAAGCACAACGGCGGAGATTTTATTTTGCGTATCGAAGACACCGACTCGGCAAGATACGTCGAAGGAGCGGTAGACCTTATCTACTCCACGTTGCAAAAAGCGGGAATAGAACACGACGAAGGTCCCGATAAAGACGGCGGATGCGGTCCGTACGTTCAGTCCGAACGCAAAACCATCTACAAAAAATACGCCGAACTTCTCGTAGAAAAAGGCGGAGCTTATTATTGTTTCTGCGACAAAGACAGACTCGAATCCTTAAAGGACGAAAACGGAGTCTGCCGCTACGACAAGCATTGTCTTAATTTAAGCAAAGAGGAAGTGGCGAAAAAGTTAGCCGCGGGAGAACCTTACGTCATTCGTCAGAATATCCCCACCGAAGGAGTAAGCTCCTACCACGATATGGTTTACGGAGATATTACCGTGCCTAATTCCGATATGGAAGACGGAATTTTGCTTAAATCCGACGGTATGCCCACCTACAACTTCGCCAACGTAGTCGACGACCACCTTATGGCGATAAGCCACGTCATAAGAGGGACGGAATACCTTTCTTCCACTCCGAAATATAACCTTATGTACGACGCGTTCGGGTGGGAAAGACCTATGTATATGCACCTGCCGCCCATTATGAAAGACGCGCACAGAAAGTTAAGTAAGCGTTACGGCGACGCCAACTTCGAAGACTTCATCGAAAAAGGTTTCCTGCCCGAAGCGATAGTAAACTATATAGCTTTGCTCGGTTGGTCTCCTAAAGACAACGAAGAAAAAATGTCTATGGAAACTCTAATAGAACACTTCGACGTGGACGGAATAGGCAAATCGGGTTCCATATTCGACGAAACAAAAATGCGTTGGTTAAACGGTCTTTATATAAGAGAAATGTCCGACGAACGCTTTATGGAATACGCCCTGCCCTACTTTGAAAAGAGCGTCATTAAAGATAAATACGACTATTCCATATTCGCGATGCTGTTAAAGACGAGAATAGAAGTCTTTTCGGAAATCCCCGAAGCGGTGGCGTTTATCGACGACTTCAAGCGTTACGACTTAGCTTTATTTGAACATAAAAAGATGAAAACCGACGCCGACGTAGCAAAAACCGCCGTTAAAGTGGCATACGACGCCCTGAAAACTTGCGACGACTTCACTATACCGGGAATAACCGCCTCCCTCACCGAAGCGAGCGAACGCAACGGAATAAAGAAAGGTCAGGTTCTTTTCTGCACCCGCCTTGCCATTACCGGACTTGCTTCCACCCCCGGCGGAGCTTACGAAATCGCCGCTATCTTAGGAAAAACCGAAACCTTACGCCGTCTTACCGAAAGCCTTAAATGGCTCGAAGAAAAAGAATAATTTTTTTTCTACAACCAAAAATTCGTCTGCCCGCTCGATTAAAGCGGGCAGTTTTCTGTTTTACGTCGTATTTTAACGCTTTTTTCTGTATATCAATACTATAATTGCCCATATCGAAGGTCTACCGTTTTTGTCCTTCTTATGATATATTAAAGCAGACTTTGAAATATCATAGTTTTTAAGGGGCGACGGTATGTATATTAAAAGGCATCGAGCATAAATTTCTTAAAACAGACATGCTCTTTAATACGGTTTCCGTCACCGGCACAAGACGTGAACACGCAAGAAGCTAAAACGGTAATCGTAAAAAGGGCGGGTAAAAAACTTGCGTCCCTTGCCCGCCACGTTTTATTCCGATACTAATAAAAGTAGCTCCTTTCAAATCCGAAATCCATAATAAGTCTGTCCGCGAGCAAAGCTATGAATTCGCTGTTCGTGGGGCGTTCGTTCTTCGCGTAGATTTTCATACCGAAAAGGGCGTTGATGTTTTCCATCTTTCCGCTGTTGGTCGCTATCTCTATCGCGTGTCTTATGGCTCGTTCCACTCTGCTTGACGAAGTGTCGAAGTTTTCCGCGACCATCGGATACAATCTTTTCGTAATGCTGTTCATTACGTCCATATTGTCCATGGCGATAAGCACCGCGTCGCGTAGGTATCTGTAACCCTTTACGTTAGGGACGATTCCGACTTTGATAAGTATCCTGCTTATCTTTTCGTCCGCTTCGTTCGGTTTGCGATTTTTTAACGCATTTCCTGTCCCTTGCCGAAAATCGGTATGCGAAAACTGACCTTCACACCGTCTTTCATTTTGCATAATCATTTTAAGTTCCTTCTTTTTTGTGAATTTTTTGTCGACTATACTATATTAACACACTTAATTTGAATTGTAAATACCTAATTTTATTTTTGTACAAAATTTTTTAATTTCCGAAAATCACTTCCATTTGCCGCTTTTGTCGTCATTATAGTCAGTTCTTTTGCCATTTTTCTCTCGTTATACGGTATGTTGTAATTTAGATACCTATTTTTGAATACAAGAAGAAAAATTTCGGCGTCGGACGTAAAAAGCGACCGTTAAAATGCGGTCGCTTTTTAATTGTTCGATTCGTCAATCTAAACGTCGGTCTTCAAATGAGCGTCCATAAACTTAAACGCTTCCTTGAAGCACTCTTTGGATATTTTCGTACCCATATTCATATGGAAACAATGGTTGTCGATAAGCTTATGGCTGCTGAACGTAACCACTTCCACGTTGTTGTCTTTAAGTTTCTTTTCGAGTATTTCGCCCTGCCCTTTGCAGAAAATATCCTTTTCCGCCATTACGAGGAAAGAGGGACACCATTCCGGATTGACGAACTCGCTCGGTCCGATTTCTTTTATGTAAGGATAATCGTTAATGTTGCTGAGGTCTTTTTTTAAACCGAATTCAAAACCCAAATAGCATCTGCCTATATCCCATACGAGGTGACAAGGAAGTTTTACGGTAGCGACGGACGCCATAAGGTCGTACGGTCCGCAGAAACTTACCAAAAGAGCGGGTTTAACTTTAATTTCTGGAGCGCCGATTTTTTCGCAAAGTTCTTTATTCACAGCCAAGGCTTCTACGTAGGTAGCCATGTACGCGCCTGCGCTGTCACCCGTTATACATACCTTATCGATGTCGATATTGTACTTTTCCGCGGTCTTTTCAAGATAGTTTATCGCGTTTGCGCAGTCGATTACCCCCTGCGGATACGGGTCTTTCGGTCCGAGTCCGTAGTTTATATTCATTACGAAATATCCGTGTTTTGCAAAACGTTTACAAAGGCTGTGTCTGTGTTTTTTGTCGCCTTTTACAAAACCGCCCCCGTGAATATTAAGCACGACGGGGAGTTTTTTGCCGGATTTAAGAAGTTCCGGATCATAATAATATTCCGCGGTGCATACTTCGGGCCTATTTTCATCATAAACGAATTCTTCTTCTCTGACCATGCCTTTGTATCTGCGGTAGTTCTGAGAAGGATGGAATAAAACGTCTATTGCCAAAAAAACAAATTCCGAACGAGTCATAGTTCCTCCTATTTTCACTTATATAATATATATAAATATTATACACGTGTAAACACTATATTTCAACACTATTTTGAAAATTTTAATAAAATCAAAGCCATAACAATTGACAATGCGACCTTTTAAGACTATAATATCGTGGTAATGGGAAATATCTCGTTTATGCGCCATTAGCTCAATTGGATAGAGCGTTGGTCTACGGAACCAAAGGTTAGGGATTCGAGCTCCTTATGGCGCGCCAAAAAAGACTTAGTCCATTTTTCGGACTAAGTCTTTTTTTACCATAAGAGAGCCCTGCGAATCCCGTAGGATTCGCAGATTTGCCCTTTATGGGCAAATCTGATGAGCTACGATACACCCTGATAACGGTATTGCTCCGAAACTCTGAATAACTTCTACAAGTACACGGTACATACGAATGGCTCGCTTATGGCGCAACCTTTTTGCCGTCTACTCAACCGCAACCGAAACTTCGGTTGCTTTTTTGTTTCACCATAAGAGAGCTTTGCGAATCCCGTGGGATTCGCAAATTTGCCCTTTATGGGCAAATCTGATGAGCTACGATACACTCTGATAACGGTATTGCTCCGCAACTCTGAATAACATCTACAAGTACACGGTACATACGAACGGCTCGCTTGTTGCGGATAGCTTCGGTTATTTTTAAGTTTTACCGTGCTTTTTTATTCCCGACAAAATCGATTTTTGTTAAGCGTCGTTTAAGGAAATTTCCGCATAATAATAATCGTTATGAACGAATTAAGTTACAAAGAGATAATGAAATCCATCGCCGACTCATTGCCTGCGGAAGTGACGGTAGCGGACGTGAAGGCTTTGCTCGGACAAGCAAAAGAAACCATGTCGTGTTATCGCTGCGCCGCCCTCGAAGTGGAGACGAAATTCAAAGTCCTTGACGAACGCTTCTCGGTGCAGAACGAACGTAACCCTATAGAGAGCATAAAAAGCAGAATAAAGTCGCCCGAAAGCATTCTCGAAAAGTTGAGAAGAAAAAATCTTCCCCTCTCTCTCGCTTCCGTTCAACGACTTAACGATATTGCGGGCGTGAGAGTAATATGCTCCTTCGTGGAAGACATCTATATGCTCGCCGACTGCCTTATAAGTCAGGACGACGTGACCCTTATAGAAACCCGCGACTACATAAAACACCCTAAAAAGAACGGCTACCGCAGCCTGCACCTTATTATAGAAACCCCAATATTCCTGCACGATGAAAAAAGGAATATGCGAGTCGAAGTTCAGCTCCGCACGATAGCTATGGAAACTTGGGCAAACCTTGAACACAAGCTCCGCTACAAAAAGAATCTCGACGACAAAACGCAAGCGGATATTTCGGAAAAACTCCTGAAATGTGCTTCCATTTGCGAAACTTTGGATACCCAAATGCAGGACGTAAAACACACCGTCGACGGTTTAATCTAAACTCGTTTGCATCAACGTTTTATATATATCAACCCTCCAAAATGAAAATGCCCCGAACGAAAGTTCGGGGCGTTTTCTTTATATCGGAAAATACTTATTAGTCGATGTGCGGTCCTGCCTTCACGAGGCTTTCGCCCTTTTCGTTGGTGGTGTATTTAGCGAAGTTCTTGACAAATCTGCCGGCGAGGTCTTTGGCTTTTCTGTCCCATTCCGCGGGGTCGGCGTAGGTGTCTCTCGGGTCGAGAATGCGGGGATCTACTCCGGGCAAAGCGGTGGGTACTTCGAAATCGAAATACGGAATGGTCTTGGTGTCGGCTTCGTTAATGGCGCCGCTGAGGATTGCGTCGATTATACCGCGGGTATCCTTAATGGAGATACGCTTTCCGGTGCCGTTCCAACCGGTGTTGACAAGGTAAGCCTTCGCGCCGCTCTTTTCCATTTTCTTGACGAGTTCTTCCGCGTATTTGGTCGGGTGCAATTCGAGGAATGCCTGTCCGAAGCAAGCGGAGAAGGTGGGAGTAGGTTCGGTAATTCCTCTTTCGGTACCGGCAAGTTTTGCGGTAAATCCGGAGAGGAAGTAGTACTGAGTCTGTTCCGGCGTAAGAATGGATACGGGGGGAAGTACTCCGAACGCGTCGGCGGAAAGGAAGATGACGTTCTTGGCGGCGGGAGCGGAAGATACCGGGCGTACTATCTTTTCGATATGGTCGATAGGATAGGATACTCTGGTGTTTTCGGTTACGCTCTTGTCGGCAAAGTCGATTTTTCCGTCCTTATCGAGAGTTACGTTCTCAAGAAGGGCGTTGCGCTTAATGGCGTTGTAGATATCGGGTTCGCTTTCCTTGTCGAGGTTTATTACCTTGGCGTAGCAACCGCCTTCGAAGTTGAATACTCCGTTATCGTCCCAGCCGTGTTCGTCGTCGCCGATAAGGAGACGCTTCGGGTCGGTGGAAAGGGTGG
>CACXFJ010000062.1 GCA_902766965.1 uncultured Eubacteriales bacterium | reverse complement strand
GGAGTTTTCGCATAAAATAGCCGTAAACGGCGGCAAGGCGAAACCGTCTAAACGCACAGGCGTGAAGCTCGACGTGTTTTTCGACGAAACGACCTTTAAGGAATTCTCCGAAAAGTACGATAACGTAAGAAAACTATATTCTTCGTGCGACGATTACGAACTTACCGACACGGCGGTTTTGTCGCCGAAATTCGATTTTCCGTTCGGGTACTTCGACGTGATTACGGTACACGGAAAAATTACCGAAAAAATGAAAAAGTTTTTTGAAACGTTGTCGGCAAATTTTGTCGATTCGGACAAAAAAGAATTACTTTTTTCCGATATAAAAATTGACGAAATGAGGCATGTTTTCGTAAAATTAAAAAAGTTTTCGTCGTTGAAGTTTAAGAATGCAGACGAACTGTATTTCCGCGTAAAAAATGACGGAACCGACTGTTCTTATGAAAATTTCATCGTGTATTTTTATATACTACGCGACGTAGAGTTGATAAAAACAGACGATAATGATATACTTATAGTTAATAATCGGAAGACAGACCTAAACTTGTCGCCGATATTCAGGTACATATATGGATAAATTATTGACGGAACGGATTAACGAATTTTTAGATAAAGCAAAAACCGCATTTTCGGAAGAAGATTACCTTGCGGTTAAGTTCGCATGCGAATTCGGAACCAATGCGCACGAAGGGCAGAAACGCGTTTCCGGAGAAGATTATTTTACTCATCCCGTTGCCGTGGCGACGATTTTGCTCGATATGGGTTTAGATCCGGATACCGTAATAGCCGGACTTTTACACGACGTAATAGAAGACACGGGCGTTACGGAAGAAGAGCTTAAAAATAAATTCGGCAGTTCCATTTCGAATATGGTGGAAGCCGTCACGAAACTTACTCGTATAAACTTTAATTCAACCGAAGTAGAGCAAGCCGAGAATATAAGAAAACTCTTTTTCGCTATGGCGAAAGATATAAGAGTTCTGCTCGTAAAACTTGCCGACAGACTTCACAATATGCGTACGCTCGACTCCTTGCCGCCCGAAAAGCAGGAGAAGAAATCGCGCGAAACGTTGGATATTTACGCTCCGCTTGCGGGCAGGCTCGGTATATCCTGGATAAAGTGCGAAATGGAAGATTTGTCAATGAAATATCTTTATCCCGAAGATTACGCTTTTCTTGACGAAAAACTCGCCGACCAACGCGACGCAAGAATGAAATTAGTCAATAAAGTCGCCGACGAATTGAGCGTACAGCTTAAAGACCTCAATATGAAGTTTGAAATCAAAGGTCGACCGAAGCATTATTATTCCATCTTTAAGAAGATGAAAAATCAGCACAAGACCTTCGAACAGATTTACGACTTGGTAGCGGTACGCGTAATCGTGGAAAACATAGGCGATTGCTATACCGTGCTCGGAATAATTCACTCGATGTGGAAGCCTATTCCCGGAAGATTCAAAGATTATATCGCTTCGCCGAAACCGAACATGTACCAAAGTTTGCATACGACTATCGTCACCAACTTCGGGCAGGTCTTTGAAATTCAGATAAGAACGTTTGAAATGAACCGCGTCGCCGAATACGGTATCGCGGCGCATTGGAGATACAAGGAAGGAACGACGGGTCCGGTGTCAGATTTTGACAGAAAACTCGGTTTTATCAAAGAAGTTATGGACGTTCAGGGCGACCTTAAAGACTCTTTGGAATTTATCGACACGTTAAAAGACAGTGTTTCCACGAACGAAATTTACGTTTTTACCCCGAAAGGCGACGTTTTTGACCTACCGATAGGTGCAACGTGTATCGACTTTGCGTACAGGGTACACAGCGAAGTCGGCAATAAGTGTATAGGGGTACGCGTCAACAATAAGATGACCCCCGTCGGTACCGTATTGCAAAACGGAGACGTGGTGGAAGTCATTACGTCAAACAACGCCAAAGGTCCCTCCCGCGATTGGGTAAAATATGCAACTACCCCTGCGGCAAAGGCTAAAATCAGAAGTTTCTTTAAGAAACAGATGAAAGAAGAGAACATTAAAGACGGCAAGGAGATGTTGGAAAGGGAAGCCAAACGCAAAGGCTACAATCTGCCCGACTTAATGGCGCCTGCGTATCTTAAACTTATTATAGAGCGTTATAAATTCTCCGGTGTGGACGATATGTTCGCTACGATAGGGTACGGCGGGATAAAAACCAACCAAATACTCTTCAAACTTATAGATTTTTACAAAAAAGCGCAGGAAGCCAACGCGCCCGTTTTGCCGAACGCGCCGGAACAAAACAATTCGGTAAAGAAACGCAGAGCGCACAGCGGTATACTTATCGACGGATACGACGATTTTCTTATAAGGCTTGCTCGTTGCTGCAATCCCGTTCCCGGCGATAAAATAATAGGTTATATTTCCCGCGGATGCGGAGTTACCGTACACAGAGCGGACTGTCCTAATATCGCTAATATGGAAAAAGCGCGTCTTATGAATGCGAAATGGGCAAATCACGACGATTCTATGTACAACGCGCCCGTTTACGTCGAATGTGAGAATAGAGGTACGATGATAGCTTCGATAACGGGAGCTATGGTTAATCTCGGCTTACAAATGTCGAGCTTCAGCGCGCAACCTAATAAGTATAACGACAGATTGCAGATACAGATGGGGCTTGAAATTAAGAACGCGGGAGACCTCGATCAGGCTATCAAAAAACTCGGCGGACTCAAAGGAGTAATTACAGTAGAGAGAGGATTACGAAGCTAAAAAAATTTTTATTATAAATCGATTAAAACATTTGACATAATCTTTTCGATATAGTATTATATTGAAGTCGCTTAGGTAAACAAACGGGGTGTAGCGCAGTTTGGTAGCGCACGTGGTTTGGGACCATGGGGTCGGGAGTTCGAGTCTCTTCACCCCGACCAGATAAGTTACTTAATGATGAGGGCCTTTAGCTCAGTTGGTCAGAGCGGTCGGCTCATAACCGATTGGTCCGCGGTTCAAGTCCGTGAAGGCCCACCAAAAATGCTTATTAACAACATTATATATACGGTCCGGTAGTTCAGCTGGTTAGAACGCTAGCCTGTCACGCTAGAGGTCGTGGGTTC
>CACXFJ010000061.1 GCA_902766965.1 uncultured Eubacteriales bacterium | reverse complement strand
GGAATAGAACCACTATCCTATTCCGCCTTTATCTTTTATCGACAGCTCCGAGCTTGCCTCGGCAATTCGCTCACGGCGACGCCGTGAAATTCGCTACCGCAAAGCGGTAAATTCGCTCCGACTAAAAGTCGGAAATTCGCCTCTACAAAAATGTTTTCGTCTGCGTTAGATATTCCTGCAAAAGGTCGCTCATTTCGTCGACGAAAGCGTTGCTTTTGCCTTCGTTTTTTAATTTGTTGCTGATTTTAGTCAGGGATATAATACCCATATTTATGCCTTGTATCATGATTTCGGCAAGTTTAGAGTTGCTTTTATCCTTGACGGTGTTTATCATCGTTGTGCAATACATCATTCCCTTGGAAAATCCGGTGGGGTCTTTAAGTTGCACGTTCCTGACTTCGGCGTAGTCTTCCGTCTTTTTCGCGATATTGTCGTAGCCGACGTATTGTTTTGTGAGCATATCGCGGAAAGTCCTGTCTTTGGATAAAGGTCTCAATATCTCCACGCTTACTTTACCGAGCATGGCGTCGTGATAAATTTCTTGCAGTTCTTCTTCGTTTATATCAGAACCGTACCGTTGCTCTGCTCCGCATTCGCACTTGCTTTCGCTCTTTTCGCAGTCGCACGCTTTCTCTTTGCAGTCGCATACTCTTTCTTCGCAGTCGCAAATCGTTCCGCTTCCGTAATTTTTCTTTTCGTCTGTCATATAGCCTCCGTTTTATTTTAGCTTGCGACGAAACGAAATAATTATTCGCCTTTTTCCGAAACGCGGATACTTTCCTCGCGACAAAGTCTGCAAGCCTTGTAAACAGACGGCGAACGGTATTTTTTAATACCAAACGCATAAGCACAGCACCGAAAAGAAACGAAAACGCCGTAAAAAACTCGATTTTTCCGTAATTGTAGCGTTCCGTAAGCAAAAGATACAGCCCGAACGCCAAAACCACCGACGAAAAATCGCAGAAAAAACCTATTATCGTGCCGCTCGTTTTGGAAAGTTTTGTCCTCTTCCCGCCGAGAGCCGAAAAAAACGTTTTGACCGCGTAAAAAACCTCGTACGCAAAATACGCCGTCATTCCGCCCGACGCAAATATAAACGACAAGTACGGTTGGTCAAACGTAGAGAACATTACTTACTTGAATATCTTGTTCAGGAAACTCGTCTTTTCCGCTTTTTCGTGGAAGAATAAAGAATTAACGTTGCCGTTCATCGTAAAAACGCCCGTTTTCGTTCCCATTTCTTCCATCTTAAAGGAATTGCCCCTGACAGTGATAAGTCCGTCGGTAAGGCGTAAAACTACTTGCTTTTCGTCAAAAGAAATTACGTCGGTCACGCCGTTTATCGTCATCTTTCCGTTTTCGTAACGAAAACTATTCCTTTGTTTAGGTTGTTGCAACTCGTTCATATACACCCCTTATAAAAAAATATGCGGGAAAAGCAGCTATTATTCGCCGGTTTTTGGCGAAGTAATTGCCCTAACGGGCGTTAAACGAATTTCGGCTTACGCCGAGCGAATTTACCGCTTTGCGGTAGCGAATATCGGCTTACGCCGAACAAATTTCAAAACCGTCGGTTTTGAGTTATGGATACAATGATTAAGGCGGAATAGGCGTGCGTTCTATTCCGTTTTTATCCGTAAATAGGGTTTTGTATATCCCACCCACCCACCCTAAATGGGTATTTTTATCCTTATGTAAATAAAGTTGGTTTAAGTAATATGTTTTGTTGAGAAATATTTACTTCGTTAAATTCGGATTAGTTTATCCATATTTTAATAAAGCACATTCAAGTAATTTGTTTGTTGAGAAAGATTTAGTTTGTTAAATTCGGATAAGGGGGAACATTATGAGGAAAGGGGTTATTAAGGGGGCTTGGAGCTATGCCCCCTTAATTATATATTCATTTTATCCTTGTGAAAAGTAAAGCGTGTTCGGTCGAGCCGGACTTCGCAACTTGCGGCTCGTGTGTTTCTTTGTTACTTTCTTTTCACACCGAAAAGAAAGTAAG
>CACXFJ010000060.1 GCA_902766965.1 uncultured Eubacteriales bacterium | reverse complement strand
AGTTACAACCGTATCGCCGTGAGTGGTATACGTCTCGCTTACGCCCTCTGTCTGGATAATGGTCGAAAGATCGTAAGTTACGGAAGAACCCGAAACGTTATTGATATCGAACGTTGCCGTATAAACGCCCGTTCTTTCTTTATCGTCTTTCAGTTCGAGCTTGGATTTATCCATCGCCTTGTCCGTATCTCTGTCGTATGTTGTTATAAACGACGCCGACGTGACGGAATTGAGCAAGTTGACAAGCCCCGCGCCCTGTTTCCTTACCGCGTAAGGAAGCCCGTTCTTATTCATAATGATATCCGCGGTGGACATCATAAGCTGATTTACGAGAGCGGTAACTCTTATGTTGTATTCGGTGGATTCCTTTTTGAAGCCCGCAAGCCCGAAGCGTTCCGCATTCGCGTCCGCCTTTACATACTGACGGATAAGCGCGGTTGCGCCCGCAAGGTTGGGCGAAGCCATCGACGTACCCGAAAGTCTGTCGTAATCCTGACCGGGAATAGCGGAAAGAATTTCGCCGCCGTGAGCGGTTATTTCGGGTTTGATTCTAAGGTCCGAAGTCGGACCCCACGAGGAGAAATCGGACATAAACGGACCGGCTTTCTGACTCTTGGAAATTCTGATGGTACCGGTTGCGTGAGCCGCGAGCTTTTCGCCCTCGTCCTGCGAGATGGAACAAGCCGCGCCGACGTCCGCGCCGACCGACATCGAGATAGTACCCGAAACGTTATTGTAGATTATTACGCCCGCCGCGCCTTTTTCTTTAAGGGCGACTCTTATTTTATCTTCGAAAGTAGTCTGTCCGCGCTTTACGAGTACGATTTTACCTTCATAATACGATTTATCCTGCGCATAGTCGGACGAACGACCTATACCCGGAATAGTAACGTATTCGAAATCGTAACTGTCGACGTCGCCGACCATTTTAAGTACTTCCCCGACGAAATCTTTCTTTTTCGCCGCGGAGTTTGTAGACTCGTTGAAGTAAATTATATCGTTACCGTATAAGAAATACGGGGTTTTAACGCCGTCGACCGACGCTACGGATAAAGCCGCGTCGTAAGTGGAGGGCGAACCTACCGTACCCGAATCGGGGTTTGTGGTACGGCCGTTGTTACCGTTCTTTTCGGAACCCATGGTAGCGTTATAGTCGTTAGACGCCGCGGTTATAAGCGAAATACCTGCCGCTTTGACTTTATCGTAAGCCGCTTCCACGTTCTGCTTGTCCACTTCGCGCGTGAAGCCGCAGGAAGAACCGAGCGACATGTTGATAACGTCTACGCCGAGAACGACGCAGTCTTCCACGGCGGCGAGTATCCAGGACGTTTTAGCTCCCTGTTGTGCGTCGGAGAAAACTTTCATGATAGCGAGCTGCGCGTTAGGCGCAACGCCCGTTATGGTGTCGTCTTTACCGGCAATTATGCCGGCAACGTGCGTGCCGTGTTCGCTGTTTATGGGTAATACGTCGGAATCTTTATCCGCGTAATCGTATGCGTAAGGAACTTTTTCGTTGAGATAAACGTCTTCACCAGTCAAGCCCGACGTAAACGCCGCGGCTCTCGTTTTCGAAACCCTGTCGGAAACGGAAGAAAGCGTAAATCTCTTGTCTTTCGAAGTGAAATTATTTACGCTGAATGCCGAGTGAGTATAGTCAAGACCGGTATCGAGAACGGCAACCACGACGCCGTCGCCCTGATAACCGAGCGGTTCGAGCGAAGAACTGTCGAAAATACCCGTATCGTAAACGTCGACTTCGTTGGTAACCACTTCGGTTACGGCTCTTTCGTATTCGTCTCCGATAATCAATTCGGAAGAATCGCCTATAAGTTTACCGACCTTGGAAAAATCCTTGGCGGCTATCTCTATTTCGAAACCGCTGAGAACGGTATTATACTTTTCTCCTACCGAGTATCTTAAACCCGAAGCCGATAACTTCTTCAAAAGAGCTTTTCTCTGAGTTTCGATTTTGTTTATGGCATTAGTCGCGTCGCGGGTCAGAATATAATCCGACACGGCGAGCGAACTACCCGAATCCTCGTAAGCGTCAAGCACCGAATCCACGTTCATGCTTACTATTACGGATATTTCCTGATTGTCGCTTACTCCGTCCGGGAGTTTGTATGCGACGTTCTCGTCAAGATACTGAGTTATATCGTTCTCTATCGTCGTGCTTAATTTCGTTATATCTTTGAGCTGCGTCTGCTTCGCTTCGCCGGAAATAGCCGTCTTTCCGTTACCGGCAAAAAGCGTTAAAGAGAGACTTATCGCCATTAAAAGCGACAGTCCCTTAAGCGCGATCCTTTTATTTTTCAATTTATTGATCTTCATTCGGTCCTCATTTCAGTTCGATAGCCGTTCGTATAAAAAAGCGAAACTCCACCGATTATAATACTATCTTTATATTTTACAGCAAATTTTATAATATGTCAAATAATTATAAGTCGCATAGCGAATAAAATCGTTTTGCGTTAAAATTTTCACTTTTTAGCCACGAGTCATCTAAATGAACACTTCCCCCTGTTCGGGGGGAAGTGTTTAATCTTT
>CACXFJ010000059.1 GCA_902766965.1 uncultured Eubacteriales bacterium | reverse complement strand
TTAAGCAGGAGTTTAACGATCGCGACGAATATATAGATATTCCCGACGGGATAGTCGAGTTTTATAAAATGTTCCGCCCGTCGCCGCTCGTAAGGGCGTATTGGTTGGAAAAACTTCTCGATACCCCGGCGCATATTTACTATAAATTCGAAGGGAATAACACGTCGGGTAGTCATAAGTTAAATTCTGCGGTCGCGCAAGCATATTACGCAAAGGAACAGGGCATAACGAAACTTACTACCGAAACGGGTGCGGGACAATGGGGCACGGCTCTTTCGATGGCAAGTGCTTTTTACGGTCTCGATTTGACGGTATATATGGTTAAAGTGTCGAGCGAGCAAAAACCGCACAGAAAAGAAGTGATGAGAACCTACGGCGCAAAGGTAGTGGCAAGCCCGTCGGACACGACGGAGGCAGGGCGAAAAATTCTCGCCGAATTCCCGGGGACGGGCGGTAGTTTGGGTTGCGCGATAAGCGAGGCGGTGGAGACCGCGCGTAATACGGATAATTGCAAATACGTATTGGGGAGCGTATTGGACCACGTCTTACTGCATCAGTCGATAATAGGGCTTGAAAGCAAAATCGCTCTCGAAAAATACGGCGTTACGCCCGATATAATAATAGGTTGCGCCGGAGGCGGCAGCAATTTGGGCGGTCTTATCGCTCCGTTCATGGGAGATAGGATAAAAGGTCTTAATAATACGAAATTTATTGCGGTAGAACCTGCAAGTTGTCCTTCTCTTACGAGGGGTAAGTACGTTTACGACTTCGGCGATACGGGAAAGATGACGCCCCTTATGAGAATGTATACGTTGGGGTGCGGATTTATGCCTTCGGCAAATCACGCCGGCGGACTGCGTTTTCACGGAATGAGCCCCGTAATATCGAAGTTGTATCACGACGGATATATAGAAGCCGTCGCCGTGGAGCAAACGAAAGTATTCGATGCGGCGATTACGTTTGCTCGCTGTGAAGGTATCTTCCCCGCCCCGGAATCCGCGCACGCTATCAGGACGGCGATAGACGAAGCGTTGAAATGTAAAGAGACGGGCGAAGCTAAAAACATACTTTTCGGACTTACGGGCACCGGATACTTCGATATGAGTGCCTATAAGGCGTATAACGACGGCAGTATGACCGATTATATCCCGACCGAAGAGGACTTAAAGAAAGGCTTTGCTTCGATTTTGGATATACCGCAAAACAGATAGTATATTCATTCCTTTTTCGGTATTCTGTTTTTGACATAGCCTCTCCGTTGATTGACATCGACGGAGAGGTTTTATATAATATTTAATATGATAAAGAAGTGGTTTAAGTTAGATACGAAACAAATTGCGGGTATGGCTGTTTTGGCGGCGTTGGCTGTCGGATTGGCGGTTGTTTTTCATATTCCGATATTTCCGAGCGTAGCGTTTCTCGAATACGATATGGCTGACGTACCGATATTTTTGTGTACGTTTATGTACGGACCGTTTACCGGGATAATAGTTACCGTCATAGTCAGCGTAATTCAAGGACTTACGGTAAGCGCGGGAAGCGGTCCTATCGGTATTCTTATGCACGTGCTTGCAACGGGTTCGTACGTTATCGTGTCGGGTATAATTTACGCAAAACATAAGACTTTTAAGGGAGCGCTCATTTCCATAGCGTCGGGGATACTCGCCTGGATGGTTTTAATGATTTTGTGGAACGTAATTTTCACGCCTATATTTATGGGCGTGCCGCGTAAAGTGGTAATAAATTTGCTCGGCTTTATAGTAGCGTTTAACGCAATAAAAGTCACCGCAAACAGTCTGTTAACGTTACTGTTATATAAAAGATTGCGTCATTTGTTCAGTTATATTTTCAAAACCGATAGATTCGAAAAAAAGAATAAAAAATTCGAAATAAATTCTTCGGTATGCGAGTTCGTAACGCATAGCGTAAAGGAGACGGAAAAGTTAGCCGCAGCATTGGCAGAGAAACTGAAAGGCGGCGAAGTAATATTGCTTAACGGCAGATTAGGCGCGGGAAAAACCGCTTTTACGAAAGGGTTGGCGAAAGCGTTAGGGATAAAAGGAAACGTGACGAGTCCAACTTTTACGATAATGAAAGAGTATAGAAGCGAAAAATTTAATCTTTGCCACTTCGATATGTACAGGATAGAGAGTTCCGACGAATTGGAAGAACTTGGATTAAGAGAGCTTCTTTACGACGATAAAAACGTATGCGTAATCGAATGGAACAAGTTTGACGGTTTGCGTGACGTAATTAACGTAGATATCGAGTATCTTAATGAGAAAGAACGTAAATTTTCGTTCAACGGAATAAAATTATGAACATACTCTGTATAGACACGACTACCGAATACATAGTAATCGCTTTGCAAAAAGACGAAAAGTCGGATTTCTTTATAAGCGAAAAAGGTTGCAAAAAGCACAATTCGATAATTCTTTCTACGATAGACGAATTCTTGGATAAAAACGGTTTGAAAATCGGCGATATCGACGTCTTCGGCGTATCCGTGGGTCCGGGTAGTTTTACCGGGATAAGAGTGGGTGTCGCGACGATGAACGCTTTTTCGCTTGCGTTGAATAAAAAGCTCGTGTCGGTCACTACGTTGGAATTGCCGGTG
>CACXFJ010000058.1 GCA_902766965.1 uncultured Eubacteriales bacterium | reverse complement strand
TTGGAATATCCTGCTTCGTGTCCAGCAGTAGTGCCAGCTGAAACACCCAAATTATATGGGGTTGAAACTACACTAAGCGTAGGTTTGTAATGAGAAGCCTGAGAAACGCCATAACCGTTAGAACTAAAATTAGGATAAAGAATACGATATCCAGCCGAGATAAAAAATACATTCACGTTAGAAGGCATAGGCGGCATCCTAAAATAAAAAGTATAATAACCGGCTGTAGTTATTTTTTGATTAGTATCGAACGTAACAGAAGTAACAGAATCCGAACTTTCAAACCACTCGCCATTATATAAATCGCTATCACCGGATTTATAGTATGCTAAAGACGTATTATAGATAAAACGTCCAATAACGCAGAACTTAAAAGAAAAGGAAGGAGATGACGTATCGCCGAGATGACCGGAAGGAATAGTAGAATTATCAACGACACCCGGCGTAATATAATAAGTTAAAGCAAAAATTCCGCTTTTATCAACTTCATTTACATTAAAAGCAAAAAATTGATTAGTAAAGAAATATGCTGCTTTTTCTTCCGAATTTTCTTCGGGAACGTAAGTCCCTAAACAAGAATTATTAGACGGACAACTTACTCTTTCCGCAGTTCCAACGCCTATACAAGTATCGGCAGCTGCTTCAGCAGGTGTTAAGAATAAAGAAACGCCCAGCAATACGGAAGCCAGGATAGCTAATATTGTAATTATCGGAATAAGTATTTTTACGGTTTTAGTCATTGAACCTCCAAAGATTTATAACTACGTTAAAGAGAATGAGAGCAAGCCCGAAACCTGCCATAAAAATGAAGACCAAACCGACGGAAGTAAACGCACCGTCGGCATAAAGTAAATCAAATATATTTTGAGTCACAGGAGCAAGTGACGTAATAAACGTAATAAACGGTTCGAAGAAACCGACAAAAGTTAAATCGGTTTCCGAGAGTTCTTCTTTGAACTCCGGCATTCCGTTCGAATAATCAAACGGAATGATACTTATAAAACGTTCGTTATATGATGTTACAGTATACGGAATATTGAGTTTGCCGTTTGCCGTATCTACGTTGTCGGCATTATAGCCGGCATTAAAATATAATTCTTCGGGAACTGCAACGTCGGAAGAAAAGTAATAAACTATTGACTCTTCGGGAAAGAGAAGAGCAAATCCAACGGAAGAAAAGCCTAATTCTTCGAAAGTAATCGGAGATAAGGTTAATTCGTTCCCGTATCCGTCAATACACTTTACTAAATATATATTTTTCTCCCCTGCGTTTATAGCGGCGAATAGTTCTTCTGCGTTAAGATAATACGCCGTGACGTCTTCGGCTGCATAAGCATACGATACGGAAGGGATAACGAGCAATAGTCCTGCTACCAGGACTATGATTATAGGTATTAAGATAAGAAATATCTTCGTTTTCATATTATAAAAGGTGGGCGGAGTGACAACAATACAAAACACCCCGCCCGGGAGAATAGTTAGCCTCTTGCTTTGAAGAGTCTACGGAGCAAGCGAAAAGCCATAAAGCCTAAGCCGATACCGGCTACGACAAGACCGAGAGTACCTACATCGGTAAGTTTCGAAGTCTCAGTATTCCAAAATATCGAAACACCGGCGGAAAGCAAATCGCCGAATCCGGATACGGTTTTAGTTCCGGCGCCGAAAATAGTAGTAATAATTTCGTTAAGCATCGTTAGAAGCTACCCCTTTGAATAATTTCTCAATTACGCTCGTGTCGACTGCACGGTCCAATAATTGAGATGTTAAATTGTCTTCGATACGACGACGACCTTTTTTCGTAAACAATGCCGGGAGCGGTATTTTATAAATAAGTTCGTCGTTGTAATAAAAGCAAAGTACGCCCCCTATCTGGAAGGCGCTTATTTTGTCTTCGTCCTTGACGATGGACTCAAATAATAACGTGCGTTTCGGTTCTTTCATAGTTCACCTACTTAATCGAAAAAACCTTCGTTATGCAAGATATAGTTAATCAAACTCTTATCTTTGTCCTTGATAGAAACGGTAAAAGTATGTCCGCCGAGTTCGAACGAATAGCCGACATAAGGCTTAACTTCACCGTCTTTGTTAACAAAACTTTCGTGAGTGATGTTTAACGTAACCTGTAAATCTTCCATATTTATATATCTCCTTTCCGTCGTATAAAGCGCAACGGTCGCTTAAATAATCAAATCAGACGTTTGTTTTCTTCGCCTCATACGTTTAGCTTGACGCTTCTCTTTATACTTGCGAAGCTTTGCGCGTAAGGCTACGAAGTGTTTACATGCGCGTTTCGGTCTGCGGAACTTTAAGGCGTACCAGCGATATTCTTTCTTACCGCCTTTTCTCTTATAAAAGAGATAAGCCAGGCGACCGACTTCGAAGTCCATTATGTGCCGTGTTTCGGCGAACTTGTAATAAGCATTTACGGCAAAGCGCCATAACTCTGCTTTATCGAGCTTCTCGAACTCTTTACGGAGTTTATAGACCATGTCGTAAATATTTTCGTGCATAAAATCGCCTTTATGAGTAATCTCATTTTTTATTATATATGCGAATACTCATATTGTCAATGAGTTTTTGCATTGTAATTTATAATGAAATTATGTTTGACAAGAAATTAAAAGAATTAAGGTCTGAAAATAAATTAACACAAACGCAAATGGCGTTAATCATAGGCTGTAATCAATCTATGATTACACGTTGGGAAAAAGGCGAATGCGAACCAACAGAAAACATTATAAGAAAAGTTGCATTATATTTTAATGTATCAGCCGACTATTTACTCGGTATCGAAGACGAAAGCGGAAGAAAAATATATATTAACAATAGCTTTAATGGTGTAAACCAGAATATAAAATTTTAAGGAGTAACAATAATGAAATGTCCTAACTGCGGAAGCGAAAAGATTACACTTATCCAGAAGAAAAAAAGAAACTACTATTTACCTATCAATTTTAGTGCTATCGTACTTTTAATTTTCTTATCGTCTTTTATATCTAATGCAATAGCCTATGCGCAAGCCGGGAAATATGTTCTTATTGCAGAAATAATAATAGTTATTATCGACATAGCCGCAAATATCTTATTAGCCGTAACGGATAAGCCAAAGATTAAAGTTATCTGTATGGATTGCGAATATAGCGAAGATTACGACCAATAGTTCTAATATGAATTAAATTTTGTAAGTAATATCCCCTATACATAAAAAGAACGCCCGGTAATAGGCGTTCTTTGTTTTTCGGCTCCGCCGAAAGTAAATATTTTGCAATCTGTATTTTGCGAATAGATATATAAATAAAATTTTCAGTAAGTTTACGAATATCGCCCTGATTAGCTTGCATTTTCGTGCCGAAATTCCCTATTTTTGCTTATGCTTATCCGCCGTAATTTCAGTAAATAATATGCTAATCGCCCATCGTTTTTATGGAAGTCAAAACTTCTTTTCTATGGACAATAAAATTTATCTATGGTAATATATATTCGATATGAATTACACGGAAGAACGCGACGTAAAATACCTTAATAAGCTACGCAACGAAGTATTACCCTTTTTGCCGCCTTTTTGCATGGATTTTTTGGTCGGTATCGGCATGCGTACCACTGCGCTTACACGCTACAATTACGCTACCGACTTAAAGTTATTTTTTGAATATCTGACTTCCCGCGGTAACGTTTTCGACGGCAAATTGCCCGAAGAAATTACGCTCGAAGATATGAAATCGGTCACGAAACGCGACATAGAACGTTTTCTCGACTATATTTCGAGCTACTACTCCGACACTTGCCACTCCTACCTAAAAAACTCCGATTCTTCCAAATCACGCAAAATGAGCGCCGTACGCGCCCTGTTTACCTATTTATATAAGACCGATTTACTGCCCGAAAACGTTGCTATTAAAGTCGATATGCCGAAAATCAGAGAAAAAGAGATTATCCGCCTCGAAGACGACGAAGCGGCGGGCGTACTCGACCAGCTCAATAATAACGCTACCTTTTCAAGCGACAGACAAAACAATTATAACAATAATAACACTAAATTAAGAGATAACGCCATTATTACCCTGCTTCTCGGCACCGGTATTCGTGTAAGCGAACTTGTCGGCTTAAATATCGACGATGTGGACTTCGTAAATAATACCTTTACCGTTACTCGCAAAGGCGAAAAGCGTTCCATATTATATTTTTCGGAAGATATAGCCATCGCTCTTAACGATTACCTCGATTACAGAGAAAAACTTATCGAAAAACACCCGGACGCAGACCGGGAAGCCTTATTTTTGTCCTTACAAAGAAAACGTATCGGCGTACGCGCAGTAGAACAACTCGTAAAGAAGTACGCGGTTGCTGTGACTCCCCTTAAAAAAATCACTCCTCACAAATTGAGAAGCACGTACGGCACCGCTTTGTATCGTGCGACGAAAGACATTTACGTCGTAGCGGAAGTACTCGGACATAAGGATATAAACACGACCAAACGCCATTACGCCGCCATTAGCGAAGATATAAAGAAGAGCGCGGTCGATAAAGTTAAGTTTACGCCGAATGACGCTAAAAACGACGACTAAATAACAAAAAGTATTTCATATTTCTCCTCATTTTATAATTGTATTACATATTTCGACATAATTTGCAGTTGACTATTTTTTGAAAAATACTTATAATTATAGATATAAAACGTAATTTTGTAAGGAGCAAACATAAATGGAAACAAACACCGATATGTTGCGCGGTCGCGTCGATATTTTCGTGCTGAAAGCCCTTTCCGTTCGCGACGGATACGGCTACGATATATTGAACTACGTACACGACAAAACCGAAGGACACTATGAGATGAAACAATCGTCCATATACAGCGTCCTCAAACGCCTTGAAAAACAAGGATACATTTCTTCCTACGACGGAACGGAAAGTAACGGCGCAAAAAGGCGTTACTATACCCTTACGGACGCAGGAAGACAGTTGCTTGCGTCCGAAGAAAAAGAATGGGAATACACCCGTACGCTTTTGGACAATCTCGTTTCCGACAAGACTTTCGACTTAATGAGCGATACGCCGCCTTTCCATCCGTCCGATTTACGTCCCCTTACGAGAAGAACGGCAAAATCCGACGCAGAAAATGAAGAAGTT
>CACXFJ010000057.1 GCA_902766965.1 uncultured Eubacteriales bacterium | reverse complement strand
TTTCTATCTCACCCAGGTTGACGTCCACGTTATCGAACATTCCGAACACGGTCTTGAAATCGCCCGCAAAAGAATTGACCTGCGAGAGGAGCGCTTCTTCCTTTTGGCTCAACAGATGTTTTTTCGTGCGGATAAGGTCGTCGAGATACATGCTGAAATAGTTGTACTTCTCGCTGTCGCGCATAGCTATGAGCTGTTCTTTCTTAAAAGACGCGAGCGTGGGCGAAACGAAAGAAGTGACTTCTCCGTATTCTACCGCGAGCATAGAAACCTTTTCGCAAAGTTCCTGATATCTGGTCACCGATTTATCTTCGTCGCTTTTCAAGAAAATGAAAACGTAAAGTTTGGTAAGTTTGTAAGAAATTTTGCTCATCGTAAGCAAACATTCGGCGGCATTATCGGGCGTGAGTTTGTTCCTGAATGCGGCGATTTCCGCAAAGCCCGCGCGAATTTCGGTAAAGTAACTGTCAAGTTCGCTTTCTTTAAGTATATCTTCGACGCGCCATTTTCTGTTATCCGGTACGTCTTTCCTGGTAAGTATTTCGTTCATAAATTACCTCGCTTAATAAAATAGTATAAAGTATTATACATATATTATTCACTTAAGTCAAGGTTTTAGCCGACTTTTAGTATTCTTTTCGGTTTAATTGGCGACCGATACGCAGGATCTACGGTCAAGGAATAAAAAAAGCGGCTGAAAACCGCATAAATAACAAAAAAAGATGCACCCACTCCGATATACTCTACCGAATCGGCTTGAAAACAGGTAACTCCTCTAAAGCTTCCTCGTAACACATTCCGCAACTTTGCTTAATGCTGCTGCGGTCAGGCCCTGACATAGTTCACAACGCAAAATTGTACGAGACCTTATTATCAACATTCCTTATTCCCATCGGCTTTCCATAGAATATACCTCGGTGGGCGTTCGACCCTGCTATAGCGGATTGCAGGTCACAGGGCACCGCTGGCTCCCCGTCTAGCATCGGAATTATTATACCCTATCCGCAAAATAAAATCAAGTTATTTTATTTAACGATAGTCGCATAGAATTTTGAGGCAAAAAACGCTTTTACTTATGTCGAATAACTTAAAAAATCGGAACAAAACAGACGATTTTTGAACCGATTACCGCCTTGACAATGAAATTACCTTTTGTTATAATACGGAAAAAACCACATATAAGAACGACAAGGAGATGAAAATTATGATCAGAGAAATTAACCGAACCGACAAAAACTTTTTTATTTCGTCCTGTGAAGATTTCTATTCTTCGCCTGCCGTAATACATTCCGTACCCAAACAGAATTTTGAAAAAACTTTCGACCTTCTTATGGACAAAACGCCGTATGCTCGTTGCTTCATCTGTGAAAAAGACGGCGAAAGAGTGGCTTATTTCTTACTGGCCGTCACATATTCCAACGAATGCGGCGGCATCGTAATATGGGGCGAAGAAATGTATGTCAAACCGGAATTCCGTAGCCACGGCATCGGAAGAGAGTTCTTTTCTTACGTCGAAAACGAGTATAAGGACGTCGCTAAAAGATTCAGACTGGAAGTAACCGAAGAAAACACGAGAGCCGCTGCCCTCTATGAAAAATTAGGGTACGGTCATCTCGATTATTTGCAAATGATTAAGGAATAATTTCGTTCGTAAAAGGAAAAAAAACGCCTTATTTATACGAAAACTTAATTATCGTTTACGGAATCGCCGAACAAAACTTCGGCGATTTTTTGTTTGAGTTTTTCTATTCCCTTCCCCGTCCTTGCGCTGATTTCGATATAATCGCATTCGGGGCGGAAAGAAGAGATATTTTCGGAATCGGTCTTATTCAACACAACTATCGTCTTAACTTCTCCCGCGCCGATGGACGATAAAACTTCGTTCGCGACGTTATATTCCTTTTCGGCGTCTTCGCTTTCCATATTCACGACGTGTAAAATAAGGTCGGAAAATTGCGTTTCTTCCAACGTACTCTTGAAGGCTTCGATAAATTCGTGCGGCAGACGAGATATAAACCCTACCGTGTCGGTGATTACGAACTCTTTCCCGGGCGCTAACCACAACTTTCTTCCGGTGGTGTCAAGAGTAGCGAAAAGCTTGTTTTCTTCCAAGACTCCCGCTTTGGTAAGATAGTTCATAAGGGTGGATTTACCCGCATTTGTGTAGCCTACGATACTGACAGCCTTGATTTTTCCGTTTTGTCTCTTTTTTCGTCTTAACCTTCTTTCTTCGGTAAGTTTATTGATTTTTTCTTCGAGGTCTCTTATTTCACGCCTTATCGTACGCTTGTCGAGTTCGAGTTTTTGTTCGCCCGCTCCCCTTCTCGCGCCGGCTCCGCCGCCTCCGCCGCCGCCTTGACGGCTCATTCCTGCGTTTTGCCCCAAGACCCTCGGTAAACCGTGTTTTTTTCTTGCGAGTTCTACCTGTAATTTACCTTCGGCGCTCGTCGCGTGACGGGCGAATATTTCCAAAATTATAGTCGCTCTGTCAAGTACTTCCACGCCGAGAAAATTTTCGAGATTGTTAAACTGACTTCCGCTTATATCGTTATCGAAGATTACCGCTTCCGCGGATAAAGCGTCAACGGCTTCTTTAAGTTCTTTAAGTTTTCCCGTGCCGATGTAATAGGCTTTGTCGGGGCGTTCTTTCCGTTGCAGCATGGTTCCGACGGTTTCGTACCCTGCGGTAGAGGCAAGCAGCTCCAACTCTTCGAGTATCTTTTCTCCGTCCTTATCGTCGGATACGTTCACGAGTATTGCTTTTGTCGTTTCTTCCATAATTCACCTCAAAATTAAGATAACATACTAACGCCCGTTTTGCAATAAAACGGGCGTTATTTCGCTATTTTTATTTTTATACGGCAATCAAAGAAGTATACAAAGCACTCCGCCTTTTCCCTCGTTTACGATTCTCGACATGGTTTTTCGTAACTTGTTTCTCGTGTCGTTAGGCATACACGATACTTTATTGTTTAAGTCTTCTTTAACCAAATCGTTAAGGCTCTTGCCGAACATGTTCGTTTCCCAAATTCCGTTTTTATCGGTCTCGAATTCGCTCAAAAGATACTTTACAAGGTCTTCGCTCTGCTGTTCGCTGCCGATGATGGGGCTTATCTCCGTTTCCACGTCCACTCTTACTATATGGAACGAAGGGGCGCTGGCTTTGAGTTTTACTCCGTACTGATTGCCGCGTTTAACGAGTTCGGGTTCTTCCAGTTCCATATCGGAAACGTTAGGATTGACCACTCCGTAACCGTCGCTTTTCACTTCTTCCATCGCCTTTCTTATCCCCTCGTAATCGGCGTACGATTTACTTAATTTCTTAACGAACGCCAGCAACTTAAATTCGTCGTCGATATTATTGTTACATTCGTCGCTCAAAACTTTGAAGTACAAACCTTCTTTCGCCTTGCAGAAAAGATTAACCGTGCCGTCGGCGGGGTTTATTACGGTGTCGGCTTCGCTTTCGAGGTATTCGGAATCTGCAAACAGTCCTTCGAGCATAACGTGGTCTCGCATGTGTATCACGTTTTTGGCTTTTTCTAAAAATTCCGCGCTTATTTCGGATATAATCTGCTCGTCATACGAAAGAGAACGCATCCATTTCGGCAAGGAAAGATTCAGTGACGTGACCGGGAATTCAAACAAAGCGGATTGCATAATTTCGGTCACTTTATCCTTGTCCATATTCATTACGTCGCAGATAATTACGGGTACGGAATATCTTTCTTCGAGACTTTCTTTAAGCCGAACGGTATCGGTTTCTTCCGGAGTCTTCGTATTAAGAACGATTACGAAAGGTTTGCCCGATTCTTTTAACGCCGCGACCACTCTTTCTTCCGCGGGCGCGTACTTGCTTCTGCCTATTCCCGTCACCGTTCCGTCGGTGGTGACGAGTATTCCTACGGTGGAATGTTCCTTAATTACCTTATCGGTACCGAGTTCCGCCGCTTCCTGAAAAGGCATACCGTTTTCCGACCACGGAGTTTTTACAAGACGAGGTTTTTTACCCTCTTTATGTCCTATCGCTTCGTCGATTAAGTATCCCACGCAGTCGATAAGTCTGACGTTCGCCTGCATCTTATCGAAAGTGACCCTGACCGCCTCGTTAGGAACGAATTTCGGTTCTGTAGTCATTATGGTTTTACCGTCGGCAGACTGCGGCATTTCGTCTATCATTCTTGCTCGTTTGTTTTTGTCTTCGACTTTGTCCAAAATGAGCAATTCCATAAACTTCTTTATAAACGTCGATTTACCCGTTCTGACCGGACCGACTACGCCGAGATAAATATCGCCGCCGGTACGGACGGCAATATCGTCATATATATCGTAATTTATCATATTTTTACGCCTCCCAAAGTATTGCTTAGTCTACTTTATGAAGAAAATACGACGTTTATTCCGACAAAAACGATAATCGTCCGATAAATAAAAAGCGAACGTTTCCGTCCGCCTGTTTATTGATATTATGCAAAAAACTAAATATTCTTTTCGTAATAAGCTATTTTCGCGCAACAACAAAATACCTGCATAGCAAGTTTAAGTTCGTCGACCGGCGGAAACGAAGGCGCTATCCTCACGTTACTGTCCGCAGGATCGTATTTATAAGGAAAAGTGCTTCCTGCCGGAGTAAAAATTACGCCCGCGTTTTTCGCAAGTTCCAACGTTCTTTTAGCCGTGCCCTCGGGCAAATCGCAACTTACGAAATATCCGCCCACGGGATTGTACCAACTCGCCACGTCGGAAAGTTCTTCTTGTAGAGTATCCATAACGACCTGAAACTTCGGACACAACAAATCGGCGTGCTTACGCATGTGTTTATAAATATTTTCCACGTTGTTGAAAAACTTAACGTGCATAAGTTGATTTATCTTATCGTATCCGATAGTTTGTACCGAAAGATGCTTTCTGAAGTCGTTAAGATTGTTGACGCTCGCCGCCATAAAAGCAATACCGCCGCCTGCGTAAGTAATCTTCGAAGTAGAACCGAACATATAAACTATGTCGGCGTTGCCGTACTTCTCGGCTTCTTTCAATAAATTCAATATGGGCAAGTCCTGTTTGAAGGCATGCACCATATAAGCGTTATCCCAATATATGCGGAAATCGGGGGCTGCGGGTTTCAACTTAGCGAAACGACTTACGGTTTCGTCGTCGTAGACTATCCCCTGCGGATTACTGTACTTAGGCACGCACCAGATACCTTTTACCGACGGGTCGTTGTTGACGTAGTTTTCCACAATGTCCATATCGGGACCGTTTTCGGTCATAGGCACGTTAATCATTTTTATCCCGAATTCTTCCGTGACGGAAAAATGTCTGTCGTATCCCGGCACGGGGCAAAGCCACTTGATTTCGCCTTGTTTGTTCAGTGGTTCGTTGCCCATGATACCGAATTGCATTGCTTTTTGCAATGTATCATACATGATATTAAGGCTGCTGTTCCCTAAAATCATTATCTCGTCTACGTCGATACCCATAAACTCGGAAAAGAGTTTTTTAGCTTCGGGTATTCCGTCAAGAAAACCGTAGTTTCTGTAGTCAGAGATACCGATACAATCGTTGCTTGACTTCAAAGCAGTAAGAAGGCCGTCGCTTAAAGCGAGCTGTTCCGAGCTTGGTTTGCCGCGGCTTATGTCGAGCGACAAATTCATTTTCAAAAATTCGTCGTAACGAGATTTTTCCGCAGCGTAAATTTTTTCCGGATTAGAGTTTGAGTTTTTCATTCCCGATTTCTTCCTTTACGTTTATTCCTCATTTCCCTTATTGCGTATACGCAACCTTATCGGCGTCCCTGAAAAATCAAAGGCTTTTCTCAATGCGTTTTCCAAATATCTTTTATACGAAAAGTGCATTATCTTTTCGTCGTTCACGAACAATACGAAGGTCGGCGGATTAGTCGTTGGTTGCGTAGCATAGTATACACGCAACTTTTTACCGTTGAGATTAGGCGGTTCGTTTACCGCCATAGCGTCGTTAAGTACGTCGTTGAGTACCCCCGTCGGCACGCGCATGGACGCGTGTTCGTACACTTCGTTAAGAGCGTCCAAAACCAAATTCGTTCTTTTACCGGTAAGCGCGCTTATATAAAGCGGCTTGTAATAACTCATAAATTTCAAATCTTCGTCGAGTTTTTTGCCGAATTCGTTTATGGTAAAGGTATCTTTCTCGACGGCGTCCCACTTGTTCATAATTATGACGCTCGGTTTCATACTCTCGTGTACGAGACCGCAAATTTTTATATCCTGTTCGCTTAAAGGTTCGCTTGCGTCGATTACCACGGCTACCACGTCCGCTCTTCGCATAGCGTCGATGCTTCTTACCACGCTGTAATATTCCACGTCCTCTTCGACTTTGTTTTTACGACGAATACCTGCGGTATCGATTATTCTGTATTCCTTTCCGTCGACGGAAAAGGGCGTGTCGATAGCGTCTCTCGTAGTTCCTGCGACGTCGCTAACTATTACTCTGTTAAATCCTAAAATCCTGTTGACAAGAGAACTTTTCCCAGCGTTCGGCTTGCCGACGACTGCTATTTTCAACGCTTCTTTTTCTGCGTCCGATTCCACTCTTTCGGGAAAATACTTGACTATTTCGTCCAAAAGGTCGCCTAAATTCAACCCTTGTTCGCTCGACACGGGGATAGGCTCTCCGAGTCCCAACGCATAAAAATCGTACACAAGGTCGTAATTATTGTTATCTATCTTGTTTACGGCGAGGACTATGGGTTTTTTACTCTTTCTCAAATAATCCGCCACGTCGTAATCGTCCGACATTATTCCCGTCTTTCCGTCGACGAAAAACAGTATTACGTCGGCAAGTTCGACGGCTAATTCCGCCTGCGCTTTGATATGCTTCCACATTTTATCTTCGGAATGAATTTCTATTCCGCCTGTATCCACCATCGTGAAAGAATATCCGCACCACTCCGCGTCGGCGTAAATTCTGTCGCGGGTGACGCCGGGCATGTCTTCGACTATGCTTATGCGTTTTCCTGCGAGACGATTAAAGAACGTGCTTTTGCCTACGTTCGGTCTGCCTACTATCGCTACTAAAGGTTTTATCATTTTCTGTCTCCTCGCAGTATTCCTTTAAGAAATCCCTCTCCGTCGGAATGAGCCACTACTATTTTTTTGTTAAGCGCCTTGCTTAATTCTCCCACAGATTTGTCGTCCAGGAACACGTCGCCGAATTCCCTGAGCATAACCGACGGTATCTGCAAGTAATCTTCATCAAACTTTCTGTCGCCGTAGCTACGGATAATGTCGGTTGCGGTGACAAGTCCCGTTACCGTTACCGTTTCTCCGAAAAATTTGTTTACCACGGGATAAACGTTAATTTTTACGTTTTTGAACTTGCTTTCTATCATTTCTTTGGCTTTGTTCATTACGTTTACCGCGCTCATTCCCGTAAATACGCCGACGCGTCTTTTTCGGAGCGGGCGGCGAGCCACGCTCAAAGCGTAAGTCAATTCTTCAAAGAATTTAGCTATGAGTCCGACGCCGTTCTCTATCTGGTCGTAACTTCCGTAATATTCGGGCGCAGGCACGTCCTTTTTCGCTATCTGATACATTTCGTCCGAGCAATAGCAAAATCCTTCGTGCTTGTCGAAAAAGTCCTCCGTTATTCTTATGGCGTCTTCGGCTTGTTCTTTGTTGAGCGGACTTAAATTATAAAGTCCTTGCCTGTGTCCGGTCAGCCCTACCGGGACTATCGCAACCGTCGACACACCTATATCGTAAAGGTCGTTAAGAGACTTTTGCAATATATCCCCGTCGTTCACTCCCGCTACGAGAACTATTTGCGCGTTAACGGTAATCCCTGCGTCGATAAATCGCTTTAACATCGGCATTTGTTCGGGACAACGCTTTATTCCGAGCATAAATTTACGGACGGTTTCGTCGGTGGCGTGCACCGATACGTACAAGGGAGAAAGACGGTAATCTATTATTCTCTCCACATCCTTTTCGCTAAGATTGGTACACGTTATGTAAGAACCGCATATAAACGACAATCTGTAATCGTCGTCTTTTACGTAAAGAGTTTTTCGCAGTCCTTCCGGCAATTGCTTTACGAAACAGAAAATGCAGTTGTTTCTACATTCGACCGGAGTGATTTCCACGCTTTCGTCAAAAGTAATTCCGAGGGTATCCGACGGCAATTCTTTCACAAAAGGCACGGATAGTTCTTCTCCGTCACGGACTATTACCAACTCTCCCGTTTCGAGCGAATCGGCGTAAGCGTAGTCGATAAGGTCGGAAAAAGGTCTTCCGTCTATCTTAATTACGTTATCCCCGACTTTTACTTTGCCGTACAAAGGACTTTTTTTATCTACGCTTACGATTTTAGCCATAATATAATATTATCCTTTATCGACGGGCAAAAGTCAAATAAACGGCGTCAATATCGTAATATAATTACTTTTATCTAACCGCGATTTCTTCTTTCCGTTATAGTAAAGTCGTTTTCCGCAAAAATCGATTTTTCATTTTTTATATTCACGTTAATCTTTCGCAGTTTTTAAGATTTTGTGTTACAATAAATATATGCCTAACGACGTAATTTTACTTAAAGCTCTCGCCGACGAACTGAACTCTTCGTTAAAAGGCGGACGAATCGAAAAAATATATCAGCCCGAGACAGACGAAATTACCGTGCTTGTAAAAAACAACGGTAAAATGCATAATCTCGTGATAAGCGCAAGCCCCTCCTCCCCGAGGGCGCATCTTTCCACGCAAAAGAAGGAGAACTCGTTATCCGCTCCGGCGTTTTGCATGCTGTTGCGAAAACATCTTACCGGCGGCAATATTTCCGACGTATCGATATTTAATTACGACAGAATTATAAAGTTTACTATCGACGCAAGGAACGAACTTAAAGACGTCAAAAAATATTTTCTCATAGCGGAACTAATGGGAAGGTACTCTAATATTATCCTTACCGACGATAATTTCGTAATAATCGACGCTATCCGCAGAATACACTTCGACCAAAGTACGACACGCTACATTTTGCCGAACCTTAACTACGTTTTGCAACCTAAGAACAGGGTTTCGCTCGACGACGACGCAGCTCTCGACGAAGTTTTTTCTTCCCCTATTTCGTCTTACGACGAGCTTCCGAAACTTATAAGCGGTATCGGTAAAGAAACGGCGAAAGAGATTTTTTCGGCGGATAATCCCCGCGAAAAGATACGGGAACTTACGAATATTTATTTTGAAACGAGTTTTTGCCCTGTGGTAACGAAAAATTCCGACGGCAAAATTACCGACTATTACGTCTATCCTTACTCGACTGTCAACTCGGATTTTGAGAAAAGCGAAAGCCTTAACGACGCACTTAATAAATTTTATCTTTTACGCGACGGCGAAGAACGCAAAAAAGCGAGTTCAAAAACGGTAACGACCGTTCTTAAACGGTTGCAAGCAAAAAACGAACGCCGTATAGAAGATAACCTTTCCAAAATCAAAGACAAAGATAACGCGGAAAAAAACAGAATGGCGGGAACGCTACTTATGAATTATCTTTGGATGATAAAGCCGGGCGACAAGTCCGTCACCGTAGACGGTTTCGACGGAGAGAAAGTCACTATCCCGCTCGTCGCCGACGAAAAACCCGCAGTGACTGCGAAAAATCTTCTTAAAAAATACAATAAACAAAAACGCGCGGTAGAAATAGCCGAAATTCAGCTCGAAGAACTTTATAAGCAACGCGATTACTTGAAGTCGATAGAGGTCTCGATTACGAATTCCTTTACTAAAACGGAATACGAAGAAATATTGAAAGAACTCAATTCCATTAACGGCTACAAGCAAAATAAGACGGAAAAACGGCAAAAGCCCTCTGCACCCACTCGCCTGAAATTCGATTGTTGCGAAATTATTTTCGGCAGAAACAATTTACAAAACAACGACGTAACTTTCAAAATAGCCGATCGCGGCGATTTATGGCTGCACGTCAAAAACCATCACGGTTCGCACGTTATTATTAAAGGTGAATACGCCGACGAAACACTCCTTAAAGCCGCGGAAATAGCCGCTTATTACAGCGACGCAAATCAAGACGGCAAAGTCGAAGTGGACTACACTCTCGTTAAGTTCGTAAAAAAAATTCCTTCCGCTCTTCCCGGACAAGTCACCTATACTAATTACAAAACGGTAATAGTAACCCCTAAAAAAGAAAATTAGTTTTTTTATACACAAAAAAACGAAGTTCCGTCGGGAACTTCGTTTTTTGCATTGTTTATTCCGATATACTATTCTTCGGTTGTCGCTTCGGGAGCTTCTTCTTCGACGATTACGGGAGAATCAACGCTTACCGCGGTGTTTTCTTCGGGTACCGCTTCGGTAAGTAATGACTTATCTTCGGTATCGTTTTCGCCGTCTTTTCCGCTTCTCTTTTCTACCGCGTTGATTATAGCGTAGGTCACTATACCGAGGAGAAGAGCGGTTGCGATGCTGGTTATTGTGATTACTTTGTCTACCTGACCGTTACCGTTGATGTGGTAAGGAATTTTTATTGCAAGTCCGCCTATACCTGCTATAAGGATAGCGGATACTACGAAGAGGTTCTTGTTTTCGCCGAGGTCTATATCTTTGAACATTTTAAGACCGCTGACTGCGATAAATCCGTATAAGGTAAGGCAAACGCCGCCCATTACGCAAGCAGGTATGGTCTGTAAAAGAGCCATAAGCGGGCTGAGGAAGGATATCACGATACACATTATTGCCGCCGCGAAGATGGTTCTTACGGAGGCGTTTCCGGTGATTGCTACGCAAGCTACCGATTCGCCGTAAGTCGTGTTGGGGCAGATACCGAACACGGTACCGGCTATGCTGCCTACGCCGTCGCCGAGAAGAGTGCGGGTAAGTCCGGGTTCTCCTTCGACAAGGTCGCGACCTATGATGGTAGAAAGGTTCTTGTGGTCGGCTATATGTTCGGCGAACACAACCAACGCTACGGGAATGAAGGCAAGCGCTACTTCGGCTACGCCTGCGCCCGTTATTACCGTTGCGGCGGAGTTAGCTTTGAGGATAGCGTCGCTTACGTGTCCGTTAGCTAATTCTTTGATAGCTTCGATAAGAGCGAAGTCGGGATAGTTAAGGAAGCTCGTTACGCCTACGAAAGTGTTGTCTGCGTTAACGAAGTTGCGGACTAAGGGTTCCCAATTTATGATTTTGAGATAGTCTACGTGGAAAGCATATCCGAATATCGAGAAGAGCGAAGCGAGTACGTATCCTGCTCCGATACCTATTATAAATGGTATAAGTTTCATCGATTTGAATTTCTTTTGGCAAGAGCATACGACTACGGTGACGAAAGTAACGAGACCGCAGAGAAGAGCAATAAGATTGTAGCTGCCGTTTATTGCGTCCGCGCTTGCTTTAACGATATCGCCCATTGCGCTACCTGCAAGAGAAAGACCGATTATCGCGACGGTCGGTCCGATGATTACCGGAGGCATAAGTTTGCTTACCCAGTGCGAACCGGCAAACTTTATTATAAGAGCGATAGCTACGTACACGAGACCGGCAAGAACGGAACCTATAATAATTCCGCAATAACCGAATGCGATCGCGTTGCCCAAAGCGCCGAGGAACGCGAAAGAGCTTCCGAGGAACACCGGGCTTTTGAATCTGGTGAAAAGTAAGTACACGATAGTACCTATACCTGCGCCGAGTATTGCGGCAGGAATTTGAGTGGGCAAGCCGATGATGGTCGGTACTGCGATAGTAGCTGCCATAATCGCAAGAACTTGCTGGAATGCAAACACTAAAAGTTTTGAAAACTTAGGTTTACCTTCGATGTCATAGATAAGATTCATTTTCGTCTTTCTCCTTTTTGTAGTATATTTTTATTTGTTTTTATCGAGTAAAACCACTTCTTCTTTACCGTCGGGTACGATAAATTCTACTTTAACTACTTCGTTTTTTGAAGTGGGCAGGTTCTTGCCGACGTAATCGGCTCTTATAGGCAATTCTCTGTGTCCGCGGTCGATAAGGACTGCAAGCTGTATTGTTTTCGCCCTGCCGAGTTTCATTATCGCGTCCATAGCGGCTCTTGCCGTTCTTCCCGTATACAGTACGTCGTCGATAAGAACGACGTCTTTCCCCTCTATATTAAAAGAAATCTCCGTCCCGTTACATTCAGGTTGGGCGGAGATTTGCGTAATATCGTCACGATAAAAGGTAATGTCAAGACTTCCGCAAGGAAGACCGGTACTCTCATATTCTTTTATGCAGGCGCATATTCTTTCTGCCATCGGCACGCCTCTCGTCTTAATACCGACCAAAACGACGTTGTTTACGCCGTTATTCTTTTCGATAATTTCGTGAGAAATACGAACGATTGCTCTGCGAATTGCGTTTTCGTCCATTATTTGCGCCTTGACAACCATCTGTATCCTCCTGTTTTTTCCATAAAAAACGGGTCTTGCACACGACAAGACCCGAATATCTCTCATTCTTATTTCGCAATCTTGTCGGCATCTCTGTACCGTTCTTAAAGATTTATTTTAGTCACTATAACACACGGAATTTATTTATGCAAGCGATTTGCGGCAACAAATTTATTTTTTGTCGAACGTGCAGAATGCGGAACAACCGCACGGCAACGTGATTCCATCCTCGCCCTTAATTCCTATCTCGTCGGCGTCCACTTCGTGCGGTACGTCCTTAAACACGATGTCGATTACGTTTTTCATAACGGTAGGCTGCAATCCCGTGGTGTAGGAATTGATTAAGAAAAACAGCGGATTATCCGACACTACTTTTTTAGTAAGTTTGACAAGGTCGAATATACCGTCTTCGAGCCGCCACATTTCCCCTTTCGGCCCTCTGCCGTAACTCGGCGGGTCCATAATGATAGCGTCGTACTTTTTGCCCCGTCTTATTTCCCTTTCGACAAACTTAATACAGTCGTCTACTATAAATCTCGTTTTCGTCGTATCGAGAGCGTTGACGGCTACGTTATTCTTCGCCATTTCGCACATGGACTTAGCCGCGTCGACGTGACAGACTTTTGCCCCGGCGCTCACGCACGCGACGGTAGCTCCTCCCGTATATCCGAATAAGTTAAGTACGTTTATTTCTCTATTCGCGTTTTTTATAGCGTCAATCATTCTCGCCCAGTTTACCGCTTGTTCGGGAAAAATACCGACGTGCTTAAATCCCATAAGTTTGAGTTCGAACGTCAGTTCTCTCCAGGTTATACGAAACTTGTCCGGGACTTTTTTTACGTCCCAGTTGCCGCCGCCCGAACTGCTTCGTTCATAATGCGCGGATAAGTTTTTATAATTCCTTAACGGAAACGGAGGCGCCCATATTACCTGCGGATCGGGACGAAGCAAAGTTACGTTATCGTACCTTTCGAGTTTTTCTCCGTATCCCGTGCCGATAAGCGAATAATTTTTCCACTCGTCGTTTATCTTCATAGTTACTTCCTTTCGAAAAATTCTGACACTCTGTTTTCCTGTTCGGCGAGCATTTTTTCATATTGCTTTTGCGTATCCGCTTTGGAGGTGTAAGTAATCATTCTTCTCGCCTCTATCACGTCGCCGTTGTCTATAAGTTCGGATATGAGTTTTATTACGTCGAGCATAAGTTTTTCTTTCATGTGGTCGCCGTACGTTCTGAATAAAGGCAGCGTGACTTCCGCGGCGAAATCTCCGTTAAGGGAGTTCAATAAATCTTTGCTTAATTCCACTCTCTCCTTTAACGAAACCGTTTCGTCGTAGGACGCTAACTTTTCCTTAAAGTCGAGATAGTCGCACTGTATATTGTCGAGAGTCATAGTGTACTTGCCGTTGGCGTATTCGAGCTTATGGATTACGTTGGCGGCGGAAAGCGTGTTCCTTATAATATTGTTGGTGGTCTTCAAGTTGTTTATAGCGGAGACGTAAACGTAATCGGGCCACAGAGTAGACAGAATAAAGTTTCTGTCCATTCCTTCGCCCTTGTTCCAGACGTACATGAGGAAAAGTTCTTTCGCTTTTTTTGTTTTCCAATTCAGTTCTTTACCGGCTACGGTCACCGAAGTGGTCCCCATAAGTTTTACGCACAGCTCTCCGTTCGCGCTTATCTGTAAGAGTTTTTGTTTATACTTTTCTTCCATTTCGCAAACGTAGTCAACCGCTATGTCTTCGTTTTTGGCGTACTTGAAGAGTTTTTCGAAACACTCGTAGTAATCCAGAACTATCGCGTGCATACCGTACGCGCGACAAGTCTTAAACAGTTTTTCCATAAGTCCGTTTACGTTTGTGGTTTCGTCTTTCGTTAAAAGAATATTAAGAGCTACCGCTACCGCTATAAGCCACATACCGGAACGGGTGCTTGCTTCTTTAATACACTTATTAGCGTACACGTTTGCCGTGTCGAAATCGTTTTGTCTGAACGCGCAATACGCTACCGCTCCGTAGAGATAATATGCGTTAACGGGAGAATTTATTTCGGCGTACTTCGCGTAAATCATCGCGTAGTCCTTTGCGTAATCTTTTCTGCCCATTTTTGCGCAGATAATCGCCC
>CACXFJ010000056.1 GCA_902766965.1 uncultured Eubacteriales bacterium | reverse complement strand
TATAATATCGACGATATTCGGAGGGAACCTGACCAAGGCGGGAGCTAACGGCGGTTACGGAATAACAGGACAGAACGCCAACACCGTAAGGATAGACAATACGGGCAGTTGGTATCTTTATAAAAACGAAAACGGCGAATTTATTTCGGTAGGGAACGAACCTTACGTCCATAACGACTACGGCGACGCGCTGTTTGCCGACAGAGGCGGCAACGTGAAAGTCGTATTCGACGGCGGCAAACCTACCTTTATAATAACCGCAACCTCAACTAAGGCAAAATCCGCTATAATGACCGCGCAAAATCTTACGGTCTTTTCGGGCGAAAAGTTCGAGCCGTCGGTATTAGGCGACGGCAGCGTATCCGCTAAATATTACGTAAGGTTTACTTTCGAGACGGAGATAGCTTTCGACGGCGTTACGGACGGTCTCGTTTCCGCAGAGTACGGAAAAGGTTATTTCTACGAAGGACAGAACGTAAAGTTCGTGTTAAGACTTAAAGACGGAATTTTCGTGTCGGAACACGGCGATTCCACGGTGACGAACGAAGGCGATTACATAGCGTTAAGTTTTACCGTAGCGTTGACCGACGATAAGTGTACGTTGCCGGTCGGATTGCAAAACGTAACCGATTATTACGAAATCAAGACCGAAGAAGACGCCCCGATTTACGACGGAACGGTCAAGAAGTTCGTTTCGTCCGTCAAGGAAAGCAAACCGGATTTGTTTGAACAGTTCGAATACGTACTCTACGACGCGGACGGAAACAGAACCGAAAATATGCTCGACGCAGGCAATTATTCCGCGATAGTAAGACTTTATCCCGTAGGCAAAAACTATTTCGTCGGACTGTACAGGCTCGCCGCCACGGTAGAAAAAGCCGAACTTACTTTGCCCGACGGCGGCGACGGATACTGGACGGAATTCGTAAAGAAAGATTACGACGGATTAAGTTCTTCCGTAAAAACAGTCGACGGTAGCGTAGCAAACGGAATAGTAAGTTCAGATATAGGAAAAGTTGTCGTCAACGCGACTATAGAGTGGGCGGAGACAGACGCCGGCGTCACGACCGCGACGGTAAAGAACTTCGTCACGGCAGGAGAAAAGGGCAAAAACTATAAAATAACGAAAAGCGACGTGACGGTATCCGACGCGGTAATCGGAGTGAGACAGGTTATAATAACCGTCGAAAACGGCGGACTTTCCGCTTTCTACGACGGAAACAAACCGAGCGTAATGAACTATTCTTTGAGTTTCGGCGTGGCAAACGTCGTTCTTACGTGGAATTTCTCGTTGCTTAAAGACGGAAGCGACGAAATAGACGAAGAGTGGGCAGGATTAGCCGACGGAGCGAAGACCTGGAACGCGGGAAGATACGCTCTTACGGCATCGTTTACCGACAGTAACGTCGCGGGAAGAAACGCCGCCAACTATAAAGCGGTCACCGCCGAAAACTATATTTTCACGATACAAAAACGTCTTATAGACGAGGTATCCTATGCAGGATACGAGCATCTTGTCTACACCGGCGAAAACTTAAGTTCTTACATAAAAGGTCAATACTATTCGGGTAACGGCGGAATAAATTTAGTGACGTTCGAGTTCTTTGCCGACGGACAGGCGACGGAAGTCGTAGACGCAGGGATTTATTCGGCTGTACCGCATATAGAAGATAAAAATTATATTCTCGGAGAAAACGTTCCTTCCCTTACCTTTACCGTGGCGAAAGCCAAAGGGGAAGCTCTTACTTTCGAACTGTCGACGGACAGACTTACGATAGGTAAAAACAAAGCTCTTATTTCTTCACTCGGCGACTATCACGACGCGGTCCTTTCGGTGGAAACCGTGGAAAACAACGGCGACAGACGCGGAAAAGCGAAGATAGATATAGTAGAGGGAAACCATTATTTCGTACCCGTTGCGTATCCCGCGAGCGGCGAATTCAAGTTCAGATTAAAAGCCGCCGACAGTAAAAACTACGAAGACCGTTACAGCGAAGAAAAGGTAGTTTTTATCGAAGCGGGTACCGTTTTTGTAGGTTTGGACAAGAACTCGACTACCGCCGTATTCGGCGACGAAATAAGAATAAATTTAGTATACAGTTTCGACAAAGAACAGACCGAAATAATAACCGACCTTACTGCGATAAGCAACTTCGTCGAACCGAAATACGAAGCGGAAAAGGTGACGGGGGCAGGAACGTACGAAGTCAGTTTTTACGGCGGAAGCAGCGACGGATACAAAATATCGACGGGCGATTACTATAAGATTACCGTTAGCCCCAGAGCTTTACGCATAATAATAACAGCCGAAGCCGAGAATAAGAAAATTTACGGCGAAGCCGACGGCGTAATAGAGTATATAATAAACGACGCGGTAAGCGGTGAAAAAATCGACGCGCTTCCCGACGGAACAAAGATAAAACTTGCAGGAAAACTATCGAGAGCAGAGGGCGAAGACGCGGGCAGCTACGCAATAACGGCAGGTACGCTGACTACGGAAAACAACCCCGATTATCAGTTAAGTTACGACCTTTCCGAAAGGTACTTTATTATAGAAAAGAAACGTATAGAAATAGTTATCGACGCGAAAAAGAAGTATTACGGCGACGAAGACCCCGCCTTTACGTTCAGTCTTGCCGAAGGATACGAATACGGTTTGTCCGACGACGCTACCGCGATAAGAGTGGAAATCACGAGAGAGGAAGGCGAAGACGCCGGAGCTTACGCGTATACGGCTGATTATTACGACGGCGGCAGAAACTATACCATAGCGAGAGTTGACGATAAGATCAACAGATTTTTCATAGAAAAAGCTACGCCTACCATAACGTATATTAAGGAAATGATGGGAGTAATACGCTACGGCGATAAGTATTCCGTACTAAGAATGGTGGGCGAAGCCGGTACCGAACGCGGCGCCGTGGACGGCTCGTTCCGTATTACCGACGGAGAGACCGTCGCCGACAGAGTGGGGGTCATTCTCGTAGGGTTCGAGTTTGTTCCCGCAGATGAAAGAAACTACGCGAGAGTGTCCGACTACGCGGCGGTAGACTGCCTGCCGAGAATAGCCGAAATAAGTTTCGACGGAGAAAAGTATTACGTATATAACGGTTCTGTTCAAGGCGGCAGGAATATTACCGCTACCGTAAATAACGCGATTAACGGCGATACTTTCACTTTCGATTACGCTTACTCCGAACTAAATTCAAAAGACGTCGGTAAATATACCGTGACGGTAAACGGCGTCGGCAACGATAAGTACGCCCTTCCCGACAAGTACGCCGACGGACAAGCCTACGAATACGAAATTCAACCTGCTGTCGTCACCGTAAAAACGGAAGACGCGAAGATAAAAGAGGGCGACAAGTTCAGTCCGAAGATAAGTTACGACGGTTTCGTCGGAGGGGAAAATTCTTCCGTCCTTACTACCGCGGCTACCGTGGACGTGCCGAAAGCACCCGGTATTTACGAAATCAAAGCCGAAGGCGCTGCCGCGAAAAACTATAAGTTCAGATACGTTGCGGCGACCCTCGTCATAGAAAAAACTTACTTGGTTTCCGACAACGTTACCATAAAAGGCGAACTCGGCGCAAGCCTTACATTAAATACGGTAAAATCCGAAGATATCGCCCTCGCAAACAATTCTGCAGCTATGGATAAAGCGTTGAAATACAACTTGTTTATCCCCAACCTTAACAAAGTAAAAGAGTATTACGAACTCCGCTACAACGATAAAGCGTCGGGCGAATTCGATTATACCGTCAATCTCCGTCTGTCGGCAGGGGATAAGGTATACGTCAAATATTACGACGGAACGGCGGCGGAACTTACCGATTACGAATTGCTCAACGACGGCGAAAAGAACGAGGACGGCACCGTCACGATAGGTTTCCGCGCGGAGCAGATATCCGCCGTAGTAGTTTACGAAGCGAAGAGCCTCGTCGAAATAATCAAATCGTTCCTGCCGATAGGCGGCGTCGCGCTCGGCGTTATTATCGTGGTAATAATAATCGTGGCGGTAGCCTACGGCAAGCATAAAAAATATCAAAAAGAAAGAGAATACTTATCTCGATACGACAGAAATTAGGAGCGTTCATATCTGACCACTCCATAAGAGCTTTTATTATTCTTTTTCGTCCGAAACGTATTCTCCCACCGTCTTTTCTTTATCGTAAAAGAACATATTTTCAAGGTCCTTATCGTCAAGGACCTTTTTTACTTTCATTCCTTTATCGAGTACGGACACGGTGTAGAGAGCCGAGTCGGAAAGAGAAGAAAGAAGTTTTTTTATCTTCATCGTCGGGAAGACGAACAGTTCTTTTTTAATAAGCGGTTTATCGAAGTCTTTTAGGTAATACGCCCGTTTGAAAAGAAGCATATACTTTTCTCGTTTAGAGTCGTTAAGGATACCCGATATCAGCATACAGGACACTAAAAACAGAGAATAGCTTATCTTAAAGAAGGCGCTTACGATAAACAGAACAAGGCAGACGGCGGCTACGACGAGTCCCGTTATCCTCATAATTTTCAGGCATTTTAATTTGTCTTTCACGGCGGAAAGGAGCATACGACTGCCGTCGAGAGGGTATAAAGGAAGCAGATTAAATACGCCGATAGCCGTATTTGCTTTGAAAAAGTCGAGAGTAAAGCCGTAACACGACGGGAATATCCACCAAAGAGCGACGGTGGTTAATGCAAGCGATAAGTTTACGATAGGTCCCGCCGCGCTTACGAAAAAAGCGTCTTTATCGGGCAATCCGCTTTCTGCCGAAAGTAAAGCTCCGTAGGGGGTAATGGTAAGGCTTTCTATCTCGTAGCCTTTTTTCTTGGCGGAAAGGTAGTGTCCGAGTTCGTGTAAAAGTACGGCTAAAAAGGCGTAAGCGAATAATAAGCCCTTTCCCGAAAGGATAAGAATGACGGCTACGGGAATAAACAGCGGGTGTATACGGAATTTCTTCATACTAAATTGTATTGCGGCAATATAAAAAAGTTGTTTTCTAATTTATAAGTCTATGATAAAATGGAATCGGGAGTTAATATCGCTATGATTTACGTAAATATGGTTTTATCGTTGCTTGCCGGTCTCGGCGCGTTTATGATAGGGTTTAAGCTGATGTCCGACGGAATGAAGAATTTTTCCGACGGCGGACTGAAAAAACTTTTCTTAAAAACGGGCAAAAGCCCTTTGGCGGGGGTGGGCGTAGGCTTAGTCACCACCGCTCTCGTGCAAAGTTCTTCCGTGACCACGGTAATGGTAGTCGGCTTCGTCAACGCGGGAATAATGGGCTTGGAACAAGCCGCAAGCGTGATTATGGGAGCTAATATAGGAAGTACGGTCACCGCTCAGATTGCCGCTTTGGAAACTCTCAACATAGGGAATTTCGACTTTATAGCATACGCCGCGGCGTTGTCTGCGGTGGGAATTTTTATTAACCTTTTCGCAAAAAAAGACAAGACTAAAATAATCGGCACGATTATAGCCGGGTTCGGACTGCTGTTCCTCGGTATGCGGCTTATGTCGGACGCAATGGCGATACTCAGGACGAGCGACAAGATAGTGGCGATTCTGTCGAAGATAAACAATCCGTTGCTCCTTCTCTTAATCGGGGCGGTGATTACGGGAATAATTCAGTCGAGCGCGGCGGTCACCGCTATCCTTATATCGATGGCGGCTGCGGGAATAACGATAGGTTCGGGCGGGAATTCCGTTTATTTCGTCATATTAGGCACGAATATAGGTACTTGCATTACCGCAATTATGAGTTCTTTCGGGGCTTCTCCGAATGCGAAACGAGCTTCCTTTATTCACCTTACGTTCAACGTAGCCGGGAGTTTATTGTTTACGGCGTTACTGTGGGGCTGGAAAGGGTTTTCTTCCGTCGTTATGGACGGAATGTTCCCGCGGGAAGATATGATGGCGACGAAGATAGCTATGTTCCATACGCTGTTTAACGTAATCTGCACGGCTATGTTCCTGCCGCTACGGAAGGTGTTCGTATCGGTAAGTAAAAAGGTGTTCGGAGATAAAAAAGAAGAAAAGGTTTCCGCGTTGGAAGAAAGATTGTTGTCCTCGCCTGCGATAGCCGTAGGGCAAGCCCTTGCGGAAACGAAACGCGCCGCGGATTTAGCGTTCGGCAACGTACTTACGGCAATGAACGCTTTTTACGGTAAAGACGAAACGAAAGCTAACGATATAAAGGACGCGAATAAAAAATTAGTCGAACTTACTTCCGAAATAGACGATTATCTCGTGAAAATAAGCGCAGGCGACGCAGGTAACGGCACTGCTGTGGAAACCGAAGTGGCGGCGTTGCACCACGTTCTTGTAGACGTCGGAAGAATAGGGGAACTTGCCGACAACATCTCGAAATATACCTCATTCGCGAAAGCAAACGACCTTGTTTTCAGCGAAAACGTCCTGATAGATTTACGCGGAATGACGTCGGAACTCGAAAGGCTGTACAATCTTTGCTCCGAATATCTTTCGCTTCGCGACGACAACGTGCTGAAAACTCTCGACGTGACCGAGGACGGTATCGACGAAAGGAAAAGAACACTTCTCGACGATCACGTCAAGAGATTGCAAAGCGGCGTTTGCAACGGCAATTCAAGTTCCACTTTCGTAAATTTGGTAAGCAATCTCGAACGAATCGGCGACCATATCTACCTTATAGCCCACGCATTGAAATAAATTAAAACGCGAAATAATAAAAAGAAGTTCCCGCAAAAAGGAACTTCTTTTCGTATATCGAAATAAAACTTTATAAATCCACTTTTTTAATCGGGTTATAGACGGTCACGCCGTTGTCGGTGAAATATTTGTGTTTGTGATAGCTGTAATTCAAGCACAGGCACAAAGCCGAATGGAAGACCATGAAAGTGGGGACGAGGAGCGCCGGCATAAGTCCGAAAGTCGGGAGAAAAGACACGGACATAAGAGTGAAGCCGACAGTCGTCATTACGAAAATGCAAATGTAGTTTTTTCCGAAACCTTTGAAACAGGTCTTAAAACCGTCGCCCAACGAGAGGAAAACGTTTTTCGGCTCGTTGCGGAAATATTCCGGAAGCCACTGACAAAACAAAGTCATTCTGAACGAAAAGATAACCAACGCAAGCAGTAAACCTATGGGCAGGGCGAGTATTTTTATCACAGACATAAGCCATGAAGTCAAATAGACCAAACCGATAAGTATCCCTATATCCGCAAGACCTATCACTATCGAAAAAACAAGCCCGAAAACGAGGTTTTGCCACAACGTGTTTACGAAAGCGTTTGTAAGTCCGGCGTCAAATCCGGTCGTCATTTTTTGGTGAAGTATTTTAGTGACGGGGAGCATCGGCAGGAATAACAAAAATCTCGAAATAACCAAGGTCAGTATCAAAAACAGCACTCGCGTGTTTACCAGAGCGGGGTTTTCTTTAGTGAATTCGATAAAGAAGTCTAAGAAGCGTTCCATAGACTTTATAGGGTGCTTTAAGAATTCGTCCGCAGACACGGGAGCTTCCTCCTGCATCTTTTGGAAATAGGCTTTAAGCACGGGACTCGCTATACTCATAAGGACAGCCGAGGCTATGAGCATTATTATGAGAATAAAAAAGAGAATTTTTCCGACCAGCTTAAAATTGCAAAGCAGTACGGAAAAAGAGTTTTTAATAGGCATAATTACCTCCCGAAATAACGTCTTGCCATATCTTCGCGGGTTACCGCCTCGGTGTCGCAGTACGCTATCGCGGTGAACGTATAAAGATAGGTCAGGATAAGAGCGTAGTTAATTAAGTTTATTATCCATTTAATATACCGGAGTTTTCCGGTAAAAAACGCGAGTAACGAAAGGGCGAAAGTCAGCGCCAGCATGACGAGACCGGGTACGAAAAAGCGTCTTTGATAACTTCTCGATTTATAAAAAGAAGTGCCGAAAGCCTTTATTACGTATTGCCCGGAGAAGCTCATCGTGGGAAGCCACAGGGTAAGCGCCGACCAAATATAAACGGTAATGATACAAATTCCGATAAAGAATATCGTAGCCAGGATTACGCCGAGGATTCTCACTTGTATTTGTAGAAACAAAAACGTCAACAAAACGAACAAGTTATGCGCGATAAAGGCGGAAACCATACAAAAAAATGTTGTCGCAAGAGCAGGAAAAAAGTTTTCGTTGACCGAATATATTATTTTGGTCAGACCGAATTCTCCCACTCTTATGCTCCTCGTCACCAGGGTAGTCACGTACGCGGTGACTAAGATAAGCAAGACGAACGTAACGGCGAGAGCAACGAGAGAATATTTGTCGTGGTTAAACGCGGAGAGCCACAACGCCGAGAAATTCGGATAAGAAGCTGTTTTCAGTCCGAACAGGAAAGAAGTGTAATCGCTGAACGGGTAGAAATAAGCGAAAGGAGCCGCAGGAATAAGGGACAGTAAAAAGATAGTGCCGAACCTTCTTCCTTTGCCGTATCTGAACAAATATGCAAGCGTTTGTTTTAAGTAACTCATATTATGATTATAACAGCGTAGCGAAAAAAATACAACGCTTTGTATTCCACGAAAAAAAATTTTTGTCGTATACCCGTTTATCGCCGTAAAAAAAAGCGGACGGCGAATATCGACAAAAATATCGAAAAGGCAACGCAAGCGGACTTTTGTTCGATAAGATATTACATATTACGCCAAAATTCTACACGAAGCACCCGTTGTGGCATGGGTATATTACAATACGTTCGGCGCCGATAAACAATTTCTTTAACATTAACGGAGGTAACATGATTAACAAATTGGTTATTACAAAAAGCGCGATTTTCGATTACGAAGAGATAGTGTGCAATAAGGAAATGGACAGGACGGCTTTTCGCAACGACGTGGAAAAAATCATAAAAAACAAAGAAAATCCTACGAGGATATCGTACGTCGATAAAAAAACGGGCAAAAAGCTGATGCTGTTTATTCGTAAAGGTTATGAGTTCGGACTTATGAAAACGTGGATTCTCGAGGGTATTTGCGAAGAGAGCGACTACGATAAGGAAATGGAAAATAACGGGGTTATTGCGGAATGGTTGTCGGTAATAATAGAGTAGAAGAGTACGCCGCGTCCGACGTGGAAAACATCTTAAAGAACTTTTGCGACAGGGAAAAGGAAGCGGAGATATTCGAACGAAAGGACGAAGAAGTAGACTTTATGAAACGCTGTTTACGATACCTCGACGCGTCGGAAAAGGATATTTTGGAGAAAATTTATTTCGACAAGGTTTCCGTCAGAAAATATTCGGCGTTGAGCGGCTTTTCGCGGAACTTCATCGTCAAGCAAAAGAATAAAAGCATAGAGCTGTTGACGAAGTTTTTTAACGTGAAGTTCGGGATAGGCTCGTAAAGGAAAGGGGCGGTCTTGCGTTTTTTTAGCGGATGCAAGACCGCATTTATAAGATATAAAAAGTAATTACGAAATAATTACCGTTACTTACGACGTCTGTAATTGACATATACGGTTTCGGGTGGTAAAATCTTACAGAACGAGAGTTTAATTATAATTACGACAAAAAGGTTTTAATAAAAAACGAAATCGAGAGGAAGATATGGTAAAGGCATACAATCCAAAAGAAATTGAAAAGAAGTGGCAGTCTTATTGGTACGACAACGACGTTTTTCACGCGACCGAAGACGAAAAGAAGAAGAAGTTTTACGCGTTGATAGAGTTCCCGTATCCGTCGGGAGCGGGTATTCACGTCGGACACGTAAGAGCTTATTCGGGTTTGGAAGTAGTCGCCCGTAAACGCAGAATGGAAGGGTACAACGTACTTTTTCCGATAGGATACGACGCGTTCGGACTCCCCACCGAAAACTACGCCATGGCGACTAAACAGCACCCGAGAATAGTCACGGACAAAAACATAAAGCACTTCCACGAGCAGTTGCGGAAAGTGGGATTTTCGTTCGACTACGACCGCACTATCGACACCACCGACCCTAACTATTATCGTTGGACTCAGTGGATATTCGTGCAGATGTTCAAGAAAGGTCTTGCGTACAAGTCGAAGACATTCGTCAATTTCTGTCCGAAGTGTAAGGTAGTCCTTGCCAACGAGGAGAGCCAAAACGGGGTTTGCGACCGTTGCGGCAGCGAAGTGGAGCAGAAAGTCAAGGACGTATGGTTCCTGAAAATAAGGAATTACGCCGACAGACTTCTTTCCGGACTTAAAGACCTCGACTTCCTCGATAAAATAAAGACCGAACAAGCGAACTGGATAGGAAAAAGTCAGGGCGCGGAAGTTATATTCGACGTAACGTGCGGAGACGAGAAATATCCTCTCAATATCTACACCACCCGTCCGGATACTATCTACGGAGTGACTTTCCTTGTGGTAAGTCCCGAACACCCGATGCTCGAAAAGTACGCCGACAGAATAGAAAACATAGCCGAAGTAAGCGATTATCAGCGTAAGGCTAAGATGAAAAAAGAGTTCGAGCGCGTACATATGGCTAAGGAAAAGAGCGGCGTTCTCGTCAAGGGAATACACGCGATTAACCCGATTACCGGAGCGGAAATACCCGTATTTACCGCAGACTACGTCATGATGGACTACGGCACGGGCGCTATTATGGCGGTACCCGCTCACGATACCCGCGACTACGAGTTTGCCAAAAAGTTCGGTTTGCCGATAATCGAAGTTATTGCAGGCGGAGATATAGAAAAGGAAGCGTATATAGCGAAAGAAGGCGGCACGATGGTAAACAGCGGTTTCCTTAACGGAATGGAAGTCAAAGACGCCATCAAAGCCATGATAAAGAGAATGGAAGAACTCGGCGTAGGCAAAGCCAAAACCGATTACAAGATGAAAGACTGGGCGTTCAACCGCCAAAGATACTGGGGAGAACCCATACCTATAATAAACTGTCCTAAGTGCGGTCAGGTACCCGTACCCGAAAACGAACTTCCTTTGGTATTGCCGCCGCTTGAAGATTTTTCGCCCACCGACGACGCGTCGAGCCCGTTAAGCAAAGTCACGAGCTGGGTCAATACGACCTGTCCCGTGTGCGGAGAAAAGGCAAAAAGAGAGACCGACACGATGCCGCAATGGGCGGGGAGCAGCTGGTACTTTTTAAGATATATGAGTCCCGATTGCGACACCTTGCCCGTCAGCCCCGAAGCGTACAAGTACTGGAATCAGGTAGACTGGTACAACGGGGGAATGGAACACGTCACCCGTCACGTAATATACAGCCGTTTCTGGAATATGTTCCTGTACGATATAGGAGTAGTGACTAATCCCGAACCCTATAAGAAGAGAACGGCGCAGGGACTTATCTTGGGCGCGGACGGAGAGAAGATGAGCAAGTCGAAAGGCAACGTGGTAAACCCCGACGACGTGGTGGCGGAATACGGCGCCGACGTGCTGAGGACTTTCATACTGTTTATCGGCGACTATGAAAAACCCGCCCCCTGGTCGCAGGAAGGGGTAAAAGGCTGCTGGCGATTCCTCAACAGAGTCTGGAACCTTATGGACATGGTCAAGGAGACGAAGACCGACGACTTCAATATGGCTACCGTAATAAAAAAAGTGTCGGAAGACTACGAATCGGTAAAATACAATACGTCGATAGCCGCTCTTATGACCGCCGTAAACGCTTTCTACGCGAGAGGGTCTGTGACGAAAGACGAACTCGTGACTTTCGTCAAGCTGCTTTATCCCGTAGCGCCGCATATTACGAGCGAAATGTACGAAATGCTCGTCGGCGGAAAGATAGAAAAAGCCGCTTGGCCCACTTATAACGAAGAAGATTTGATAAGCGACGTAGTGGAAATACCGGTGCAAGTGAACGGAAAACTGAAAGGAAAAGTCACGGTGAAAAAGGACGAAGAAGAGAGCGTCGTGTTAGAAAAAGCGAAAGAAATCTTCGAACCTTTGAAAAATATGAACATAATAAAAACAATTTACGTCAAAGGACGCATAATTAACATAGTCGCAAAATAATAAAAAATTAAGAAAAATGCAACTGAAAACGGTTGCATTTTTTTTGCGAAAATATTAAAATATCGTTGAAAACAAAAATCCATCAGGAGGAAATAAATAATGGCAAAAGTAAAAATCGGTATTAACGGTTTCGGCAGAATCGGACGTTTGGTTTTCCGCGCTTGTTGCGCCAGAGACGACGTTAAAGTAGTCGGTATCAACGATCCTTTCATCGACGTAAACTATATGAAGTATATGCTTACTTACGACAGCACTCACGGTAAGTTCGACGGCACCGTGGAAATAAAGGACGGCAAGCTCGTAGTAAACGGAAACGAAATCACCGTATTCGCGGAAAAAGACCCCGCTAACATAAACTGGAAATCCTGCGGAGCTAAATATATAGCGGAAGCTACTGGCGTGTTTACCACGACGGAAGCGGCTAAGGTTCACATAAAGAAAGGCGGCGCGAAAAAGGTAGTAATCACCGCTCCCAGCAAGGACGCTCCTATGTTCGTATGCGGCGTAAACCTCGACTCTTACGACAGAAAGATGAAAGTCGTCTCCAACGCCAGCTGCACCACCAACTGCCTCGCTCCTCTCGCGAAAGTAATCAACGACAAATTCGGTATCGTAGAAGGACTTATGACTACCGTACACGCTACTACGGCTACCCAAAAGACAGTAGACGGACCTTCCAAAAAGGATTGGAGAGGCGGCCGCGGAGCCGGCGCCAACATCATTCCGTCCTCTACCGGAGCAGCGAAAGCGGTAGGCAAAGTCATTCCCGAACTTAACGGAAAACTTACCGGTATGGCTTTCCGCGTACCCACTCCCGACGTAAGCGTAGTAGACCTTACGGTAAGACTTGCGAAGGAAGCTACTTACGAAGAAGTAAAGGCTGCCGTCAAGGAAGCCAGCGAAACCTATATGAAAGGCGTGTTGGGATACACCGAAGACGCCGTGGTATCCACCGACTTCGTAGGAGAAAAGAGAACTTCCGTATTCGACGCTACCGCCGGTATCGCCCTTAACGGAAACTTTATGAAGCTCGTCAGCTGGTACGACAACGAATGGGGTTACAGCAACAAAGTCGTAGACCTTATCGTTCACATGGCGAAAGTCGACAGACAGAAATAATCGCTTTTTGAGGAAGACGACGGCGTTTCGCAAGGAACGCCGTTTTTTCGCTTTTCTATAAATCGGTAGGAAAAAAATATGATACACTCACTTTGCGGCGGCAAAATAAATATGGACGATACGCGAATTTTCGCAAAAGTAAGAATTGACGAAAATTGTGGCGAAAGCCAAAATTTCGGCTGGTACTTAGCCGACGATTTTCACCTAAAGATCGGCGATAAAGTAATCGTCAAACCGAACTATATAAATAAAAGCGGAGTCGTCGTCGAAATTAAGGAATGTAAGAACAAGATTTATCCCGTGCCTTTGCGTACGGCTAAATCCATCGTGTCGGTGGTATATGAGCAGAACTAAAAAGATAGTCTTTCACGGTTTGTTCATAGCTTTGCTCGTGGCGTCGGCAAAAGTAAGTTTTACCGTCATTCCTCCCGTACCGTTTACGTTGCAGTCGGCGGTCGTCATTACGTGCGCGCTCGTTTTGGGGTGGCAAAGCGTAATCACCGTGGGACTTTACGTCACGATGGGCTTAGCCGGGCTTCCCGTGTTCGCGGCGGGGGGCGGCATAGGATACGTTTTGTATCCGACGTTCGGGTTTACGATAGGATTTCTTTTTTGCGCGCTTATTTGCGGCTTATTATACGCAAAGTTTCGTACGGTCAAGGGTTCAGTCCTTGCCGTGAGCGTAGGTACGGTCGTTATTTATTTTTGCGGAATACTCTATTATCTTATTATAAAAAAATTCTACTTCGCCGAAAGCGTCGACTTTTGGAAAATAATTCTCACGTTTTACGTCGTGTTCATTCCGTCCGATATTATTAAGGGCGTCGTTTGCATAATAATAGCTAAAAGATTGCAGCCTATTACCTTGCAATAAATAAATATTGCTTAAAAATTAAATATATAGTAAAATATATTTATGAATTCGGTTCGGGCGAAAAACGCTATAATAATCATACTCATAGTCACCATATCCGTCGCGATAATAGCGGGGGCGGTTTACGTCGCCGTGGACGGGAATAAAAACAACGGCGAACGGGAGTATTTTTTCGATACCGCGCCGATAGATTATTCGACGCAAAAGAATTTCGCTTACGCCAATCTTTTCAGAGACGCGGTGGCGCAATATTTAAGTCCTGTTTCTACGCAGATAGATTTAAGCAAATTTGCAGACAGGTTGCTCGCGGCTATGTCCGTCACGAGGATACCCGCCGAAAAGCTCGGAGGAATGGCTACCGCCATACGCAGGAATAATCTTAACGATATAGGGGGCGGTATAGACGGCGATATCACCGAAAAAGAGTTGGAAGAACTCTTAAAAATATCGGGATTAAAGGTAATAAGCGATTTTCTCGACGGATTTTTTGCGGAAAGCGGTCTTACCGGGGAAGAAACCGGAAGATTTTTGTACAACTATATGGAGCTGTATTCCGCCGAAAGCTACAAGACGGCTTTACACCTGATAGGGGAAGACGATTTCGTCAAGTTCGTGTCTACGACTACGTATTTTCTTACTTCGGTATCCGATATTAAGGAAGGTACCGGCGATTACGTCAATTCGGCTGTCCTCAAAGCCGCTCTGTACGAAGCGGGGAGCGCTTATCTTAACGTGGGCAGTAAGGGTACGGAAACTATAGAACGCGTCCTCGGACTACGCTTTCATTTCGACGAAGATAAGGCGAATTCGTCGATTATAAACGGTTATGCCGCCGCGATAAACGGCAAGTTGGGGTGCGTTATACCGCTAATAGGATACGTTTTACGAGAGATAAAGACCGACGATATAGAAAGAGCGAGGTTGTATTCGCAGGACGGCAAAGAGGGAGATTTGATAATTTCGCAGACGGGTTTTGCCCGTTCGATTAAAGCGGGTATGGAAAAATTCCTGCTTGCGTACGGGGATAAGATAGGCGCGGAAAACCTCGCCGAACTCAAATCGCAACTGATAGCCTTGACGAAAAATCTGTATTCGGCGCAAATCGTTACGGCGGGGGTTGATCCGTCCATAATGGAAGACGAGGACATAAAAGCGTATTTCGCCGCAAGCGAAAAATCTTTCGAAACCTTTTTTGCCGCCGTGGAAAAGTTGTCGCACACCGCTATGTCGGACGAAATAATCGACGGAATGACCGAAGAAGAGAGGAAAGAACTCGTTTCTACGGCTAAAAATATATGGTCGCTCGAAAAGGAGAGCGGCACGTTCGTCACCGCCGTGACTTATATGTGGGCGGCGCAAAGATTGTACGAAGCGGAAAAGGAGTTAAAGTAATGCTGACTGCTACTAATCTGAAAAAGAGTTTCGACGGAAAGACCGAGGTATTGAAAGGGGTTAATCTGACGGTTGAGAAAGGGGAGTTTATTTCCATTCTCGGCGCGTCGGGCAGCGGAAAAAGCACGCTTCTTACCATACTCGGCGGTATGGACAGACCGACAGAAGGGATAGTTACGCTCGACGGCGTGAACCTCGGCGACCTTAAAGAAAAGGACCTCGCCGTTTTACGCAGGACGAAAGTCGGGTTTGTATTTCAGTTCTTTAATCTCGCGCCCTACCTTACCGTCGGAGAAAATATAAATTTACCGCTTATTCTTGACGGAAAGAACGTAAAAAACTACGCTGAAAAGTTCGATTTTCTTACTAAATATCTTAAAATAGAGCATATAACGAACAAAATGCCCGCCGAACTTTCCGGAGGGGAGCAGCAGCGTACCGCTATCGCCCGCGCGCTTATCTACGAGCCGGAAATAGTCTTTCTCGACGAACCTACCGGGAACCTCGACAGCGAAAGCAGCGAAGAAATAATGCAACTTCTGAAAAATATAAATTCCGAATTGGGCGCGACGGTCTTGCAGGTGACGCACAGCGAACACAACGCCCGATACGGCACCCGTCTTATAAGAATCAAGGACGGACTTATTACCGAAGACACCGTTCTTACGCCTGTCGCAAGCGAAGAACCTGCGGAAGAAGCCGAAAAAACGGAAACAGCCGACGAAAACGTCGATACGGAAGATAAAGCCGAAAAGGATAATTCGGAGGAATAGAATTGAGGACCCTGTTTAATCACACTTTAAGGAGCATAAGGGACAGCTTGGGGCAGCTCGTAATCATAATTCTGACGGTTACGGTAGTTTCGGCGTTGTTTTTCGTTACGCTCACGATAGGCGGACTGTTCGAGAACGTGCAGACCTCCATACAGTCGCGATTAGGCAAGGATTCCGACGTGACGGCTACGGCTACTGTGTTTTCCGAGTCGGAGTTCGACGAATTTATATCGGGAAGAAACGACGTCGAGTACGTGGAAAAATATTTGCAGACGGCGGGGTTATACAAGCCTGCCGACGGTTCTTACAATAAAGTAATCGCGGTGGAAGCCACCGACTTGAAAAACTACGCGGCAAGACACGGGAAAGAACTTACCGTTTACGAGTCGTACGAATACAGTTCCGACTATCCCGAAGTGTGGATAGGCAGGTCTTTCGCCGAAGAAAACGGCATAAAAGCGGGCGATTCCATCGATATTTATCTCGAAATGTACAAGACTTATCGCACGCTTACGGTAAACTATATCTTTGAAAACTACGGCATTTTCGCTAACAACGTGGTAAACAACGTGCTTGCCGACTTTTCCACGATAGGAAACAAGGGACTTATAAGCACCGCTAATATAAAACTTACCGACGGCGCGGACAAAGAAGCCTTTATGAAAGAATTGTCCGACAGTTTCGACGGAGAAATTACGGTGGAGGACAGCATAGACTACGGCGAAATAGACAGAGTGGTGGGGAGCAATAAAAGGCTGTTGCGGATTACTCTCGTTTTCGTCACCGCTCTTATGATTTTTATTTTGTTTACTTCTTTCCTCGTCGTCGCGAAGAAGAGAATTAACGAACTTACCGTATTCAAATCGGTGGGCGCGACCAACGGGCAGATAGCCGGTATGCTCATTTTCGAAGGTATGTTTTACGGCTTGACGGGGGCGGTACTCGGTACGGTTCTCGGAAGAATCGGAATGGGAATCGCGGTAAAGAAAGTCATTCCCAACTTTCCCGACGCGATAAGTTATACCGTGACCGACTATATGTTGTCGATACTGTTCGGCGTGGCGGTGAGCGCGATAAGCGCGGTCGCGCCGGTAATAAAGGCGGGCAGAGAGTCGGTCAGGACGGCTACCGCCGATAAAGCGAAGGCGGTAAAAAAACACAAAATTCTGCCTCTCGCGCTGTCTACGGCAAGTCTCGTCGCGTGCGCGGTAGCTACCGCTGTGGTGTCGGGGAATACCGTCTGCGTAGTGCTGCTGGTGCTGGCGGCGGCGGTATTTACTTACTTCGCTACGCCGTATTTAGTCAGGCTCGTTTCGTTCGTTATGAAGAGAAAATTGTCCGGAATTACCGTAAAACGCAACCCGTCGAGCAACACTTTGTCGGGAATGGTGGCTTCGGTAATGGTATTTACCTTCGTCGTGCTTTCGATAGTAAACGTAATCATAGGCGCGGTCACGCCGAAGAATTCCCGTTTTTACGCCGACTTTATAGTGGACAGCGTGACGACAGCGGATATGGAATCTTTGCGTAAAGAATTAGCCGAAGTATACGGCGTAAATAAAGCGTTTTTGTATGTTTATGATACCGCAATATACGATAAGGGAACCCAAAGACGGGAATTTACTCTTTACGGCGTAGACAACGCGGAGGGACTCGACGGTATCTGCCGCAATCTTAACGCCGAAGACAAACGCGCCTTCGATTCCGAAATCAACCCGGTAATAATTACGTACGATTTAGCGAACAGGTTCGGCTTAAAGCGAGGGGATAAAATAAATATCACTCTCGGTACGAAAGAAGAGACGGGAGCTACTCTTTACGACCTTTTTACCGTAGTGGGCGTAGACGAAACGGTGACTTCCGACGACAGACTGATGGTAATAAGGAAAGATTCTTTCCGAGTGGACGGGAAAAGCTACGAGCCGAAAGAGAATATTATTTTCCTGTACGCAAATAAAGACGTTCCGACGGAAGACCTTTATAAAGATTTGCGGTCGAAGACGGAAAACAGAGGATGCTATATTTTAGGACTCGACGACTGGGCGTACGCTACGAGCGTGGGAATAACGGGGGTAAAAACCTTGTTACGAATTTTGCAGACGGCGGTGAGCGCGGTAGCGTTAATCGGCGTAATAAATCTTACAGCCGTCACCGTAATGGAAAGAAAGAGAGAGTACGACGTGTTTCGCGCGGCGGGTATGGACAAGGGAAAATACGTCGCTTTGTCGGCGGGCGAAGGTTTTATAATATCCCTTACGGGAGCTTTTATAGGAACGGCTCTTTCCGTCGTCGTCAACTTTCTTATGCCGATTTTCGCCGAGATAATAGACAGGTACGTGGATTTTTCCGTTTTTCCTTGGCAGCTTGCGGCAATCGCCGTCGCGATAGTGGCAGGGTATACCGCCGTGTATACGATTACGGCTCTGCTTCGTCGTAAAAACACCGCCGTAGAACGCAATATTATCTGATAAACTTCGCCAAACGAAAATTCGGCTTGCATTGCTCTTGTCAAACTCCCTTTATATATGTTATAATTTTATATAATATTTTTATATGGGAGAAATTACCATGAACGGTTTTAAGAGAGTATTCCAAACGATAATTATAGTAGCCGTCATCGCCCTTTTGGCGGCGGTTTTGTTGACGGCGTGCGGTCAGAAGTCTAAGTCCGACGTAGAACTCGTCAAACTTTCGGACGTTCACATTCCGGAAAAACTCGACGACGATAACCTGTTCGGATTGTTTTTCTTCGACGAAAACGGCGTTCCCACCCCCGTTAAAAACGGCGTGGACAAAGTCTGTTACGACAAGAACAAACCTACGATTATCTTTATACACGGTATGCAGATGGATTACGGTTATCACCGTTACGACCCTATCGCCAACGCCGACGGAATAGTCAAGGCAGGGTATAACTTCGGCGTGTTCTTTTGGAGTCAGCTCGCCGACTGCGGTATGCCCGGTTTAGGTAAAAAGAAGATTTGGGGCAGAACGAGCGGTAGTTTCTTTTACGCCGACGAAAACGATAAAAGAGTAGAAGAGACTGAAGACGTCCTGAATTACGCCACCGCCGAAGTGTTCGTGGCGTACTATCTCGACTTTATGGAAAAGGCGGGTAGCGACGGTTCTTCGATTACGATAACCGGTCACAGCCTGGGAGCGAACACCCTTTTCGCGGTCACGAGCTATATGACCACACTTTATAAAGAGGGACTTATCACGAAAGAATTTTTGCCCGACAGATTTACCTATCTCGACGCGTATATG
>CACXFJ010000055.1 GCA_902766965.1 uncultured Eubacteriales bacterium | reverse complement strand
GGATAAAAATACCCATTAGGGTGGGTGGGCGGGATATACAAAACCCTATATACAGATAAAAACGGAATAGAACGCACGCCTATTCCGTCTTAATCTTTATATCCGTAACTCAAAACCGACGGTTTTGAAATTCGTTCGGCGTAAGCCGAAATTCGTTTAATTCCCGTTGGGGCAATTAACTCCGCTCCGTAAGGAGTGGAAATTAACGCCACGCAGTGGCAATTACCACGGCGTAGCCGATACGCTTTACTCTTCCGCGTCTACCGTCGCGCTTTCCTGCTGTGCGTCTGCTAATTCTTCGGCTGAGACTTCCACGTCGTCGAATTCTGCTTCGTCGTCGTGGGGAGAAAGCGCCATTGCGACTACTTTCGTGCCTTGTCTTAACTTCATTATGGTTACGCCCTTGGTATTACGTCCGATTTCGCTTATCTGATCGGCTCTTACTCTTATCATAGTGCCGTTGTCGGCGATTATTATTATGTCTTCGTCGGGACTGACTAATTTAAGGTTGACGAGTTTTCCGGTCTTGTCGTTGAAGTTACCGGCTTTGATACCTTTTCCTGCACGGCTCTGTATGCGGAATTCGCTTTCTTCGGTACGTTTGCCGAAGCCTTGCTCGGAGATTGTTATTACCTTCTTGTCTTCGCCTTCTCTTATTATAGCCATATCGACTATATAATCGTCGTCGTCGAGCTTCATACTGCGTACGCCCATACTTCCTCGGCCCGTGCGACGGACGTCTTTTTCGCTGAAGCGAATACACTTGCCGTTGTGGCTTGCCATAATTACGTCGTCGTTTCCGTCGGTCTTTTCGACTTCTATGAGTTCGTCGCCGTCAAGTAAGGTAATAGCTACTTTTCCGCTCGTTCTTACCGATTCGAATTCGCTTACGTCGCTCTTTCTTATAAGTCCTTGACGGGTGCTCATTATGATAAATCCGTCTTCGTCGTAAGAGGGGATAGGCAAGAAAGCGGTTATTCTTTCGCCTTCGCTAAGAGGCAGCACGTTTATCATAGCTCTGCCTTTGGATGTCTTAGACGCCGCTTCCGGTATCCTATACGCGCGTAATTTGTACGCTTTACCCGTGTTGCTGAAGAACAGTACGTCGTTGTGACTGTTGCAGACGAACATCTTTCTTACGAAGTCTTCGTCTTTGGTCTTGTGGGCGGTCACGCCTATTCCGCCGCGATTTTGCGACTTGTATTCGGAGAGAGCCATTCTCTTGATGTAGCCTTGATAGGTCATGGATATTACGACGTCTTCTCTCGGAATAAGGTCTTCTATATCTATGTCGCTGTCGTCGTAGCTTATTTCGCTCTTTCTTTCTTCGGCGTAGGTATCCTTAATTTCGGTAAGTTCGTTCTTTATTATTTCTCTTACTCTTTCGGGTTTCTGCAATACGTCGGTGAGGTCGGCTATCGTAAGTTGCAATTCGTTTTCTTCGGCTTTGAGTTTCTCTACCTGCAAATTAGTCAAGCTGGAAAGACGCATATCGAGAATAGCGTTGACCTGCTTTTCGCTGAGCAGGAACTTTTCCATAAGTCTTTGACCTGCGTCGGTCTTGTCGGAGCTTTTCTTTATTATTTCGACGACTTCGTCGATATTTGCGATGGCAATAATAAGTCCTTTTACGATATGCTCTCTGTCGATAGCTTTATTAAGAAGGAATCTCGTTCTTCTTTCGATTACGGTAATCTGGTGAGCGAGATACTCTTCGAGCATCTGTTTAAGCGTGAGTACGACGGGACGTCCTCTGACCAAAGCGAGGAAGTTAATACCCGTGGACACTTGCAAGTTCGTTTGTTTATAAAGAGTGTTAAGAACGACGCTCGCGCTCGCTTCTCTCTTTATTTCTATTACCATACGCATACCGAAACGGTCGCTTTCGTCGCGAATGTCGGATATGCCTTCGATTTTTTTGTCCTTCGCCTGATCGGCTATGGATTTTATAAGGTTCGCTTTGTTTACCTGATAGGGAAGTTCGGTTACTATTATTCTTTCTCTGCCGTTTACTTCTTCTATTTCGGCTTTCGCACGCATAACGACGCCGCCGTGTCCCGTTCTGTACGCTTGCTGTATAGCCGCTCTGCCCATTACGAGAGCGCCCGTGGGATAGTCGGGTGCGGGGATATAGTTCATGAGTTCGTCAACCGTAATTTCGGGGTTTTCGAGCAAGGCTATCGTTCCGCCGATTACTTCGCCTAAGTTGTGCGGAGGAATACTCGTAGCCATACCTACCGCTATACCTTCGCTGCCGTTTACGAGAAGGTTCGGGAACCGGGCGGGGAGAACCACCGGCTGCATCAACGTGTCGTCGAAGTTGGGGTAAAAATCCACGGTATCTTTATCTATGTCGCGGAGCATTTCGCCGGCAATTTTGCTTAATCTCGCTTCGGTGTATCTCTGCGCTGCGGCAGGGTCGCCGTCTACGGTACCGAAGTTACCTTGTCCGTCGACAAGAGGCACGTTAATGGAGAACCATTGTGCAAGCCTTACCAAAGCGTCGTATACCGAGCTGTCGCCGTGGGGGTGATATTTACCCATGACTTCACCGACGATACGCGCGCATTTCTTCGTAGGCTTGTCGTACGTGTTGCCTAAGTCCTGCATGGCGTACAAAATTCTTCTGTGAACGGGTTTTAGTCCGTCTCTTACGTCGGGGATAGCACGGCTTACGTTAACCGCCATTGCGTAACTTATGAAGCAACGACTCATCTGGTCGGTAACGTTGACGGGGACTACTTTGGAATTGGAGAGTATCTCCTTTATGTTGTTTATTTCGGGAGAACCGCTGTTCTTTTTGTTTCTGTTAATCATTTTTTACCTCCTACACGTCAAGGTCCAAACCATTGACGAGAGTAGCGTTATCTTCGATAAACTGTCTTCTGAGTTCGGGATTTTCGCCCATAAGGACGGCGAACATTTCGTCGGCTTTAACCGCGTCGTCCAACGTCACTCTCAAAAGGGTTCTCGTCGCGGGGTCCATAGTGGTTTCGTAAAGCTGGTGCGCGCTCATTTCGCCGAGACCTTTGTATCTCTGCAATTCGCATCTGCCCATTTCTTCCTGCGCCTTGGCGAGTTCTTCGTCGTCGTAGCAATATCTCATGGTCTTTCCTTTGGTAAGGCGATAGAGCGGAGGTAACGCAACGTAAACGTGTCCCTGTTCGACAAGCGGACGCATAAAGCGGAAGAAGAAGGTAAGAAGAAGTATTCTTATATGGCTTCCGTCCACGTCGGCATCGGTCATAATTATTATTCTGTCGTAGCGTAGTTTCGATATATCGAATTCTTCCTTGTATCCGCATCCGAAAGCCTTTATCATGGATTTTATTTCTTCGTTGTCGAGAATTCTGTGCAGTCTTGCTTTTTCTACGTTAAGAATTTTACCTCTTAAAGGAAGTATAGCCTGGAAGTGACGGTCTCTGCCGTCTTTCGCCGTGCCGCCTGCCGAATCTCCCTCTACCAAATATATTTCGCAGTTGGCGGGGTCGGTGTCGGAACAGTCCGCAAGTTTTCCGGGTAAGCTCATCGAATCGAATGCTCCTTTCCTGCGGAAGTTCTCTCTCGCTATTCTCGCGGCTTCACGCGCTCTTTGAGCGTTAATGGACTTCGAGATAAGGTCTTTGGCTATCTTCGGGTTTTCTTCCAAAAATTCGCCGAATTTCTCGTTGACGACTTTGGAAACGATTCCTCTTATGTAGCTGTTGCCTAATTTTGTCTTCGTCTGCCCTTCGAACTGCGGGTCGGGGAGCTTGACGCTTACTATCGCGGTAATACCTTCGAGAACGTCGTCTATTTTTAATTTTTCATTTTCTTTAAGAACCTTTAATCTCTGTCCGTATTCGTTGATTACCTTGGCAAGACTCGATTTGAATCCGTCGAGATGGGTTCCGCCTTCTTCGGTGTTAATGTTGTTGGCGTAAGCGTAAATGACGTCGCTGTAAGTAGTGTTGTACTGAATGGCTATTTCTATTTCGCAATCGCTCGCCTTTTCGTCGATGTAAACTATGTTAGGTAAAACCGTTTCTTTCGCAGCGTTCATTTGGCGGACGAAATCCACTATACCGCCTTCGTAGTGGAGAGTTTCGGACTGCTCCTGCCCCGCTCTCTGGTCGGTAATGGTTATGCGAAGACCTTTATTGAGGTAAGCAAGCTCGCGGAGACGGGCTTTCATAATTTCGTACTCGAACTTAACCGTTTCGAAAATGGTGTCGTCGGGCATAAATTCCACTCTGGTACCCGTTTCTTCGGTCTTTCCGACTACGGTAAGGGTATCGAGCGGCTTACCGCGCGAAAAGTGCTGGCAGTATATATTGCCGTTTTGTTTTACGGTAACGACGAGGGAATTACTGAGAGCGTTAACGACGGAAACGCCTACGCCGTGCAAACCGCCGCTTATCTTGTATCCGCCGCCGCCGAATTTACCGCCGGCGTGAAGTTTGGTCAAAACAACTTCGACAGCCGACTTTCCTTCCTTTTCTATTATACCGGTAGGAATACCGCGCCCGTTATCCTGAACGGCAACGCTCCCGTCCGGCTGAATAAATACTTCTATGTGCGTACAATACCCCGCCAAAGCTTCGTCGATAGAGTTGTCGACGACTTCGGTGACAAGGTGATGAAGACCGTGAACGTCCGTGCTGCCGATATACATACCGGGACGAACTCTTACCGGCTCCAATCCTTCCAACACCTGTATGGCGTCCTGGTCGTATGCCTTATTGATTTTTTCAGTCATTTTAGCAATTTTCTCCTATTTATTATATATAAATAATTATATAGGTATATAATAACATATCAATAAAAAATAGTCAATAGAGAAGTTGCCTTGCGGTTGCAAATTGCCGCTGCGAGGCGTTAACTGCCCTAATGGGCGTTAAACGAATTTCGGCTTACGCCGAGCGAATTTACCGCTCGGCAAAGTGAAGTTCCGCCATAGGCGGAGTGAAGTTATCGCATAGCGATAGTGAAGTTGCCTAACGGCAGTGAAGTTCAAAACCGTTGGTTTTGAGTTAATGATACAATGATTAAGGCGGAATAGGCGTGCGTTCTATTCCGTTTTTATCTGTAAATAGGGTTTTGTATATCCCGCCCACCCACCCTAACGGATAT
>CACXFJ010000054.1 GCA_902766965.1 uncultured Eubacteriales bacterium | reverse complement strand
TTTTGTACCGCCTCGGTGATTTTTACGAAATGTTTTTCGACGACGCCGTCACGGCGAGCAGGGTTCTCGACCTTACTCTTACGGGAAGAGATTGCGGTTTAGCCGAACGCGCGCCTATGTGCGGCGTTCCTTACCACGCGGTAGAAAATTACATTACAAGACTTATAAACGCAGGGTATAAAGTGGCTATCTGCGAACAACTTTCAAACCCCGGCGACCAAAAAGGGCTTGTCGTTCGCGACGTAATAAGAGTAATTACGCCCGGCACGAACACCAACGAAGAAATGCTCGACGGCACGGTAAACCATTATCTTGCGGCGATAGCGAAGTATAAAGAAGATTACGCCGTGGCTCTTCTCGACATAACGACGGGCGAATTCAGCGTAAAAGAATTCAAAGACGCCGATTTTTCCGACCTCGAAGATTATCTTTTGACCAATGCGCCCGCCGAAATAATAGCTCCGCGCGAAATATGCGAAGAGAGTAAACAAAGCGAATCGGTAATAAATATGCGACTTTGCAAGTTTACTCCGTTTTACGATTATTCTTTCGATTACGACAACGCGTCGGTTTCTATATGCAAGCATTTCGATTTATTTAACGTCGAAGCCTTAGGTTTAGGCGATAAAAAAGCCGCCGTGTGCGCTGCGGGAGCAGAAATCGATTACGTCCTGAACACGCAAAAACGCAACCTTTCTCACATAAGCGGTCTTAACGTAGTGCAAGACGTCGACGCTATGATAATAGATTACAATACGAGACGCAATCTCGAGCTTACCGAAGCGCAGTCCGACAACAAAAAGACGGGCAGCTTACTGTGGGTACTCGACCGCACGAAAACGGGTATGGGCGCAAGGCTGTTAAGGAATTGGATTTTACACCCGCTTAACGATATATCGGAAATAGAACTTCGCCAAACCGCTATAGGGGAACTTTGCAAAAGTTCGCAAAACCGTAACGCTCTCTGCTCGTCGCTGTCGAAAATCCGCGATATTGAGCGTTTGGTTACGAAAATATCCTATTTGAGCATACAACCGAAAGACTGTAAATTACTCGAAGCCTCATTAAAAACAATTCCGGCGATAAAACAAACTCTTGCTAAATTAAAATCGCCGCTTATATGTTCTCTTAACGACAGTCTGCAACCCATAGACGAAATTACCGATAAATTAGGTAAGGCTATTAACGAATCCGACGTATTGCCGGCTACGACTAAGGACGGCGGATATATTAAAGACGGATACAATGAAGAACTCGATTCTCTTCGCAAAGCTAAATTCGGCGGAGGGGAACTCATTAAGGAATTCGAAGAAAAACAACGAGAACTAACGGGCGTACCTGCCGTAAAGGTTAGATACAACCGTATTTTCGGATATTATATAGAAATTCCGAACAGTAAACGCCCCGAAACTCTTCCCGACGGATACATTCGCCGTCAAACGATAGCGAACGGCGAAAGGTACGTGACCGAAGAACTGATGGCTCTCGAAAGAGAAATTCTCGGCGCAAGCGACAGAATTTTGGAACTCGAAAGTAATCTTTACGACGAAGTCAAGAGTTTTCTTAACGATTACACGCCCGCATTACAAAAGATAGCGCACGTTATAGCAAATCTCGACTGTTTGTACTCATTAAGCGAAGTCGCCGTAAGTAATAACTACGTCAGACCTAAATTCGTCAAGAACAACGTAATTAACATAGTCGACGGAAGACATCCCGTCGTAGAACGTTTGTTGAAAACTAATGAATTCGTTCCGAACGACGCTCTTCTTAACGACGAAGCGACCACGCTTATTTTGACCGGTCCGAATATGGCGGGTAAAAGCACTTATATAAGACAAGTTGCGTTAATAGCTCTCATGGCGCATATAGGAAGTTTCGTTCCCGCAAGGAAAATGGAGTTGGGGCTTATAGATAGAATTTTTACGCGAGTGGGCGCAAGCGATAATCTTTTACGCGGAGAAAGTACCTTTATGGTGGAAATGCTCGAAGTGGCAAACATATTAAACAACGCTACTTCGCGTTCGTTACTTATTCTCGACGAAATAGGAAGGGGAACTTCCACTTTGGACGGATTAAGTATAGCGTGGGCTATCGTAGAACATATCGTATTGAAAATTAAAGCGAAAACGCTTTTCGCTACCCATTATCACGAATTGAGCGATTTGGAAAACTTGTTACCGCATATAAAAAATTACCGTATTCTCATACAAGAAACGCCTACGGGAATAGTTTTCTTATACAAAATCGCAAGAGGCGGCGCAAACAAGAGTTTCGGTATAGAAGTCGCAGCCATCGCAGGGGTAAATAAAGAGGTAATAGCGAGAGCGAAATCGATATTGAAACAGCTTTCCGCTAATCACGAATTGAGCGGCGACCTTAAAGATAAATTAAGCACGATGTCCGTTTATTCCGACAACTCGGTAGCCGCGGATCAACTTTCGTTTTTCCCGGAAGACGAACGTTTTACCGAACTGAAAAAAATCCTCGACGGAACCGACGTAAACCGTTGTACCCCGATAGAAGCTCTTACCATTCTGAGCGACATGAAAAAAGTTTTGGAGAAATAGTTTATGCCAAAAATAAATCTTCTCGATAAATCGGTTTATAATCAGATTTCCGCGGGCGAAGTCGTGGAAAATCCCGCTTCGATAGTTAAAGAACTCGTCGAAAACAGCATCGATGCGGGCGCCGATTCCGTATCCGTTTCGATAGAAAACGGCGGAATTAAGTCGATTATCGTCACAGATAACGGTTGCGGAATGGAAAAAGAAGACCTTAAACTATCCATTTTGCCGCACGCAACGAGTAAAATTAAAGTAGCCGCCGATTTAGATATGATAGGCACTCTCGGGTTTAGGGGCGAGGCTCTCGCAAGTATTGCGGCGGTAAGCGAAGTCACGCTGAAAAGTAAATATATAGATTCCGACGTCGGTAATTTCATTGAAGTTAAGGGCGGAGAAGTCGTAGGCGAAGGAATATGCGCTATTTCGGGCGGAACCCAAATAAGCGTTCGTTCTCTTTTTTATAACACGCCCGCTCGCTATAAGTTCCTGAAAACATCGAAAGGGGAAGAAAGCAACGTTACCGCTTTGATTGCAGAACTTATTTTTGCAAATCCCGACGTTTCTTTTACTTACACGGTAGACGGAAACGTAGTCTACAAAACCTACGGCGAAGGATTATACGACGGCATTTATTCCGTCTACGGCGATTTAGTCGCAGACAATATGATTCCGCTCGGATTTGAAGAAAACGGCTACAAACTTACCGGTTTTACCGCTCGTCCGGCTACCGAAGCTATTAAAAATAACCGCACTAAACAGACCTTTATAATAAACGGCAGAATAATAGAAGACGCCACTATATCCGCGGTAATTCAGAACGCTTACGGCGAGTTTTTAATGAAAAGAACCTTTCCGACCGTTGTGCTCGATATGGTAATTCCGTTCGGAATGGTCGACGTCAACGTTCACCCGAACAAACGGGAAGTTCGTTTTGCCGACGCGAAAAAGATTAACGGAATAGTCTACCACACAGTAAAAAGAGCCGTTGAAAAAGACGCGGAACAACTGCAAAAAACGTTGTTTTCGGAAATACATAACTTTTCTTCAACGGAAAATACGAAAAGCGACGAACCGACGAATCGTTCTTTCGATGTTAAGAACGAAAATACTTCCGTATTCGCCAAGGAATTTAACGTTCAAAAAACGACTGAAATCTCCGAAGAAGACGGATATTTACCCGGTAACGATTACGGCAAGATAATAAAATCCGTATCTGTCGGCGAAACTTTCCCGGTGTTCAAAAAAATCGATTTATCGAAAGTAGATTCCGAATATATCTCTTTTGCCGACGCAATTACCGATAAAAAAGAGGATAAAACGGAGCTTTCTTCCGATAATTCCGCTATTAACGAAAATGAATTCGCCGCGAAAATTTTAGCTTCCGACGAAAACGACGGCATAACGTACGATAAATTGCCGAAAAAACCTACCTATAAAATCGTCGGACAGATTTTCGACACTTATCTTATACTCGAATTTGACGAAAAAATCGTTTTTCTCGACCAACACGCCGCGCACGAAAGGATATTGTTCGATAAACTAATCGAAGAATGTAATCGTAACGTGATAGCGCAAGATTTACTTATCCCATACGAATATCCGATAGACGGCGATGAGAGAGAATTTTTGCTGAAAAACAAAGATAATTTCGATAAATTAGGTTTTTCGTTGGAAATATTCGACGATAAAGCGTATATAAACAGCGTTCCCGCACTGCTTACAAACATAGATTTAGGCAGCTTTTTACGGGAAGTTCTTTCGTATAAAACCGAAATGAAAACTTTGACCGACTCCTCTCTATTAAAAGACAGGATAGCGAAATACGCTTGTAGGAGCGCGATTAAGGGGGGCGCGAAACTTACCGATAAAGAAATCGAGTTCGTCGTAGGCTACTTTTTTGAAAAAGGCGTTCCTTTGCAGTGTCCGCACGGCAGACCTACGATGATAAAGTTCACAAGATCCGATATAGAAAAGTTTTTCGGGAGAAAAGTTTAATGTTTATCGTTATCGGCGGAGCTACCGCTTCGGGAAAAAGCGGACTTGCCATAGAAGTGGCTAAACGTACCGACGGCGAAATTATCGGCGCAGATTCCATGCAAATTTATAAAAAAATGGACGTAGGCACGGCGAAAGTCACCGAAGAAGAAACGCAAGGAGTAGTCCATCACCTTATAGACGTAGTCGAACCTAACGAAACTTTCAGCGTCGCGCAGTACGAAAAATTAGCTAAAACAGCGATAAAAGATATAGAAAACCGCGGAAAAACGCCCATAGTATGCGGCGGTACGGGGTTGTATATAAATTCTCTTATTTACGACTACCAAATGTCGGCTTACGACCCGAAGTTAAGAGAAAACCTTATGCGTGAACTTGACGAAAAGGGTTTGGACTATATGTATGAAAAGTTATTAAAACTTGACCCGTTAGCCGAAAACATACACAAAAATAACGTAAAAAGGGTAATCCGAGCTTTGGAAGTGTACCTTACCGAAGGTAAATCCGTTTTGGATAAGAACGATAAAGCGTCTATCGTACCGCATCTTATGTACGCCGTCGATATGCCGCGCGAAGTTTTATACGAAAGAATTAATTTACGCGTGGACAAGATGTTCGCCGACGGGCTTGAAGATGAGGTCAATTCCTTGATAGAAAACGAAAAACTCACTTTCGATATGCAAAGCATGCAAGCGATAGGATATAAAGAATTTAACGGCTACCTAAACGGAGAGTACGACAAAAATACGCTGACAGAACTTATAAAACAACATTCGAGAAACTACGCAAAACGTCAAATTACGTGGTTTAAGCGTATAGACAGCTGCAAATGGCTGAATTATGCCGAAAATAACGATTTTGTCACACAAATTGCAAATGATTATTACAAAAATATAACTAAAATATAATAATAGGGGATTGTTATGAATTATTCGGAAGCTAAAAAAATAATTAAAGACTGTGAAAA
>CACXFJ010000053.1 GCA_902766965.1 uncultured Eubacteriales bacterium | reverse complement strand
GGCTCGTGTGTTTCTTTGCTACTTTCTTTTCACACCGAAAAGAAAGTAAGTAACTACTTCTTGCAAAGAAAAAAGGATAGAACATAATATCCTTTCCTCTCTTTATCTTTTATCGACTGTTCCGAGTTTGCCTCGGAAATTCGCTCACGGCTACGCCGTGAAATTCGCTCAAAGCATAGCTTTGAAATTCGTTTAACGCCCGTTAGGGCAGTTAACGCCACGCAGTGGCAATTCACGCCGAGCCCACGGCTTGGCAACTACTTCCGCTCACGGCGGAAACTCACTTTACAACATATTTTTCAAGTGGCGGTTTACAACATCCCTTTCCGTATGATATTATATTGTTATAAAATTTTTAGGAGAGATAAAATGACTCGTTCTATTTTTGACGTATGGTACAATTCCGTTTCCGAAGCGGAAAGACAGGAACTCGACGCAATAAAAAACAACCCCGAAGAAATTAACGACCGTTTCGCCGCTCCCCTTGCTTTCGGTACGGCGGGAATGAGAGGCGTAGTCGGCTTGGGAACTTACAGAATGAACGTTTATACCGTCGCTCGCGCCACCGCGGGGCTTGCCGCTTTCATAAACTCGGTAGGCAAGGACAAAGCCGAAAGAGGGGTCGTCATAAGTTACGACACGAGAAGATTCAGCCTCGAATTCGCAAAGAAAGCCGCAGAAGTCCTTTCCGCCGCGGGAATAAAAGCGCATCTTTTCGACAACGTACATCCCGTGCCTATGTGTTCTTACGCTATCCGCCGTCTGAACGCCTTTGCCGGGATAATGATTACCGCAAGCCATAATCCGAAAGAATACAACGGTTATAAAGTATACGGCGAAGACGGAGCGCAGATGAGCCCGGAAGACACCGCCGTAGTGGTAAAGTACATTAACGCTATCGAAGACTATTTTTCGGTAAAATGCGACAATCTCGTTTTTCCCGAAATCATTAACGGTCTCGATAACGTGAAAATAAACGACTTCGTCACCATTATAGGAAAGAGCGTGGACGAAGACTATTACGCCGAAATATCTAAACTTTCCTTATCCCCCGAAGCGGTGAAAAAATACGGAAAAAATCTCAAATTAGTTTACACTCCCATACACGGTTCGGGATATATCCCCGTGACCACCGTCCTTGACAGAATGGGAATTAACGTAACCTGCGTAAAGGAACAAACAAAATTCGACACCGAGTTTTCTACCGTGCCTATCCCCAACCCCGAAAACCCGCAAACTCTGAAAATGGGTATCGAACTCGGCAACGAAATCGGCGCCGACGTGGTAATCGGTACCGACCCCGACTGCGACAGAATGGGTTTGGCTGTACGCGACGACACGGGTACTTTCCGCTTGCTTAACGGAAATCAGATAGGAGCTCTTCTTCTCGATTATATAATAACCCGCCTTACCGAAAGCGGAACCATGCCGAAAAACCCTGCCGTAGTAAAGACGATAGTCACCACCACTTTGGCAGACCGCATAGCGAAAGCGGCGAATGTAAAAGTCTTTAACGTCCTTACCGGTTTCAAATTTATCGGCGAAAAGATTAAAGAATGGGAAAAGAGCGGCGAATACACCTTCCTGTTCGGATACGAAGAATCATACGGTTATTTAAGAGGTACGCACGCGCGCGATAAAGACGCCGTCGTCGCGAGTATGCTCACCGCCGAAATGGTATGCTATTACGAGTCGGTCGGCAAAGGTCTCTACAAACGCCTAATCGAGCTCTTCGACAAATTCGGCTACTATCGTGAAGAAGTAGCTTCCATAGCCTATAAAGGCGTGACCGCCATGTCCGATATGTCAGCGGCTATGTCCGCCCTGAGGGCAAAAACCATTCGTTCTCTCGCCGGATACGACGTTTTCGCCGTCAGCGACTACCTTAAAGGCGTCACCGTACACGAAAACGGAACAAAAGAACCCACCAACCTCCCCGAATCCGACGTGTTGAAATTCATTCTCGAAAACGAACAATTCGTGTGCGTACGCCCGAGCGGAACCGAACCGAAATTGAAAATCTACGTCCTTTGCTACGACGCCGACGCCGAAAAGGCGAAAATAAAAGCCGAAAAGCTTATGGCGGCGATAAGAGAAGAACTGTAATTCCGCCGTAGGCTCGGCGTTAATTGCCCTTACGGGCGTGAATTGCAACTTGCGTGGCGTTAATTTCCACTCCTATCGGAGCGGAGTTAATTGCCAAAATCAAAGATTTCGGCGTTAAGGATATAAAGTATATGACGGAATAGGCGTGCGTTCTATTCCGTTTTTATCTGTATATAGGGTTTTGTATATCCCGCCCACCCACCCT
>CACXFJ010000052.1 GCA_902766965.1 uncultured Eubacteriales bacterium | reverse complement strand
GTAGTTGCCGCTCAAAAGCCCCTTTACGAAACCTACGAGAGCGTCTTTGGACGCAATTCCGGTTTCGGTAAGGTCGATAAAACGAATTTGAGGTTTTATTTCCATTCTGTAACGGGTAGTAGTCGCCATAAATACGACTTCGCCTTTGGTCGATGCGAGAACTTCGTCCGCTAAATCGAGCATCTTTTTGGTCTTTCCGCTACCCTTTGAACCGTAAATAATTTTTATCATTATAATCTCCTTAAATGAAAGATAATATTTGTTTATTCAATTGTATCACACTAAAATATTTTTCACAATAGCTAAAAGGTCAATTCTTGGATAAAAATTTCAGCTTATGATAATAATCTATATCTATCGCTTTGACAAACTCTTTAAGCTCGTAATTGCTCATAGCCGTGGTTCTGCCCTTCTCGTATTCTTTGTCTACGAGAAGCTTGACTTCGGCTACGATATCGTCGGTCTTTTCCACCTTCATTCCTTCGGGAAGATTGAAATACGTATTGAACCAGTACGCTATTCCGGCAAGTCCGCTGTAATGGTCTACGGCGACGGCGGCTTTTCTGTTAAGAATGGTTTCCGTATCGAAAATATTATAGATTTCTTCGTCTTTAAGAAGTCCGTCGGCGTGAATACCCGCTCTCGTCGTGTTAAAATCCTTGCCTACGAACGGCGTTTGCGGCGGGATACGGTATCCTAATTCCTTCTCGAAATACTTCGCTATGTCGGTAATTACCGACAGGTCCATTCCGTCGGTCGTGCCTTTTATCGACGCGTACTCCATTACCATGGCTTCGAGGGGCGTGTTGCCCGTTCTTTCCCCTATCCCCAAAAGAGAAGTGTTTATGCCGCACGCTCCGTACAGCCACGCGGTGGTGGAATTGACGACCGCTTTATAAAAATCGTTGTGTCCGTGCCATTCTATAAGCTCCGACGGGATTTCGGCGTAGTGTTTAAGACCGTAAATTATGCCCTGAACGCTTCTCGGCAAGGAAGTACCGGGGTAAGTAACTCCGTACCCTAACGTGTCGCAACAGCGGATTTTTATCGGAATTCCCGATTCGTCCATAAGGGATTTAAGTTCGGCGGCGAACGGTATGACGAAACCGTAATAGTCTGCCCTCGTAATGTCTTCGAAGTGACATCTCGGTCTTATTCCTTCCGACAAAGCCGCTTTTATTATCGCGAGATACTTGTCGAGCGCCTCTTTACGGGTGAGGTGCATCTTTTTGAAAATGTGGTAGTCGGAACAGGAAACGAGAATGCCCGTTTCTTTAATATTCATTTCCTTAACCAACGCAAAATCCTTTTCGTTGGCTCTTATCCAACTCGTTATTTCCGGAAAATCGTACCCTAAATTTTGACACATTTCGACGGCTTTGCGGTCCTTTTCGTTATATAAAAAGAATTCGCTCTGTCTTATTATGCCCTTTTCTCCGCCGAGTTTGTGTAAAAATTTGAATAGCTCCACTATTTGCTCCGCCGTATACGGAGAACGGGACTGTTGCCCGTCGCGGAAAGTGGTGTCCGTAATCCATATCTCTTTCGGACAGTTCATCGGAACGTGGCGGTAGTTAAACGCGATTTTCGGTATCGACGTGTAATCGAAAAAGTTTCGATATAACTGCGGCTCTTTGACGTCCTGCAACTCGTAGTTGTAGCTGTGTTCTTCTAAAATGTTGGTATACGAACTGAGATAAACTTCGTTTGTGGTAGGTTTCATTTACTGCCTCCTTTTTTGCCTTGCGGCGTGTTTTCTCCTCGTATTTTCCTTTTCCCTTATTCCTCTGTAATTTTCCTTCCGTTTTTTTATAATAAAATTTGCTTTCTATTATCTTAAATTATTGTTCTTTAATCGCTGATTTTACTCAATTTCGCGTTCTGATCGGCGAGAGCCAACGCTTCTATCATCGAGAACATATCCCCGTCCAAAAACTGCGGCAAAGTGTATACCGTCATGCCTATTCTGTGGTCGGTGACTCTTCCTTGCGGATAGTTGTACGTTCTTATTCTTTCGCTTCTGTCCCCCGTACCTACCTGCGTACGACGATTAGCCGCGTATTCGGCGTCTTTCTGACTTTGATAGAAGTCGTAAAGTCTGCTCTTTAAGACTCTCATAGCCTTTTCTCTGTTCTTAATCTGACTGCGTTCGTCCTGACACGACACGACTATTCCCGTAGGAAGGTGGGTCATTCTCACCGCGGAGTCGGTTTTGTTTATGTGCTGTCCGCCCGCGCCGCCGCTTCGATAAGTGTCCACTTTAAGGTCTTTTTCGTTGATTTCGAAGTCCACTTCTTCCGCTTCGGGCAGAACCGCTACCGTAATGGTAGACGTGTGAACTCTTCCCTGCGATTCGGTCTCCGGCACTCTCTGCACTCTGTGAACGCCGCTTTCGTACTTCATCTTGCTGTACGCACCCTGTCCTTTTATCATAAAGGTACATTCTTTCAAACCGCCGAGTTCGGTCTCGTTTACGTCCATGTCTTCGACTTTCCAACGCATTCTTTCGGCAAATCTGTGGTACATTCTGAAAAGTTCCATTCCGAACAAAGCCGCTTCGTCGCCGCCCGCGCCCGCTCTGATTTCGATAATAACGTTTTTGTCGTCCATCGGGTCTTTGGGAAGAAGAAGAATTTTTATTTCTTCGATGACGGCGTTTTCTTTATCTCTCAGTTCGTAGTATTCCTTTTCCGCCATGGCAGCCATTTCTTTATCGCCGTCGTGCATCATGGCTTCGCACTCTTCCATATCCTCTTTAAGTTTTAGATACCTTTCGTACGCTTCCATAATAGGTTGCAACGCGGCGTGTTCTTTGACGAGCTTTTTCCATTCGTCCTGTCTTGCCACTATATCGGGGCGACCGATAAGGTCGTTAAGTTCTGCAAATCTTTCTTTCATCGCCGCAAGTCTTTCAAACATATTATTCCTCCTTACTCCCGACAAAGCGAGCCACGACCGCTCTGTCTATCGGCGGATTGTTCATATCTTTGACGAAACTAACTTCATACTTACCGCCGAGAAGATTTTTTATTTCTTCCGCCTGTCCTATCCCCGCTTCGAGGATAAGAGTTCCGTTCTCGTTAAGATATTTTTCCGCAGCAGCCGCTACGTCGCGGTAAAAATCGAACCCGTCGCTTCCGCCGTCGAGAGCCAAAGTCGGTTCGTATTCTCTCACTTCCTTATCGAGTTCAGCTATCGCGCCGCTTTGAATATACGGCGGATTGCTGACTATTATATCGAATTTTCTTCCCTTAACCGGCGTAAACATACTGCCTGCAAGAGTTTCTATTTCACAATTATTGAGTTCCGCGTTCTCTTTGCACAAACTTATCGCGTCTAAAGAAACGTCGGTAGCCGTCACGGTACTTTCGGGACAATTCGTTTTTACCGCTATCGCGATGGCTCCGCTACCCGTACACAAATCGAGGACGGCGGGCTTATCGTAATTCTTCGCGGCTTTAATTGCGGCTTCCGCCACTACTTCGGTATCGAAACGGGGTATCAACGCTCTCGCGTCGGTCTTTAAGTCTATCCCGTAAAAACAAGTTTCGCCCAAAACGTACTGTAAAGGTGCTCCTTTAAGTCTGCGTTTTACGAACGCGGCGCACTGTTTTTCCTGTTCGGTCGACACTCTTCTGCCGTCGTAAAGTTCGGTTTTCGTCTTCGCGCCCACGACTTTCATAAGTATAAGTTCCGCTTCGTTTTTGTTTTTCAACGCGTCGCCGAAACCTTTGACCACTTTTTCGACGGTCGAGTAAGTCACGAAAGTTTTCGTAGGATATTCTTTATCGTTTTCCAACGCAAGGACTTCGTTGAAAGCGGCTATCGCCACTTCCACCATATCGTCGTCGGGTTGTTTCGTGGTAAGTTTTTGCAGCCACAGACCGGGTTGTTTACAAATTCTCGCAAAAAGATTATCGTACTTTGCGAAGAATTTGAGAAGTTCGTAAGATATGCCCGCTACGAGCGGTATCATTATTATACGGCTGAACACTCTTAAAAAGAAGTTCGCGACCTTGCCGGCGTCGGCGAGCATCTCCACGGGGAACATCGAAAAGAACAGTATGGAAAATACCATTACTATGAACATAAAGGTAGTGCCGCATCTGTCGTGGACGGTGTTCATCTTCTGCGCGTTCTCGACGGTAAGGGGCAAACCGTGTTCGTAACAGGATATGGTTTTGTGTTCCGCTCCGTGGTACATAAAAAGTCTTTTTATGTCTTTCATCAAGCTCATCAACGTCAGATACAGTATAAAAATGAGCATACGGACGAAGCCCGAAATAAAGTTATGAAGGACAGTCATTCCGAAACCGGAATTGCTGATTTTGGCAAGGGAAAAAATCCCGTCGGCGACGAGTTGCGGCACGAACACGAACAGTCCTAAACTGAGGGCTATTCCCAAAATCACGCCTATAGCAATGACTACGTTCATTACGTCCACTTTGAAAGTCTTGGCGAGCCACTTCTCGAACTTAGACGGTTCTTCCTTTGACATATCGCCGAAAACTTCGGTACTGCGCATCGTAATTTTCATTCCCGTGACGAAAGACTGAAAAAAACTTATCATACCTCTTATTATCGGTACTCTGTAAATTTTGCTTTTCTCTTTCGCGGGAGTGAAGCGGGAACTTTCGATAACTATTTTTCCGTCGGGATTTCGTACGGCGGTAGCCATCGAGCCTTCTCCTCGCATCATTACGCCTTCGAGAACGGCTTGTCCGCCGATGTTGCAACAGTTTTTCTTTTTCACTCGCGACCTTCCTATATTAACAAAAAATATCCCTGCGGGATATTATTTGCTACGACAGAACCGGTGCGGATACTTCTCCGCGCCTATTCTCAATATTGATTGCCCTATTTAAGCGTGCTGTTTCCGAATTTCTTATTGAAACGTTCTACTCGTCCGCCGGTCTGCACGGTCTTTTGTTTGCCGGTGTAGAAAGGATGGCATTCGGAACAGATTTCTACTTTAAGTTCGTCTACGTTCTTAGTCGTGCCCGCTTTGAACTTGGCTCCGCATGCGCAGGACACGTCAACGATTTTATAATTGGGATGTATTTTTTCTTTCATTATTCACCTCATCGATAGTCGATTATATTCAAATGTACAGTTATTATATAAAAAACAAAAACCTTTGTCAACTGTATTTGCCCATTCTTACCCGGTGATTATAAAAAAATATTATCGTTTTTTTTCGCAAATCGTGCCGAAATCGGCTTGCCGTTCATACAATGGAATTATGATTAAAGATACGTACGCACGGGCGCATTTTATCGGTATAGGAGGGGTAAGTCTCTCTTCTCTCGCCGTTTATCTCGTAAAACAAGGCGTGGAAGTTACCGGTTCCGACCGTTGTTTTTCGGATAAACTTACTTTCCTTAACGAACACGGCTGTAAAGTATGGGTGGGCAGCGACGTGACCGCAATAAAAAATCCCGACGTCGTTATTTACAGCAGCGCTATTCCCGAAAGCGACGAAGAACTTATCTTCTGCAGAAAAAACGGTTTTTTCTGTCTCGAACGAAACGCCTTCCTTAATATCCTGTGCGACGACTTCGACTACTGCGTGGCGGTGGGCGGAACACACGGAAAAACTACCGTCACGGCTATGCTGATAAAGATTTTCGCCGAGGCGAAAAAATCCTTCTTCGGACACGTCGGCGGAGAAACGGAAGAGTACGGAAACTGCTACTATTCGGGTAACGAGTACCTGATAACCGAAGCCTGCGAATACCGCAAAAGCATGCTCTGTCTCAAACCTGAAATTTCCGTCGTGCTTAACGCCGAATTCGACCACCCGGACACATACGGAAGTCTCGAAGATATCTTTTCGGCGTTCAAAGATTTTTTGCAGTCGGCAATAGACAATAAAGGTCTCGCTTTGACAAACGGCGACTGCCGGTTTTACGACTACGTTAAGTCCGTTCCGTCAGTAGTAACGTTCGGTCTTAACGAACGGAACCGTTTCCGCGCGACCGATATATACGAATACAAAAAAGGATATTTGGGTTTCTTAATTAAAGACTACGGTAACCTTATCGGAAACATTAAACTTAAAATCCCCGGCGAACATAACGTAACGGACGCCCTTGCGGCGTTTGCGACGGCGTACCTTGTCGGAATCCCCTGCGGCGTAATAAATTCCGCGCTTAATTCCTTCACGGGAGTGAAAAGACGGTTTGAATTCGTCTGCAAATATTTCGGGTGCGACGTCTACACCGATTACGCTCATCACCCCCGCGAAATAGCGGCGGCGATACGGACGGCGAAGACTATATCCGACGGAAAAACGGTAGTTGTTTTTCAACCTCACACTTACAGCCGCACGGAAAAACTTTTCGACGAGTTTACCCGTTGTTTTTCCGAAGCGGATAAAGTAGTGATTTTCAAGGAATACGCCGCGAGAGAAACTCCCGACAAAGGCAAATCCGCCCTGCGACTGTACGACGCGTTGCCTGCCGAAAACAAATATTATTGCGACAATATTATATCGGCGGCGAAACTTATTTCCGAATTAGC
>CACXFJ010000051.1 GCA_902766965.1 uncultured Eubacteriales bacterium | reverse complement strand
TCGAGCCGGACTTCGCAACTTGCGGCTCGTGTGTTTCTTTGCTACTTTCTTTTCACACCGAAAAGAAAGTAAAACGCTAATCGAATAATAAAAAACGGAATAGAACTACTATACTATTCCGCCTTTATCTTTTATCGACTGTTCCGAGCTTGCCTCGGAAATTCGCTCACGGCAACGCCGTGAAATTCGCTACCGCAAAGCGGTAAATTCGTTCCGCCCACGGCGGAAATTCGTCTAATCTACTTTCTCTTCCGCTCTGCGTTCGTTGAGTTCTCGCGTAATAGTGTTTTTCTTTTCGCCGACGAGGTCGTAGAAGAAGATGGGGATCGAGCAAAGAAGCAAGCTTATTCCCGGGACCAAAGACACGAGGGAGAACATGGCAAGACGTTGTTTTACGGCAAGGTCGGTAGCTATTACCACCGCGCTCGAAGCGTATATATCGGTGGGATTAAGATTGATTGCTATATACATTACGATAATAAGCACGGTAGCGAGAGCATTGCCTAATTTGTTTACAAAGGACTGACAAGCGGAACCTAAAGCGTTGTCGCGGAAGCCGGTTTTCCATTCCATATAGTCAAGACAATCTCCGACCATTGCGTAGCTCGTTACGTTTAGCACGCCTAAGGGAATACATTGTATTATAATAAACGGTATGCAGGCGTAGAAAAGTCCGCCCATATTCTTCACTATGCTTAACGCACCGAAGAGGGTGGTGACAAGCCCTGCGATAAAGCCGCTTATACAGCTGACGATTACAATTTGTTTGTAATTAAACTTCTTATAAAGTTTCGGCATTAAAAGCATCGCCCCGAACATACCTACCGCGGAACAAATCGTAAAGATGATATTAACTATCGTGATGCTCGACTGAATGGCTGCCGTTGGGTTTGCGACGGTGGCAAGGTTGGGTCCTACGTAGAAAGCGTAACGGGCGACGTGAATGGATGCTACCTGCATCATATATCTGCCTGCGGAAAGGATACCCATAGCTACTACGAGCATGAGGGGGCGGCAGGTGAAAATTCTTTGCAGAGTTCTCGGTTCGCCTTCCTTACGAACTTTTTTCGGGATAGCGACTCTTTCCTTTACTTGAAAATAAGAGTTTATGAAGAGGATAATACCGCCTATTGCGGCGATTATCGCCATGATAAGATATTTTTCTTTGTCGAGAGCGACGCCTTGTTTTGCCGAGATCAGAGGAAGAACGAATCCGAGCAAAGTAAAGATAGCCATCGGAATAGTGCTGCCGATACCGTTCAGGGTTCTGCCGAACGAAATTGTGTTGGCTCTTTCGTTCGGGTTCGGCGTCATAAGGTTGGGCATACTCCAAAAAGGAATATCGCTTACCGTGTAAGTCATACCCCAAAAGACGTAGACGAAAGCGGCATAAATCATATTGCCGGTAGAACCGAATCCGGGATCTATGAACAGTAAACAGCTCAATACCGCAATGGGCACGGAAGTGAGCAGGATATAAGGACGCAGTTTTCCGAAGCGGGAATCTACTTTGTCCACGATTATTCCCATAAGCGGGTCGTTAATCGCGTCCCATACTCTCGCAAACAACATAAGCAAAAGCACGAACAGTAGCGGCACTTGCAGTACGTTTATGTAGAAGTCGGAAATGTAACTCGACATGATGGCGTAAATCATTCCCTGTCCGAGCGCGGCTATTCCGAACGACCACAATTCCTTTTTCGGTACGAATTTTTGTTCCGTAACGTTAGAAGACATTATTACTCCTTTTTTTACTATATAGCAAAAGTCGATAATTACGCTTATTATACTATGGATATTAAAATTGGGCAAGCAATTGTCTAACCGTCGGAGCGTCCCATGCACGTTCCTTTACGCCGCAAAAAACGAGCGAAGATAATTTATATAAACGAGATAGAGTAAAACGAAGACAAGAAGCAGATATAAATCAGAGTTTTTTTGCGGCTTTTGTGAAAACGTCATCTACCGTACACAGTACGCCTACGCTCCGTTTTCGCAAAAAATCAATGCACCTGGACCACTCCGAATATTGTGTTCGGTGTTGACAAAAACGGTTTTTGTCGTAAAATAAATATATATTAAAGGATAGGAGCAACGAAAAACAAGATGAAACTTACCGTTTTAGGAAAATACGGACCGTACGGCAAACCCGGCGTAGGTGCGGCGAGCGGTTATTTAATAAGCGACGGAAAATTTAAGATTTTATGCGATATGGGCAGCGGCGTTATGTCAAGGCTTTTGGCGACGACGGATATTACCGAACTTTCCGGGATATTCGTTTCCCACCTGCATTACGACCACACTTCCGACTTGTTGCCGTTCAGATACCGTCTGGACGAACTTAAACTACCGATAAACGTCTATACTCATAAGGAAAAGAACAATCCTTATTACGATTTACTCTTCAAGCATCAGTATATCAACGTAATAAATATCGACGAAGATACCGTTTTTACCGTGGACGGCGTTAAAATAAGTTTTTATCCGATGAATCATCGTATGCCCGCGTACGGAATAAGATGCGACGGAAACGGCTCCGTGTTTTATACCGGCGACACGATGTTTACCGAGGAGATAATAAGGGGCGGCAAAGGCTGCGATATAGTCCTTGCCGACTGCTCGAAACCCGACGTCTTTATCGGCGCGCACATGCAGGCAAAGTACGCTTTCGAAATTCGCAATCGGACGGGAGCTACGGTAATAGCGACACACCTTGCTCCCGACTTCTCGCCCGAAAACCTTTTTGCCGGGGCGGAGGGAATAATAATTGCCGAAGAAGGCAGGACTTACGACACGGAGAAGTTGAAATGAAATCCGAAAAGTTGAATAAAAAGCTCGAAAAATACCTTAAAAAAGGCAAATACAAAAAGTACCGCAAACTTAGATTTAAGCACGGCGAATACTATAATGTTTTGTCGTGCATAACCGATTTTAAGTATTCTTTCGACGAAAAACCCTTTACCGACGCCGACAGTCTCGTACTTTGTCAGCTCGCGTATACCGATTTATCGGACTTCAAAGGGAAAAAACTTTCGGAAATCGCAGAAAACGTAATCGACTCGAAAAAAGTAGCTCCCTACTGTCACGACGATTGTATGAAGGTGATAGACGCCTTGACGCAGTCGGAAAGATTAGGCGGAATAGTCGTTCTCGACGCGAGAGAAAAGTTGTCGAAGGAAGAGGACTGTCAATACGGAGTGACGCTGTTCGATTGCGGAGAGTTCCTTTACATGGCGTGCAGAGGAACAGACGACCATATGATAGGGTGGCTCGAGGACGTAGACCTCATAATTATGCCCGAAATCCGCTCGCACGAGTTGACTATCGAAGCTCTGAACGAGTACGGAAAACTTTACGAAAAACCCTTTATAGTGGGCGGACACTCCAAAGGGGGCAATATGGCGTTATATTCCGCAGCTTTTTGCGACACCGCCGTTCAGGACAAAATAATTAAGGTCTACGACCACGACGGACCGGGACTTTTGCCGTCGACGTTTGAAAAAGAGGAAATGAAAAACATAATAGACAGAGTGGACAAGACCTGCCCGGAACTAAGCATATTCGGAATGATTATGCACGAGGGCGTGCCGTACAGAGTAATCTACTCTCATTGCCGCAATATTTATCAGCATTATATATTTAATTGGCAAATAGAAAAAACCGACGGTACGTGCGTTAAAGCGGAAATAACCGATCGCGTTTCCCGTGTTGTCAGGATAGTCATAGAAATAGTTTTGCCCACGATGACGGAAGAGGACAGGATGCGTTTTCGCGCCTTCACCGCGTCTATACTCGACAGAGCGGGAATATTCGTTCTCGGTGACTTCTCCTTCGGCAAGATATTAAAACTTATCGGAAAAATGTTCGGGCAACCGTGGTCGGAACAAAAGTTTATGTGGGGAATTTTAGGCAAAGTCCTTAAAGCTATCCCGAAAGCCGAAAAGGCGGCAAAAAAAGAAAAGAATGAGTATAAAAAGGCGAATAAAATAGCGTAAGTCAATTTCCGCCGTAGGCGGAGGGAATTGCCCTAACGGGCGTTAAACGAATTTCGGCAAAGCCGAGCGAATTTCCGCCGTAGGCGGAGCGAATTTCGGCAGAGCCGAACGAATTTCAAAACCGTCGGTTTTGAGTTATGGATATAATGATTAAGGCGGAATAGGCGTGCGTTCTATTCCGTTTTTATTCGTAAATAGGTTTTTGTATATCCCGCCCACCCACCCTAACGGATATTTTTATCCATATTTTAATAAAGCACATTCAAGTAATATGTTTTGTTGAGAAAGATATGCTTCGTTAAATTCGGATAAGGGGGAACATTATGAGGAAAGGGGTTTATTAAGGGGGCTTGGAG
>CACXFJ010000050.1 GCA_902766965.1 uncultured Eubacteriales bacterium | reverse complement strand
TATTCGGCGTACGAAACTATACCGCCGACGTAACTTCCGCCCGAAACCGCGGCGTAACTTATACAGTTTTCCACTCTTCCTTTATGGTAGCCGACAAGGCTTCCCGCGTTGCCGTCGGACATAATCGAACAGCTTTCGTCCAAATAGAGGTTTTTCAATACGAATTCCCTTTCGCCGTAACCGATAAGTCCCGCGTACGACGAGTCGGAAGAAGATATGCTCAAATTTTTGACCGAGTAAAATCTTCCGTCGATAACGCCGTTAAAGTAATAGTTATTGACGTTGCCGACGCCGAAATATCTTCCTATCGAGCGGAAATCGGTACCGGTGAAGTCGATATCGCCGCCCAAAGCGAAATATTTGTTCGTATAATCGTAATTTATCGTAAGGTCGGACAACGCCGCAAACTGCGTCGCCGTCAAGATAAGATAGGGATTAAGTTCGCTTCCTACTTCCTTGTCGGAAAGATAATCGCGACCGAAAACGTACATAGCCGAACCTTTACGGGCTAACGTAACCATTCTTTCGCAAGCGCTTTCGGCAAGAAGTTTGTTAATAGGAGCGTAGTCGCTTTCGTAATCCCTCGCTCCGCCCGAAACGAATTCCGTCGAGATAAAGTTGTTAAAGAAATCGTCTTTCGCTATATCCGCGGTAGTCTTTGCGTAAAAAGCTCCGCTTACCGCCGTTCCGTCCGAGCCGTAATAAGCTACGCCGATGCCGCCTGCGTCGGAATTAAAAACAGCGCTTACTGTGGGCGCGGCTCCTTTTAGCGTCCCCGCAAAGAAGGCGCCTTCGTCGGAAGTCGGCTTCGTTCCGTTAATTAAAATCGTGCCTAAAAACATATCGTCGAAGAATTTTTGGTCGGTTCTTCCGTTTATCGTGCCGAAAAATCCGCCCGCGGAAAACTTATCGTCAAGTCCGTTTATCACGCCGTTTATTACGCAACCCGTAAGGTTGCCGTCGTTTTCTCCCGCGGCTCCGCCGACGGTGGTTCCTTCGGCGTATCCGCCGAACACGGAATCGGTTATTTCTCCCGTGTTTTTGCAAACGAGTCCGCCCGCAGTCGCTCCCGATACTCTGCCGAAGTACAGACAGCCCGAAATCTTACCTGCGTTCTCGCCGACGAGTCCTCCGACCGCCGTTCCCGTAACGTTAAGTAAAGAATAACTGTCTATAAGTCTCGCGCCGCTTTCTATCTTTTCGGCAAACGTCGCCGCTTTAGCATTACCGCTTTCAAAAGCCACGTTCTTCACTATAGCGGAAGAGGCGAGAATATTAAACATTGCGGTATCTAATTCTACGCGGCTTAACCCCTTAAAGTTGCCGTTAAATACGCCGCGGAAACCGTTTACTCCGCCTATCGTAGGAACTTTCCTCGTAAAATCTATATCGGAAACGATAAGGTAATGAAAATCGTTATATTTATCCGTCGCGGCGGTAAGGATAGCCGCGTTTCTGTATTGCTGTTCGTCGCCGATTGCGAACGGATTATTTTCCGTTCCGTCGCCGCCGTAAAAATAGTCGTATCTTGCTTTGCCGGACATTACCGAAGAGTCGCCGTATATGGCTACGTCGTTTATTATCGGTAAAATTCCGTAAGAGTTTTCCGCCGCAAAGGGTAACCAACTTTCACCCGTCATTATTCCCGACGTTAATTCAACGTAGTTTTTGCCCTGTCCGTCGGTTCCGTCGAAAATAAGGTCGGAATTGTAATATACGTCGGAACTTAACGTAGCTTCGCTTTGGGCTATGGTTCTGAACGTGTCTTTTTCTATCGCCGCTTCGTTGACCGTGCCGAAAGTGCCGTTAAAGTAGGAGGAAGATATATTTACGGCGTTCCTTCCCGCCATTCCTCCTACGTACGCCGCGCCGCTTATTTTTGCTATTACGCCGGCGTCTTTTATAATATTTCCGTTTCCTTCGCCCGCTATGCCGCCGACGGCTCTCCTGCCCGTAACGTCTGCGGTAACGAACAAGCGTTCCGCTTCGATAGCTCCGACCGAGCCGAATATACCGCCCACGCAGGTGGCTTTATACGACGAAACCGCCGCTTTGTTTATAAGAGAACTTACTTTATTAGTTACAGCGTCGACTTTGCCGCCGATACCTCCGAAATAGGAAAAAGTCTGACCGTTGTTTGCGGTAACCAAGCCGTTGTTTACGAGATTAGTTAACGAGTCGGCTTTTTCGGCATACCCGAATATACCTCCTACGAAATCGTTACCCGATACTTTGGCGTAATTCTCCGCCGACGTAACCGAAGCTTTTTCCGAAGTAATTTTACCGACTACGCCGCCCACGTAGCTTTCGCCCGTCACCGTTCCGAAAACTGCGACGTTTTCCGCTTTGCCTTTAAGTTCTCCCGCTATACCGCCCGAAAGATTTTTACCGATTACGGTTGCGGTTACCGCAAGGTTTTTTATAAGTCCGTTTTCTCCCACCGTTCCGAACAGAGCCGCTGCGTTGTCGTTCGATACCGAATAAGTAACGGTTTTTCCGTTGCCGTCGAAAGTACCGTTATATTCGGTGACGGCTACCGTTCCGTCGTCGGATAATGTAACGCCTAAGGGACTTATATCCCCTGCGTTTATCGACCTGCCGAGCTTAACGAAAACGCCGTTATAATCGTATAACGCCGCGTTTTTACCGAACAAAACGAAATCTTCTTCGCCGTTTATGACGAAAGGATTATCGGAAGTTCCTTCCCCCGAAGAGAAAATCTTTATTCTTATCGAAGAAAGTTTTTCCGTTCTTTCGGAAAACGCCGTGGGAACGGCAAGATAAGCGTATCCTACTTCCGCCGCGGGAAGAGCCATCGTTCCGTCGAATAACGCGTCGTCGGTCAAAACCTCGAACGTACTCGCCGTACGGAACTCCGCGGGGACGGTAACGTTGCTGCCGCCGACTACCGGTCGACTGCTTTTACCTCCCACGTTGTAAATTTTGCCGCTGTCTTGATCGGTAGCGGTAAGATTGCCTATTACCGACCCTATCGAAATACCGCTTGCGGAAACCGAAGCGTAGTTGTAACAATTTTTTATCGTGGCGGAAGTATCGCCTACCACGCCACCGACGTATTTTGCCGAAGTCGCGGCGGATAATTCGCCCGCGTTTACGCAGGAAGTCAACGTAGCTTTATTGCCCGACGACCTGCCCGCTACGCCCCCTAAATAAGAACTCGCCGCAACTTTCCCTACGTTAATATCGGAAGAAATTACGCCCGTGTTGTCGCCGACTATGCCGCCGACGTATTCCGTACCCGTCACGGAAGAAGCGTTATAACAGTTTTTCACCGTACCCGAGTTACTGCCGACTATACCGCCGACGTAAGTGCCGCCGCGTATCTCGGCTTCGTTTTCACAGTCGGTGATTTTACCTGCGTTATATCCCGCAATACCGCCTGCGTACCTGTTGCCGCTTACCGAACCTTTTACCGTAAGAGAACGCACCTCGCCGTCGCTTCCCACGTATCCGAAAAGTCCGGAATAATCGGTTCCGGAAATATTAACGGTGAGGCTTTTACCGTTTCCGTCGAACGTACCGCTGAAAGGATACGACATACTGCCGATAGAATTAACGGACGGAAGAGCGGTAAAATCGATATCGGACGTAAGAATAAAGGTCTTGCCGTATGCAGAGTGAGTCTCCGAATACTTCGCAAAGGCGGCGAAGTCTTCCGCCGTGGCGATTTCGTACACGGTTCCGTCTGAATCTATATCTTCGGGCGTAAGAGCATAAACGGAATCCTGCGTCGACGCAAAAACCAACGTCGCAACGAAAACAAGAACCGCTATCGGAATTAAAAATAAAAATTTCAGTCTGCCTTTTTTCATACGCCCTCGTTAATATTTATAATATATTAAAAGAATTATAACATAGTCGCGCGGGTATTTCAAGATTAAGTTTTGCTATAAGTAATATTTCGTTGCCGCGACCCTTTAAGTTATTGCGTAAAGTCGTAAACCGTTCGTCACGACAACCGATTAAAAATATAAAGAAAAAGGATACCTTATTCACAGTTAAGGTATCCCGTACTTACGAAAACAAAACTTATTCGTGAGACTTCAAATCGGTATTTTTCACGCCGTAATTGAAGTTCAGTTTTTTCCAGCTCGCCAGGACTCTTATTAACGTTATGCACCCTGCCGAAAGGTAAGTGGCGAGCCTTATATCGATTTTGTCGTAAATAAAGTAGAAGAGTATCGAACCTATTATGGCGGCGAGAGCGTATATTTCTTTACGGAGGACTATGGGCTTTCTTCCCGCAAGCACGTCGCGCAACATTCCGCCTCCCACGCCCGTAATGGTTCCGACGAAAATCATCAGGATAAAGTTATCGCCGAATCCTACGTTGACGGCAGCCTGACAGCCGGAAACGGCGAAAATCCCGAGTCCGAGCGCGTCGAAAACGTTGACGACGCTTTTAATTATTCTTATCGACTTTTTTGTGAGTTTTTTATCGAAAATCTTAAAAATTATCAGCGAAACTATTACGGTGGCAAGCACGGTAATAACGTATTCCGCATGCAAAAAACTCGTCGGCGGAACTATTCCCAACACGAGGTCTCTTATTACTCCCCCCGCAAGAGAAGAACACAGAGCGACGACGAATATGCCGAACACGTCGAGTTCGTATTCTATGCCGACGAAAACGCCGACCAACGAAAACGCCACTATACCGATAATTTCCAACGCTGCGGAAAGTTGCATCTGCCGCCCCCTTTTGCTCCTGCGAAAAGCCGATTTTGCCTAAAACTTTTCACGCAAAAATATAATACATTAAACCCGTTCCTATTGCAAACGTTTTGTCGAATGTGGTAAAATATCGGTATGAAAATATTGAAATATCACCCTAAAAAACAAACCGCCGACTTGGAATGGAACGGCGAAATCGTATCAATAAGCGACGAAGCCGCCATAAATATGCGTATAGATATTTTTAAGGAAATTCCCGACGAACTTATCCCCGAACTTATCGAAAGAAGCGAAGAAGTCCTCTGTCGGCAGTACCTTTATTCGCAACTCGACAAATACTTCAAGCCTAAATACGGTTATTATAAAAAACTCCTCGAAAAAGGCTACCGCAAGGACGTGGCGAAAAAGGTCGTAAACGACGCCGAGGAAAAAGGTTTTATCGACGACCGCTACTTTGCCGAACGCTTCGTCGAACAGAACGCAGCGAAAAAAGGTTCTTATAAATTAAAACAGGAATTAAGGACGAAAGGTATATCCGCCGATATTATAGACTCGGTACTCGAAAATCTGCCGTCGCAAACCGAAGACTTGCTTATCCTTGCGAAAAAACTTACAAAAAACAGGGAGAACACACCCGAAGAACGAGCTAAACTGTACCGAAAACTCGCTTCGAGGGGCTTTTCTTACGACGATATAAACTCGGTCGTCAAAAAAATATTTTCCGACGAAGACGAATATTAAGTCATTTTTCGACAAATTTCCGCATAGCATTGCCTATGCGGTTTTTTTTAGTAATCATATTTACGATAATACTTTCTTCCGCGACCGTATTAACGGGCTGTACGCCGCAAAACGTAACTTTTCCCCCGCAATTTACCGTAATTTATACCGCAAAAAACACAAAAACCACCTGTAACGGCGTAAAAATCAACGATTGTTTCGTATTGACCGTGGCTCATATTTTCGACGATATCTATGAACGGGAAAATATATGTACGCTCGATGACAGAAAGGGCAGTTTATATGAAGCGGAAGTAATTAAAGTCGATTTTTCCGCCGACCTTGCTCTCCTTCATATGAAAGACGCGGACTACGATAAAAAAACGTCGCTTGCGTTCGGACAGTCAAAAACAGCCGTTTTTTGCGACTCGACGGGCGGAATAAAAAGATCTAAGAATACCGAAACGGTAAATTGCCTGTCCGAAAATAAACCCGACCGCCTTCTTAAACTTAATTTTGGCGTACGCAAAGGAGAAAGCGGCTCGGCAGTCGTTTCGCCCGACGGAAAAATAACGGGAATAATCTGCGCCGCCGACAAATTCGACGAAATCTGCTACGCCGTACCGTCGGAAATAATAGTCGAATTTTTATCGCAATGCGGAATACGCGTATAATTTTGTAAATACCGCATTTTTCAAACCATTTGAGTATTGACAGAAACAATAAATAATTATATAATAAACGTATATTGTGCGGCGGTGTGTTTATACGCCCGCCTACTTTTTCAAAACAGGAGTCAATTATGAAAAAGAATACCAAAATGCCTAACGCGAATACGGAACCCGTCGTAAATAACAACGCCACCTCCCCCGAAATGAAGCCGGGCGACGAATTGCAAATTTATTACAACGACGCTTATATGCGCGAAAGACAAAGACTTAACGACATCTTCGGCGTAATCGAAGGAGAGCCTGTCGTGGAAAAAGAAGTGGTCGTAGAACCGGATATGAGCGATTTCGTACACGTCAGCGAATACAAAAAAATGAAACGCAGAGCCGCGGCTCTCGGTGTTTTTACCGCGATATTCGCGATAGCCACCGTCGTGCTTGTCGTACTCAAAGTTCTCGCTAAATAAGTATTTTTTCTTAAAATATAATGTAAAAACGCTCGAAAAAATCGAGCGTTTTTTATAAACTTTTCAAACAAATAAAGGAGCGCCCAGTATTTTTACGGGGCGTATGTATTAGTCTTTCTTTTCGGGTTCGGCTACGCGGATATTCGCTTCGCGAAGCTGCTTTTCGGTGACTGCGCAAGGCGCTCCCATAAGAAGGTCCTGCGCGTTCTTGTTCATCGGGAAAGCTATTACTTCTCTGATGCTCGTTTCGTGCGCCAACAACATTACTATTCTGTCCACGCCCGGGGCGATACCCGCGTGAGGCGGCGCGCCGAACTTGAACGCGTTATATAAAGCGGAGAACTTACTTTCGATTACAGATTCGTCGTAACCCGCTATTTCAAAGGCTTTTATCATAATTTCGGGGTCGTGGTTACGGACGGCGCCGGAAGACAACTCGTATCCGTTGCAGACTATATCGTATTGATATGCGAGTATTTTTAAGGGATCGAGATTATTCAACGCGTCGAGTCCGCCCTGCGGCATCGAGAACGGGTTATGGCAGAATTCTATCTCGCCGCTCTCTTCCCCTATTTCGTACATCGGGAAGTCCACTATCCAACAGAAACGATATGCGTTCTTTTCGATAAGGTCCATTGCCGTGCCGAGTTCGGTACGAACTAAGCCGGCGCATTTAGCGGTATTCTTCTTGTCATCGCCCGCTACGAGCGCAACGAAACTTTCTCCTTCGAGATTTAATTTTTCGGCGATTTCCTTTTCTTTCCCCGCAAGGAACTTAGCTATTCCTCCCGAAAGAGTTCCGTCAGCGGCGTGCTTGAAGTAATAGAATGAACACCCTAATTCCTTTTCCGCTACGAAACCGTTAAGACCGTCAATGTATTTTCTCGTCTTGTCGAAGTTCTTGACTACGACCGCTTTGACCGTCTTGCCCGCGAACATAGGAACGATTCCGCCCAAAAGTTCGGTTACGTTTTCTATAAGTAACGGGTTCCTCAAATCGGGTTTATCGGTGCCATATTTTTCGATGGCGTCGAGATATTTAATTCTACGGAAAGGCGCTTTATCTATCGTCCAATCGGAGAATTTAGCGAAAAGTTCGGGCAAAAATCCTTCGAGCACGGCGAACACGTCTTCCTGTTCGGCAAAGCACATTTCTATATCGAGCTGATAAAATTCGCCGGGAGAACGGTCGGCTCTCGCGTCTTCGTCTCTGAAACACGGAGCTATCTGGAAGTAACGGTCGAAGCCCGAAGTCATAAGGAGCTGTTTGTATTGCTGCGGCGCCTGCGGTAGAGCGTAGAACTTACCGGGATACAGACGGCTGGGAACTATGAAGTCTCTCGCCCCTTCGGGGGAAGAACTCGTAAGTATAGGAGTGGCTATTTCCAAAAATCCCCTTTCCGTCATCATCTGTCTTATCGTACTGATAATTTTGCTTCTCAATACGATTTTGTCCTTGACGGCGGGGTTCCTTAAATCGAGAAAACGGTATTTAAGTCTGGTCTCTTCCTTCGACGCGAGCGAATTGGCAACCTCGAACGGAAGCTGCTCGACGCACTTTCCGAGGACTTCTATTTCTTCGGGTTCTATTTCTATAAGTCCCGTCGGAATGTTAGGGTTGGGGCTGGAACGAAGTATTACCGTTCCCGTCACTTTAAGGGTAGATTCTCTCTGAATACCGCGGACTTTGTTTTTCATATTTTCGTCGCTTACCGTTACTTGCGTCATTCCGTAAAAGTCGCGCATTACGAAAAATATTACCGCGCCCAAATCGCGTACGCTGTGCAACCAACCGCATAGGGTAACTTTCTTGCCGACGTCGCTGTCGCGTAATTCGTTACAATTATGTGTTCTCACTTGTTTCCTCCTATTTTATATCGCCTGCGGTACGCGGATAAAGGATTACGTCTCTTATGTTCGACATACCCGTAATATACATCAATATTCTTTCGAATCCGAGTCCGAATCCGCTGTGCGGCACGCTTCCGAACTTACGCAAAGCGATATAATCTTCGTATTCTTTCACGCACATACCTCTTTCTTCGATTGCTTGCAAAAGTTTATCCATATCGGCTTCTCTTTCGGAACAGCCTATTATCTCGCCCACTCCGGGGACTAACAAATCGGTCGCCGCCACGGTCTTGCCGTCGGAGTTTTGTTTCATATAGAAAGACTTTATTCCCTTAGGATAGTTGATTACGAACACAGGCTTTTTGAAAATAACTTCGGTAAGGTATTTTTCGTGTTCGGTCTGTATGTCTTCGCCCCATTCCACGGGATAGACGAACTTGGCTCCCGACTCTTTTAACATTCTTATAGCGTCGGTGTATTCCACTATTCCGAACTTGTGACTTACCACGTTACGCAGTTTTTCTATAAGCCCCGGTTCCATAAACTTATCGAAGAAAGTAAGTTCCGCTATGCACTTATCGAGCACGGTGTTAAGAATATGCTTAATTAAATCTTCCGCAAGTTCGATAATATCGGGAAGTTCCGCAAAAGCGACCTCGGGTTCTATATGCCAGAATTCCGCCGCGTGACGAGGCGTGTTGCTGTTTTCGGCTCTGAACGACGGTCCGAAAGTGTAAATCTTGCCGAAAGCCATCGCAGCTACTTCGCCTTCGAGCTGTCCGGAAACGCTCAAACCCGCTTTCTGTCCGAAAAAGTCGTTCTTATAATACTCTTCTTCGCTCTTATATGCGGTGCTGTAACCTATGGTAGTGACTTTGAATACTTCGCCCGCGCCTTCGCAGTCGCTTGCGGTGATAAGCGGCGTATTGACGTACACGAAATGTCTCGCTTGAAAAAATTCGTGTATGCAGCTTGCTACCACGGAACGCACTCTGAATACGGCGTTAAAAGTGTTGGTGCGGACTCTCAAATGAGGCATAGACCGCAAAAATTCCATGCTGCAACGCTTTTTCTGTAAAGGATAATCGGCGGGGCAATCGCCGAGCATAACTATTTCGGTAGCGTTTATTTCCACCGAATCCTGCATGACTACGCTCTTTACCAGCGTGCCTACTACCTTGACCGAACAGCCGAGACGCATGAATTCGTTGTTCTTTATCGTTTCTTTGTCGATTACTATCTGCAAGTGCTTAAACGTAGTGCCGTCGTTGACTTCCAAAAACGCCATGGTCTTGGAATCGCGGAACGTTCTTACCCAGCCGCAAACCGTAACTTCGGAACCGATTTCTATTTTTCCGTCGAAAATATCGACGATGTCGGTGTGTTTCATCGTATACTCCTTATATTCCGTTTATACTCACGGGATATTATATAATTTTTCCTTTGCACTAACAAGCGTTTTCACGCTCATATCGATTTTTTCCGCCGAAATTATCGTCAGTTCGGAATAGCCGAATCGCCTTGTCCCTTTACGAGGTAATCCTTGTAGTTGTTGTAAGACGCAATGAACTGCTGATAAGTCATACCGCCTACGGTCGTACCCGAATCATACGTTCCCGACGACGCTGCGTATCTACTCCATTTAGTCTCCGCGGCGGTCTTGTTGACTTCGTGCGACACGAGCAATACGCCGGTCTTATAATCCGTCTTGAACAGTCTGCCGTCGCTGCCGCCTTTCTTAGACGAGTCGTAAACGCCGACGAAACCTGCTCCGAACAATACGTTTACTTCGCGTACGTTTACGGTATCCGTGCCTATGACGAACTCGTTAAGTCCGTAAGCTTCCATACCCGTGACTCTCATTTCGTCCATACTTACGCCGTAAGGCATGTTGGGACAAGCCACGTTGCCTTCGGAGTGGTCGCTCGTAAAGGAACGATAATTTTCGCCTGTCTGCAAGTCCATACCTCTCGTTTTGAGCGGATTATCTCTCGCGCCCATATCGGACAGGCTGTTTACGGCGTTTCTCGTTTCGATAGTGTTTCCTTTCGACCAGCAATAGTTGCAGCCGTGGTTACCCGAGTCCTTATGCTCGTCGTCTATATATTCGCCGCCTACTATACCGTAGATACCGCCGTCCATTTTAAGTCCCGTTCTTATCGGCGTGTACTTCTTCTTGCCGCCGAACATTGCCGTGGAGGCGTAGTACCAACCGTACTTTGTAGACTTATTATCGCCTTCTTCGCCGTCGTTCGTAATCCATCCGTAAGCTCCCATTTGGGTGCTGAAATGGTTGTTTAAGCTATAACAGGAGTTAATTCCGTATTCGCCTACATAGTTTTTGACGCTTCCTACGATACCGGCTACGGTGACCGAATTACTTGCCATCAGCGTGGCTTCTTTTTCGACGTCGTAGCTGTCCACCCATACTCTGTTGGCGACGACTACGCTTGCGTTGCTCGTAAAGCAACTTTGTACTCTCGTCTTGTATTCGGGTTTGGAATCGAGGTTGGAATCGAAACGGTTAAGTTCGTCGTAGAAACCGAAATCGCTTCCGTCGGCAAGCTCGCCGTTAACAAGACTGCCGCCTTCCAACGTGCCTGCGATGCCGCCCGCGGAAATAACCAGACAGTGCGCCAAAGGCAAGCCGTCGCTACCGTTGTACCTTGCCGGGTTGCCGGCGTTGACGTCTAATCTTACCGTCGTTCTCGTGTACGCGACGTAGCTGTTATAGACCCTTCCTGTAGCTCTTCCGACGATACCGCCGACGCTTACTCTGCCGACTACGTTCTTCGCGCTGTTTTTTATCTCGCTTTCGTTCACGTTTTGATCCACGGTGTCCACTGCGTTGTGATTAGTGTTGCCGGAATGGTAGACGTAAACTGCCGCGCCGTTTATATCCTTATATCCTGCGTCGTACGCGGCGGCTCCGTTGCCGCCCGTAATTCCGCAGTCGGTCACCGTACCCTCGTTAAGCCCGACGATTCCGCCGAAATCGGATATCGAAGCGTTGTGACCGTTGCTTTGGTCGAACATAAGACGCATACCGTCGTCTGTGGAAGTCTTCGGCGCGGTAATGTAGCAATCGCGTATCAAGCCGGTGTTTACGCCCGCTACGCCGCCCGCGCTCGTACCTCTCATTCTGAACAAGCCGTAAAGCGTGACGAACGAGATTTCCGAATTGTTTGCGTAACCTATCGCGCCGCCCGTAGCCTGAGAACCGTGAATAATAACTCCTTTCTTTTCGTCGGTCCTTGCGTAGTTGTTCGCGCTTCTTATTTCGATTATTTCGAAGTAGCTGTCCGAACAGTACCCCGCTACGCCGCCCGCATATCCCGTGGTGCTGCTGTCTTCGCCGCCTATCTGCATATTGAGAGAAGTCATCGTTATCGAGCTTACGTACGTTCCTCTCTTCGCCGAACCTATAATTCCGCCGGTAGGCATACTTCTGTTCGAGTAATCGTTTATAATAACGTACTTACCGCTCGTACCCGTTACGTTAACTCCGTTAATAAAGCTCGTCCTTCCGCCGACGCCCGCCAAATCGGTGCTTCCTTCTATGTATCCGACGAGGAGTCCTACCCCTGCGTTGCCGCCGTCGGAACCGAGTTCCGACAAAAGGTAGATATTCGAACTGTTGCCGACCGAAACGTCGATATTCTTTATCTGACAGTTCTTCGCGTAGCCTACGAGCATACCCATGTTCTGCGCCCAGGTACTCATATAAATTCTTGCGCCGCCGTTACTGCTTTCTATCAGATTTGTTCTCGTCGGGTTTTTAGTTTCGGGGAAACTTACGTTTTCAAACGTCGCATTGTACGCCTTAGCCGCGAGAAGTCCTACGCTTGCGAACCTTTCTTCGGTAAAACTTATAAACGAGTCGTCTATTTTGAGATTCTTTATCGTGCCGCCGTAAACGCAACCGAATATTCCGTATCCCTGCAAACCGTCGTAATCGAACGCGGCGAGCGGGTTTCTGTACGTAGCTTCCGCGGGAACTAAGTTTTCGTCCTGCGGATTGTCCTGATCGGGGCTTCCGCCGGCATACGCGGCAAGGTTGGATAAAGTATATCCGCCGCCGTCGAATATTCCGTCGAAACCTTTGTCGTAACCGTCGTCAAGGCTGAAACACAACGGAACCCACGCTTCGCTTATTCCCCCCGGGAATGCGGAAGCCGTGGAAGAATTCGTATAATCCTGCAACTTAACGTTGTCGAACAGCTTGAATACCGTCTGTATTTCGGTGATTGCGCCGTTAGCGTCCTTTTCTTTCGTATTACAGGAATTTTCGTTTGCGTAGAAGAAGAGACTTACGTTCATTAACTGCGTCGCGTTGTAAATTCTGTACGGATTAGCCGCGGTACCGTCGCCCGTGTTGGTTACGTTGTATTTGTTGTTGCCCGTAATCGCGGGAT
>CACXFJ010000049.1 GCA_902766965.1 uncultured Eubacteriales bacterium | reverse complement strand
TTTGGTCGAGTCCAGATTACACGGTTTTATTTTAGAGTCCTTTGTAAAATCCACTGTGGTTTGAGAGCTCGTCCGCATCCACCCGGCGAAGGCACTCCCCTCGCTTTCCGGCGCGCCGAGGACCGAGGACTCTCCGTCCGCGACGACAGTTTGGTTGGGGAAAGCGCCGTTAATCGGTTTCCCCTTAAAATCGAATTGTATCGTGTACGTTATCGCGGAAAAATTCGCCATATACGTTGTTTGCGAAAGGCAGTCTATTACGTTGACGGTGATTGTGTCGCTTGTAGTATGTACGGATGCCGTATTCCCTTTAGTCCATTTCGACCAATAATATCCCGCGGCAGGCGTCGCCGTACAGCTTGCCGTTCCTGCGACCTTGTCGATTTCGGCTTTGCTTTTATCGAGATTGCCGCCCGTAGATTTATTGAACGTAACGGTATACTTATTTTTTAATTCGAAGCTGAGAGTGACGTTTTTCAGATATGCGCTCGGCACGCGTCCGCCTATGAAATTACCGTATTCGGAATGCCCTGCCACGGCTACGACGAGATATAGTTTATCATACGAAGCGACTACGGTGTCGATATTCATCGAGTTAAGGGTTGCGTCCCACTCGCCGGCTTTTGTCGTATACCTTGTTCCCGAATGGGTTTTCATTTGATTTTGAAAATCGTTCAAAGAGCTTGTCACGTTAAATAGCGACAAGCTGTTGGTATACGTCATTCCGTAACAAAACGTTTGGTCGTCGCCCGATTCCGCTCCCACTATCCCCGACAAAGAGACGTTAAGATTGCCGGTCTTTGCAAGGGTAAGCATATTGCCGGTCAGTTCTACGTAAATATATGCGCAGTTTTGCAAAGTGCCTTGCCTTTGCGTGGCGTTTCCTTTCTTCCAGCCGAAGTATCCTTGACCTACGTTCGTCCTGCCGTCCCAATTAGCTGAAGCGTACTTAGTAAAGAATACGTTATTTTCGGAGAAGTTCACTTGCGACAAATTTTTAGAGTCGACGAGATTACTTACCGTCGCACAGGAAGCGGCATTGCCGATTTGTTCGCTTACGCTTGCGTTCGCCGATCCGTACTGCGCTCCCGAGTAATACTGCCCGTTGTTTATATAGCTGCCGTTTTCGTATCCTTGTATCGCGCTGTCGTCGAGGTAAGAGAGGTCTTGACCTTTTATCGTGGCGCTGAACACCGTATTCGCGATAAACACGGCGAATAAAATCGTAAATATAATAAAAAGAAGAGCTTTCGTTTTGAAAACTTTCTTCTTTTCGGAGTAATCGGATGTAATTTGTACTTTATTGCTTACCATTGCGTCCTTTTTCTACTTTTTTAATTCGTTTTTTATATTTTCGTACTTACACAAAATCACGGGACGAACGGTACGACTGCGTTCGGTAGCGTAATACGACATAGTGTTGCCGTACTCGTATACTATGTAAACGTGATTTGTATTTAACTCGGTATCCGCCAGCCAATAAACGCCGCACCCGATATACTTTTTACATTCTTCGGGAGTTTTTACCGTTTCGATACCGTTATTTACAAAATAGTCTATCGCCGCTTGCGAAAGTCTCACACCGCCGTTTGCGGTAGCGTAATCCGTCACCGTCGCCATTCTGTCGTCGTCGTTACGGAAAAGTTGCGGCTCACGTATCTCTCTCCATCGAGGGACGCGCACTTTGTCTTTCACCGTTTCGCGAGGGTATCTGATTCGTCCGGGGTTACTTATATAGTCGCAATAAGTTTCTCCCGTCGCTATCGTCTTCCTTTCCTTTTCGTCAAAAGCCTCGTAAAAGAACTCGTCGTTAAGCCACGCGCGCAAATTACTGTTTTCCCACAGCCAACCTTTTTCGACGTCCTCATCGGAAAAGGCTTTTGTCGCAATAAGTTCGTCGGTCATCAACATGGCGTATTTGTTTTGCACCGCCATCAAACGCCATTTAATATCTTCGACCAAAAACCAATGCACCGAACCTATCTCGTATTGCGTATACAAGAAAAAGGACTCGTCGTCGGAGTCCGTTCCGACGTAATCGTTTTTCACAACGACTCTTGCGTACCGATTATTTTCGTAAACGTACTGGTCTCCGTTCTTTGCCAAAGTGCCGTCGTTAAAATTTTTTTCCAAAATAGCGGAAACGACTTCGTCCGCTTCGCTCCTCGGATAACGCCCCATAAGAAGGTACGTACCGTCGTTGTAATATTCGATTTTTTTGTCGAAGTCCACTTTCGCCGTACAGGCGGCGGCAAAACACGCCGTAACGGAAACGATGACCGCAGCCAACGCTTTCGTAAAAATTGTATAAATCTTTTTTCCGCCCGACGTTTTTTTCAAATCGTTTTTCCTTATTTCGTTATCGTTGTTACCGGCATGCATATACCGGCTCGTTATACACGCGGATACGCTCGCGCCCTTGCGCATAAACGCTCGCCTATCGCGTATGCACGCTCGCAGTATTATTATTATATAATAAGATACCCGCTATGTCAACATTAAAAACAGCCCCCCGTTCCCCGGTAAAAACCTTCTAAAAAAATCCTCTTGCTCGAATTGAAAATCATATTGATTTTTTAACGTTTTTTCAAAAATAGTAATCATTATTTATATTGCGGTTTAGGTATCCTAAATTAAACTAACGGAATACTAAACCTCTATTATAAGCATAATAATTATCGTGTCTGAAAAACCTCATTGATCCCCGTTCGATTACGTCTTTTCGATAGAAAAATTTACCGCTTAACTATGACGACGGTTCGCATTTTTTCTTCCGCGCAACTTCTTTGGGAAAACCTATTCCGTCCTTATCCTACCGCCGCCGTAAAGACTCTGACTTGCATTTATTTATTTTTCGTCCGATAAAAAAGCATATAAACTCTTAAAAAACTCACGTTAAAAACTATGCGTTTTTACAAAAAATCACTCGACGGAATTACTTGTTTCGGCTCGTTTTATTCACATTTTTATTCACTTTTTCAGCTGTAACAGACAGCGTTTTAGTCGGTAAACGACCGTCATTTTTATATAAAATCCGCGACAAAAATTGCCTGCAAACATCGCTTTAATTGAAAGTATTTTTGCCTCTTTAACTTCTCTGCATCTCCGTCTCTACTCTTGAATTTTTCCGATACTCCACAAAAAAACCTATTCCCACGCCCGTTCAAATCCCTTTTATTTTCTGTAATAATTATCAAAGGGCACCGCTTGAGTGTCCTTTGATATTATGGCGGAGAAATCGGGATTTCCTCGCACCAAAGCTTGCGCTTTGCGACAGGCCGGGGCGGGGCGACAATTCACAGGATTGTCTCCTTTTCCGCCCGTTCAAATCCCTTTTATTTTCTGTAATAATTATCAAAGGACACCGCTTGGTGTCCTTTGATATTATGGCGGAGAAATCGGGATTTGAACCCGAGCTACGCTATCAACGTACTACTCCCTTAGCAGGGGAGCCCCTTCAGCCACTTGGGTATTTCTCCAGCTGAATTATTTATCTTTATAGATAATATCACAACGTCGCGCCGTTGTCAATAAAAATTAGGCTTTACGTTCCCATTTTTAACTATGCCGATTATAGTTCGTCGCGATAAGTTTTCTTTCGAGTTCTCGCAACGCTCTTCCCCTATGACTGACTGCGTTTTTCTCTTCGGAAGTAGCCAGCCCGAAACTCTTTTGTAAATCCTTACTGAAAAATAAAGCGTCGTATCCGAACCCGCGCGTTCCTTCTTCGGCATAGAGAATACTGCCCTCCGTTCTGCCTTCGGCGTAGATTTCTTTCCCGTCGGGATAAAGCAAAACTATCGCCGTCACGAAGTATGCGCTGCGGTCGGTTTTATCCGCCATATTCTTTAACAGAAGTTTTTTATTCGCCGCGTCGTTTTGTTCTTCCCCCGCGTACCTTGCCGAATACAGCCCCGGCGCGCCGTCGAGAGCGTTTACGCATAGTCCGCTGTCGTCGGCTATCACGCAAGCCTTGGTTATATCCGAAACGGCTTTTGCTTTAAGATACGCGTTTTCACGGAAAGTTTTTCCCGTCTCTTCCACTTCGATATCTACGTTCAGCTCCTTCAAGGAATAAATTTCCTTGAAGAAGCCGCCCAGTATTTCTTTTATTTCTCTTACTTTATTGCCGTTGTTACTGGCTATCACCAACTTCATTTTACGCCTTGTATATATCGGATTTTTTCGGCGGTTTCTTGAAAAATCCGCCTATTATTCTACCCCAACCGGTGAATGGTCCTTTGTTGCAACGCGCGATAAGTCCGTCGATTACCTTTTTCGGAACCATACCTTTCGTCATCGCGTAGCAGTTGCGGAGCGGCATATCCATTGCGGCAAGTTTTATCATCTTCTTCATAGCTTCGGAAGTGTCTTTCGGCAAAACCAAAGTAGAACAGTTGTAGGCTGCCCATTTAATGAGTTTTCCCACCCAGCATACGTCGATATCTCCGATAGTGGCGTTATACCCTATCTCGCCCTTTTTGAGCGGTCTGTTTTCGATAAGTTTACGCCCGAGCAAAGATTCGAAACCGTCTTTGCCGTAATCTTCCGCCTTATCGAGTTCGTAATAGTCTTTAAGCAGCTCTTTGTCCTGTTCGGCAACGTTTGCTTTACCGTCTACGTAAACGGCGGCACACAACCTTATATCGCGGCTCGACGCTCCGACGAGAATTTCGAATTCTCCGCTTTCAACGACCCAGTCTTTACCTTCTACGTCGTAGAAAGCGAAACTGCGTCTGTCGAGAACAATCGTTATTTCTTTGCTTTCGCCCGCGTTAAGATAAACTTTCGCAAATCCTTTCAACGCCTTTTCTTCGCGGAACACGGAACTTTCGGTGTCCTTAACGTAAACCTGCGCTATTTCCGCTCCCGCTCTGTCTCCGACGTTTTTGACGGTGAACGTTACGGTTAATTCTTCGTTTTCGTCTATCTTCTCTGCGGAAAGTTTTATATCCGAATACTCGAATTTCGTGTAGCTCAAACCGTAACCGAACGGGAATAAAACTTCTTTCTTCGCCTTATCGAAGTAGCGGTATCCTACGTAGATACTTTCTCTGTACTCTACGGTCTGCGGACCCATCTGATAATACTTGTAAGCGGGGTTAGTATCGAGCGAAACGGGATAGGTTTCGGCAAGTTTCCCGCTCGGATTGACTTCGCCGTACAAAAGTCTGTAAGTAGCCACGCCGCCCGCGCTCCCCGAAAGATATATATTCAGCACCGCCTCAACGTCGCCCAGCCACGGCATCTCCACGGGAGAACCTCCTGCGAGAACGACTATCACGTTATCGCAGTTTTCGGTGAGTTTTTTTATAAGTTCGTTATGCGAACCGGGCATCGAAAGGTGGGTACGGTCAAAACCTTCGCTTTCGTATTCGTCGGTAAGCCCTGCGAAAACCAACACCTTATCGGCGTTTTTCGCTACGGATACCGCTTCTTTAATCTTGTTTTCGTCGGCTTTGTCGGACGCGCCGTAACCTTCGGAATAGGCGTATTCGGCATTTATGCTATCGAGATAATCGGTAAAAGAACAAAGTTTGTACGGGTTTATTTGCGAAGAACCGCTTCCCTGATAACGCATTTTTTTCGCAAGTCCGCCGATTACGGCAATTTTTTCACCCTTACTCAAAGGCAATGCTCCGTCGTTTTTGAGAAGCACCGCTCCGTCCGCGGCTATCTCCGCCGCCGTTTCGAAATGAGCGTCGTAATCGCATTTTTTTCTGCCCGTGATTACTCTGTCGGCAAGACATTTGTCGATGAATTTCAACATTCTCAACACGACTGCGTCGAGTTTTTCTTCGCTTAATTCTCCGCTCGTCACGGCTTCTTCTATCTCTCTGTCGCAGATACCTTCGTCGGTGGGCATTTGCAAATCGAGTCCGGCGACTATTCCTTTTACTCTGTCGTTGACCGCGCCCCAGTCGGATACGACTATTCCGTCGAATCCCCATTCGTCGCGAAG
>CACXFJ010000048.1 GCA_902766965.1 uncultured Eubacteriales bacterium | reverse complement strand
CCTTTCACCGCTAAAATGGCGTCCGCTCTTATGCAATTTTTGGTGATGCTCGTTTATCTCGTAGTGGGAGTCACCGTATACACGAACGGTATAAGCGCGGCGGAAAACGACGTACCCAGAGGCCTTATCACCTCGGAAGAAAAAATGGCACGAATAGAAGGCATTTTAGCTACTATTCCCTCCGCAAAAAAGCAAGCTCTCCTCGCCTGTATGTGTATTATTCCCATAGTCTTCGTGGCGGCGGCTATGCTTATCTACAAGAGAAAATATTTTCTCAGCGAAGAAGTCCATCAACGTATGGTAAAGGAAATCGCCGAAGGCAGAAGCGAATATCAGCTTAAACACAAAGCCGAAACCGAACAAACCGCCGAAACGACGACCGACGTCGCAGCGGAAAACTTATTCATCGAAGAAAGCACGGATATAGAAGAAATATCCGACGACAAAACCTAATACGGCGATGGTAACAACCTGAAACGAAGCAAACTATTAAAACATCACGGACGAAAGCCATGACGGGGTTTTCGTCCTTTTTTATCGACGAAATTCTTAAAAAAACTTTACGAAAATAACTTTAGTATCTTGAATAATTTTTCCGTAGATATTATTATAATAGTAGGAATATAAACGCATAAGGAGGACGAAAGGATGAAAAAAACCGTAATTACCATAGGCAGAGAAAACGGAAGCGGCGGCAGACACGTCGGAGAAGAACTCGCAAAAGCCCTGAACGTAAAATGCTACGACAAAGAACTTCTTTTGGAAACGGCAAAAACCAGCGGATTCGCCGCCAACTTCATTGCCGAAAACGAAGAGCGCAAACCGCAGTTCTTTTGGGGAACGGGCGCTTTTTATATGTACGAACAACCGGTCTCGGTACAGCTTTACGTCGAGCAATCCAAAATAATCAAAGAACTTGCCGACAGAGAACCTTGCGTAATAGTAGGCAGATGCTCGGACTACGTCCTCGCCGAAAACGAAAACGTGCTTAACGTGTTCATTCACGCTCCCCTCGACGAGAGAATAGAAAGAGTAGCCAAAAGAGAGAGCGTAACGCAAGACAAAGCCAAATCCATAGTCACGAAAACCGACAAAGCGAGAGCTTCATATTACAGCTACTTCACGGGTAAAATTTGGGGCAACGCCAAAAACTATCACCTGTCTCTCGACTCTTCCATGCTCGGTATCGACGGCTGCGTAAAAGCCATTATGGCTTGTCTCGATATAGTCAACAATCAGGAATAATCGTTAATTAAACCTACTAAAAACGCCGACTGACTACCGTCCGTCGGCGTTTTCTTATTTACGGAAATCCGAATTAAAGATTAAGCCATATAACGGGAGCTATACCGTAATACGTCTCGAAATTTCCCGTATCCTCAAAATAAAAGTCTCCGTCGGGAGTAACTACAACACCGTCGGATATTTCCCCACCCAACGAGCGAAGACGCCAATAACAACCTTCTTCTACTCCATATTCTACTTGACCATTATACCCGGAGTTTTCGTGAATTCCAGAAAAGCAACCGTTACCCAATGCGTAATCGGAAGCCTGCAATCTTCTTGCCGTATCTTTCGTTTCGAACGGGTCGTCGCCCGCAGTAAAACCGTACTTTGCGTCGATGGCTTCTTTTTCGCTAAGTAAAAAAACCTTATCTTCGGTATCTTCGCACCAATACATACCATAGTCTTCGTCCCAATAGCTGTCCTTACCGTTACTTACGGTGGTTACTGCTATCATATCTTTCTGCCCGTCGGAAAACGCGTCGTTGTAGAAACTACCGTTAAGCCATTTTCTTAAATCGCTTGCGGCGTAGTTACAGTAGTAATACCAATCGTCTTCGGTTATTTTTTTGTGGTTATAGTTAATAATATCGTCCATTTCTCTGCTGTATAACGCCGTATCGGACATAAGGAACGCTTTGCCGTCCTTTTCTTCGAGTATTCTCCACTTAATAGGCTCATACTTGAACCAATAGACGGAACCCTTAGCATATCCGTTGCGTGCTTGCAATGCGTTTTCTTCCGTCGGAATTATCCAGTTCTCTTCCATCCATTCCTGCGTAATGGAATCTAACCATTCGTTCATTTCTTCTTCACTCGAAAACATACTTTCTGCTATTTCACCGCAATCTAAATATGTAAAAGGTCTATAATCTAAAAAGTATATTCCCCTGTAACGCGCGCCGTTATATTCCCTGTCGATATACCAGGAATAACTTTTTATCGTTCTCGACGCGACCACGTTGACGGGTTTTTCCGCCGCTCCGTCGCCCGCAACGACCGAAAACACAATGTCGTATCCGTAGGATATCCAATTGCCGTCGCTTTCTTTCGTGGGTAACGCCCCTGCCGCTTCGGTAAGAGCTGCGGAAACGGTTTTGTCGGTGACTTTCGACTGCGGATAAGAACCGAACAAAATATACTTACCGTCGGACGTTTCGTTTCCGTCTGCGTCAACTCTTACGTAAGTGGAAATATCCGTGTTTGTATTCGAGTTCGTTCCCGTATTCGTCCCGCCGTTGTTTCCGTCGTTATCGCCGTTATTTTTTCCTGCGTCTTTATCACAGCCTACGAGCATAAACGACGATAAAACGATCGCTATCATACATAAAACAATCAATACTTTATTTACTCTTTTCAATTTTGTGTCCTCCTTTTTTGCAAAAATGTGGTTATTATTCACAATAGTTAATTTCATTATATATTGCAGAAACATATATGTCAATTACCAAAAGTTAATTTTTTGGGTTATAAATTAACTATGGTTTATTATCGGTCTATGGGAAATAGGTTTAGCGAAAGGCTGAAAGAGCTTATCGGAAATGAAAATATAACACAAAAAGAGTTTGCCGCTTCGATTAACGTATCGCAAGCCTGCGTTACTTATTGGCTAAAATCCGAAAGACAACCTACCGCCGAAGCCCTGTTCACGATAGCACGCACCTATGACGTGTCGGTAGATTATTTGTTGGGATTATCGGATTACTAAATTTATCCGACCAAGCGTTACACGGAATTTTTCCGCAGTCGTTACTCTTTGTGCGGTAAAAATTTTATCTGTGTAAGTCGGACTAAATAAAAAAGCAAGACGGACTGTCTTGCTTTTTTATATGGCGAATTTCCGCCGTAGGCGGAGCGAATTTACAGTATAACGGTAACGAATTGTCACTGCGTGACGCAAATTTCGCAAGCAAGTTGCGAGCTAACGGAATTATATATCAAAATAAAAATTTTACTATCCGCTTAATTTAAGTTTATTCAAGTATTAAGTTTGTAGAGAAATATTAGCTTCGTTAAATTCGGATAAGGGGGAACATTATGAGGAAAGGGGTTTATTAAGGGGGCTTGGAGCTATGCCCCCTTAATTCCATTCACCATATTGTTTCTGTAAAATAGTTTGATGAGAAGTAAAAATTATTTTTATACTCTGACAAGCAAGACGGACTTGTCTTGCTTCCCTGTGAGTCCGACTTATGCGGATTAAGATTTTTCCGCACTAAACTT
>CACXFJ010000047.1 GCA_902766965.1 uncultured Eubacteriales bacterium | reverse complement strand
GGGTGGGCGGGATATACAAAACCCTATTTACAGATAAAAACGGAATAGAACGCACGCCTATTCCGCCTTAATCTTTATATCCTTAACTCAAAACCGACGGTTTTGAAATTCGTTCGGCTTTGCCGAAATTCGCTCCGCCTATGGCGGAAATTCACGCCCGCAGGGCAATTCACGCCACGCAGTGGCACCTAACGCAGCTTTTACTTCGTTTCTCTCGTTTCGTCGAGATAAGTGGCTTCCGCGTCGGAAATATGGAACAGCAATGCGGTGGGGTATTTATAGAATACGTCGCTTAACGCATAGCTTCCGCCGAGAACTCTTTGGTCGAAGCCGCCCATGTGCCAGTTTATCGCCATCGCTTCTTCTCTCGTAAGACGCATAAATCCCGACACGATATACACGCTCTTTTCGCCGTGTCCGTAAGGAAGATTATCTTCAAACGAATAATAAGGTTTTTGCACCCATTCGCCGTCTACTTTAACGTTTCTGTACTCTTCTTTGTAGCAGTTTACTTTGCAAACGTCGTGCAACAACGCAATAACCGCAATACTCTCCATAGGAATTCTTTCTTCCATTTCTTCTTCGTATTCCATCTGAAGATTTTGCAAAAATCTATAATACACTTTTACGCTGTGTTCGCACAAACCGCCGAGATGCGCCGAATGGAAACGGCTTGACGCCGGAGCGTAGAAAAAGTCGGATTTTTCCAACCATTCCAACAGTTTGTCCGCACCGGGACGAGCTATATTCTCTTTGAATATCCTTATAAATTCTTGTTTGTAGTCGTTAATCGGCATTTTTTATCTCCTTTTCTATAATTTCCGTCAATTTTTCTTTATCGTTAAGGCTTCCGTCCAAAGCGCATCGCTCCATAAGTCCCTGCAAAATCTTTCCTCTTAATTTTTCGGGAACGCCGGCGTTTGCAAGGTCGTTGCCGTCCACAGACAACTCTTTCAGCGAAAACGGCACTTTTTCCCTCTCCATTTCGGCGAGAATTTTTTTATGTTTCGCCACTGCGGGACATTCGCCCGTCAAAATTCCTCCGCCTTCGTAATCGGCTTGTTTCAGAAGAAAAAGTTTATCCAAGCGGTTATAATTTCGCTGTAAAAACTTCCTCACTTCGCTTTCCGGCAAACGGCAATTCATGTCGTACATGTGGTTGCCGACGAGGAAACAAACTTCCTTGATGGTTTTATTCGGATACCGCAACTTTTTCAGTATCTTTTTCGTCGTTTCCACACCGTAAATCGCGTGGTCTTTGAATATGCCGAAAGTAGCTTTGCAATACGGTTTTGCCACGTCGTGCAGTAAAGCGGCGAGCCTTACCGACGGGTCTGCCTTTCTCACAGTCTCCATAATATGTCCGTAAACGTCGAATTTATGGTAGTCGCTGCGTTGTTGCACCCCTTTTCCTGCGACGATTTCGGGCAATATCTCTTCTAATACCCCTATCTCGTCCAGAAGTTCAAGTCCGCGGACGTGAGCGTCTGCAATTCCGTACCTCAAATCGGCGGAAAGTATTTTGTCCAATTCTTCCCGTATTCTTTCGGGCGAAATCTCGTTAATTCTCTTTGCGTTGCGCCGGGCGGAAAGAAGAGTTTTTTCTTCTATCCCGAACCCCGATTCGGCGGCTTGTCGGCAAAGTCTCATCAGTCTTAAACCGTCTTCTTCAAAGGTGTTTTCTCTCGTATAACGGACGATTTTCGCTTCGATATCCGCTATCCCTCCGATGACGTCGATGTATTCGCCTTTTTTTACGTCGTAATAAACGGCGTTCATCGTAAAATCACGCCTTAACGCGTCCGTCTTTATATCGGAAGTTCTTTTCACCGCTTCCGGCGTGTGTCCGTCGGTATAACTGTCGGCTCGGAACGCGGTAAATTCGTAAGTATTATCCCCTATAATTTTCAAAGTCATAAGTTTTTGGCTCGTGATTTTGACTTTATAGCGGGTTTTCGACAAAGTTTTTATCACCTCGTCGGAGTCGATATCTCCCGTAATATCCACGTCGTGCGGAGACAACTTTGCCAAAGTATCCCTTACGAACCCTCCCACTATAAAAATATGCTTGTCGAAACAGTCGGCTAAATCTCTGAGCTCCGTAAAAACGTCCATTACTTTGAATAAACCTCTTGTTTAAGCACTCCCACGTCGGGATAATTGCGATAGTCTTGGTCGAAATCGAGTCCGTAACCTACCACGAACTCGTTAGGCACTTCGAACCCCACGTAATCGCCGGAAATCTCGACCTCTCTTCTCGAAGGTTTATCGAGCAAAGTACAGATTTTAAGTTTTTTCGGTCGGCGTTCGGTAAGAATGCGTTTAAGATACGAAATGGTATACCCCGTGTCTATTATATCTTCGACGACAATCACGTTCTTCCCTTCGATAGCGCAGTTTAAGTCCTTGACTATTCTCACCTCGCCGCTCGAAGAGGTGCCGGCTCCGTAAGAACTGACCGACATAAATTCCAGTTCGAGAAAGTTTGGTATGGCTCTCGTGAGGTCGGCAAAGAAATATAAACTACCGCGCAAAATGCAAATCATAACGATTTTTTCGTCGCCGAAATCCCTGTGAATATCCGCGGCAATCTCTTTAATCCTCGTCTGTATCTGCTCGTTGGTCACTAAAATCTTATCTATGTCATCTTTCATCATAAGTTTCGTTCTCCTTAACAATGTAAATTATTTTTTTCGTATTTTCGTCTATTTTGACTTCTTCGGCTACTTCCAAGCCGAGTACCGCGTAGACTACGTCGCCCTTAACTAATAAAAGCAACTTATCCTTTTGACTTTTTAACAGCTTTTTTTCGTTCAAAAAATCGGATAAAAGCTTGTTTTTGCCGTTTACTCGACAAAACTTATCCCCGTCTCTTCTCGTCCTTACCACGCAATCGATCGCCTTGTCTCCGTCGAACGTAAGACGCGGCGACATACAGTCCGCTTCGGTAAACCTATACGTAAAACCGCCGAAAACGTACTTGTCTTTCGGCGAAAAAGGTCTTTCGACGAACTCTTCTTTCGTTTCCTTAAAAAAGCACAGGCTTTTGTCGTATTTCAATGCGGTAATACCGAACGGCATATCGAGAGTAACGTTGTTCTCTTTATCTTTAAGATTAAGTAAGGCGGTAAGATGAACGTCTTCCACGTCTTTGACCGCGCCGAGAGTACGCAAAACGGCGTTCATAGAATATTTTTGTATCGCGACGTCCGCGTCGAACAAGTTACGCAGAACGTAACCGTCTGCCGTTTTTTCGGGTTTTATTAAATTTTTCTCCAAAAAAGCGTCGATTTCTTCGGCGTTTTTCGATAACCTGTATATGGATTCGACTACCGCGGGGTATTTCTCTTTAATTACGGGCAAAAGTTCGTTTCTTATAAAATTACGGGTATATGCGGAGTCGGCGTTCGTTTCGTCGTCGACGTACTCGACGCCGTTTTCTCTTGCGTAAAACAGAATATCTTCTCTCGTGTATTTCAAAAGCGGACGGATATAATTATCCCTTTCGACGATACCTTTAAGTCCTTTCACTCCCGTGCCGCGGAAAAGTCGCATAAGGACGGTCTCCGCATTGTCGTCGGCGTGGTGAGCGAGAGCTATCGCTTTGACCGTGCCGTCGGCAAGGTACTTTTCGAAAACCGCGTATCTTAACTCCCTTGCGGCGAGTTCTACGCTGATTTTATGCTTTTCGGCGTACTCTAAGGCGTTCACTCTTTCGACGTAACACTCTATACCGTGATTTTTACAGAAATTCGCGACGAATTCGCTGTCTTTTACCGACGACTCGCCCCGTATTCCGTGTTCGACGTTAATTACGCAAAAATCCGCTCCGCTATCCATAAAAAGCCGGAGCAAAACCATACTGTCTACGCCGCCGCTGACGGCGACGCCTGTTTTTACGCGTCGAACATCGATTTCCATAGTAGAATTATATATTTTTTTTCACTATAAATCAAGTGCGAACGGCAAATAGTTTTGCATAAAACGTTCCTTCTACTTCTTTTCGTTGGTTCTTACGAGTCTCAACGCCATCACCGTCATATCGTCGTACCCTTCGCCTTTCCTCAATTTCGCCGCGGCTACTACTTCGTCGGACACCGTCTTCGGATTACGCAAACCGCTCCCTACCGCTATTTCTCTAATCTCGTCGGCAGAAAGGGCGTCGGCTACCCCGTCGCTCATTAAAATAACCGTTTCGTCGGTCCGCAACCGTCTTCTTTCTATCTTCGGCGAACTGTCGGCGATTATTCCCATAGGAAGACTTCCTCCCTCTATCCGTTCGAACCTCTCCTGCGAGACGATATAACTTTCTCTGCCCCCTTGTTTTATAAAATCCACGTCGCCCGTGGACACGTCGGCTACGAGTACGTCCAACGCGCTGAAATCTTCCTGCGTCCTTAACGACATAAGTCCCGCCACGCAAGTAAATATCGTCCCGTGGTCGAATCCCGCCTTATAAAAGGCTTCGATAAGCCTTGTCACGCAACCTGCCGTAAAATGCGCGTTCTTGCCCGTACCCATACCGTCGCTCAACACAAACATAAGTTTATTCTTGCCGATTTTCACAGCCTGACGGGTATCTCCGCACCGCTCTTCCTTGCTCGACACCGTTTCCCCGTACATTATCCCGTATTCGGGCGCTTTGCAAAACGAAACCCCTACCATACCGTTAATTGCTGTTTTTTGCGAGTATTCGGTCATTTTCATACCGATTACTTCCGATACGATTTCTCGCAAAGCAGGTTTTTTCACGTCTTTTTCTCTGACCACCGCCGTCACTTCCGCTTTCGCCGTGTCCGCGTCGTAAATCATTGCGTCCGCCGCGATAACGTTGGCTTGACCGAGTTTTTCAAGCAATAATTTCTCCTTTTCCACGTCGAAAGTAAGCCCTGTCTTGACGCTCTTTGCCATTTCTCCTATAAGCGCGGCGGCTCCGCCCGTCTGCGTGATAAGCATATCTCTCCCTTGCTCTATTCCGCTCCTTTTTTCCAAAATACGTTTATACGTTGCCACTCCGTCGTTGACTGCGTTGATGACGTAACTTACTTTGCGACAGTTCTCTCCCATCAGCACGCTCACGTCGAGAAGAGTGCATTTCCCGTTCGTCACGCCTGCCTCCGTTAATTTGTTAATCGAAGCCCTTATGTCGAACTTTTCCACGCATTTCCCGCAAAAATTACATTCCGCGCACACGTTACTGCATACGGAATCGGTCACCGCCCCTATATCGGGAGAACAAACTTGTTCCTCCGTGAGTATATCCCGCATTTCGTAAAACGCCGACGAAACGTAGTTTAATTTTTCCGACAACTCTTCCCTGTCGCGATTTACCACGGTGCGCATAGCGTATCTCCCGACATACCCCCGACGAGTAAGTCCCGTCCTCTTGTAAATTTTCGGCGGAATACACGACGCCGCCAACCCTCCCGCAAAGAACGGCACGGCGGAATATATATCGAATTTGCCGTTAAAGAACAGCGCCGTCAACGCAAACGCGACGCCCGTGACGATTCCGCTTAACACCGTCTTGTACCGTCCGGAACCTGCCGCGACAAGGCTCGCCACCGTGACGGCGCACAGCGTGACGGGATTTCCGCTCCCTATCGCCATACCCAAACCGCTCGCCGCTCCGAAAGGCAACACCGCCACGCTTCCCGTTCCTTTCAAAAAAACCGCGGCAAACGCTACGATAAAAAAATATGGTTTCACGTTGAACAATTCGAAGCTACCGAGACCTATACTCGCCACGCATACGACAATTCCTATGCAAAATATCTCGCCGCAAGTCAGCTTGTACCTGAGCCCTCTTATGACGACAGGATAAGCCGCGATAGCCGAAGCGTAGCCGAACGTAAGAGCCGCCGACAGCGATAAGACTATCCGCAACCAAGCAAAATCGCCGCTTACGTTCAGTCCGACGTACGGGGCAAGAGATAAGGCGGTAAGTATAGCCGACTCGACGAAAGTTCTTTTCAACTTGACTTTATAATGTATAAAATAAGCCAAAGCGAACAAAGCCGCCGCCGCGCTCGCGTATATTACCGCGTTGAGCGAAAAGGGTATCAAGGTCTGCGCCGCAAAAAAACACGGCAGTACGACGTAATACCTCTCGCGGCAAAACGACGTCGCAAACAAAAAACCTATCGCCAAACCGTATATCCCCAACGTTTTTTCCGCAAGGGTGAGCGCCGCAAAAGCCGCGGCATAAATTATATATTTGAAAATGCATTTCTTTACCATAATATATTCCTCTTCCGAAATAATAACATCTAAAACGTGTCGTAAAATTGCGGTTTTCGTCGGTTTCTGTTTATTTTTTACACTTTTTGTGCGTTTTATCTTGTTTTTATGCAAGTTTCGGGACGCAAAAAAGCTCCGTCACAAAAAACGGAGCGAAAGCATATTTTATTTTATGAATAAGGATTCCGTCGACGCCCTTGCCGTCGCTTCCGTGGTCGCGATAGCGTTGTGCCAAGGACTGACGAAAAGGGAAATATTAAAACTGCGGACTATTATAGGTCTTATTTGTCAGAACCTTTCCGTACTTGCAAGCGAGTTTTGACAGATTCGTTTCCCCTTAACTGTTTTTCTGTTCTTCTCTCTCTCGAAGCGTCGCTGAAATTGCGTTTATCGAGGTATGCGTCTATCTTCTTGCGGAGTTTCGACGTAAGTCCCAACATTATCACGAACCACGGCAGCACGATAAGCACTATTACCACGAGAGCTTTCGTCATATCGTAGTTTATGTCGGTGGAGAGACCGAACCAGTGTTTTAGGCTTATGTTTATCCCCGGTATCGTTACGAAATGGCATAGCACGAATGTCGTCAGCACGAAAAGGTATAACACGACGTGGACCACGTTAAACGGTAAGCACACCTTGAACAAATACACGAACCCTACGAACACTGTCACGAGAACGTACATCGTAGTCATTTGCGCGTCGGTCAGTTCGGGCAGGAAAAATTGTTTAGTCGCCAGCACGAGCAGTATTCCGCTGACCACCATTATAGCCCCGGGAAGAGCGTTACAGAGGACTTTCGGCATAAATCTGCCCGTGACGCGCTCGTTATTCGGTTCCAACGCAAGGACGAAGGACGGAATACCTATCGTAACCATACCTATAAGGGTGAGTTGCGTCGGTTCGAACGGCAAATTCGACGGCACGATAAGGAATACGAGGGCGAGAAGGAAATTGTAGATGGTCTTTACTAAAAACAGCGAAGCCGACCGTTCCAGATTGTTAATGGACCGCCTTCCTTCCGCGACTACTTTCGGTAAGGATGCGAAATTGCTGTCCAAAAGCACGAGACTACTTACGTTTTTGGCGGCGTCCGAGCCGCTCGCCATGGCTATCGAACAGTCAGATTCTTTCAGCGCGAGGACGTCGTTTACGCCGTCTCCCGTCATCGCTACCGTATGTCCGCCCGCTTTGAGCGCCTTGACGAGTCCTAATTTTTGTTCGGGCGTAACTCTGCCGAATATCGTGTTCTTTTCGGCTATTTCGGTTAAATCTGCATCTTTTTCGACGGTGGACATATCTATTATACTGTCGCAAGTATCGAGCCCCGCGCGTATCGCCACCGCTCTTACGGTGACGGGATTGTCTCCCGATATTATTTTAAGATTGACGCCCTGTTCTTTGAAAAATCTCATCGTATCCGGAGCTTCGGGTCTTATTTTATCGGTGATGAATATAAGCCCTTCCAGCCGTAATCTCGAAGGCAGTTCCTGTCCGTTGAAATTATATTTTGACGAAGCGACGGCAAGGACTCTGTACCCTCTGTCCGCCATCTCGTTGCAAATATCTTTTACGTTGCCGTGTTCTAAATTAAGTATAAACTCCGGCGCGCCGAGGACGTAACTTCTCCCCGCAAAATACGCTCCGCTCCATTTCCTTACCGAACTGAACGGCACTACCTTTTCGGCTTTCGCCGTGACGGCACAGTCGTTTACGTAATTCCTTATCGCGACGGCGGTGGCGTTTTCGTCCTGCGTGGCTTCGATAAGGTTCCTTATCATTCCTTTAAGCTCCGGCTCCGACAAATCTTTGCGGGGTTTAAGTCCGTTGACTTCCATTTCGCCGCTCGTAATCGTTCCCGTTTTGTCAAGACAAAGGACGTCCACTCGAGCCAGCGTTTCCACGCAGTACATATCCTGCGCGAGAGTTTTGTGACGAGCCAGCCTTATTACGCTTATGCAAAATACCGTGCTCGACAGCGCGGCAAGTCCGTTGGGTATCATCCCGACCAACGTCCCTATAGTGTTTACGACGGTGGGGTTCAATTCCCCGTTCTGTAAGAAATATTTTACGCAGAACAACGCAATTCCCAACGGAACTATTATTGCAGCCATAACTTTTACTATCGTCATAAGAGAACGCCATATCTCGGAATTCGGCTTCTTGAAATACTTTGCTCCCGCCGAAATTTTCATGGCGAAATTGTCCATTCCGACGTGTATTACCCTTGCTTTCGCCTTGCCCGACACTACGCAGCTGCCGCTCATTACGCTGTCTCCGACCGACTTGCTTATTGCGTCGGGTTCTCCCGTGATGAGGGATTCGTTGACTTCTATGCTCCCGTCTATCACTACGGCGTCGGCGCATATCTGATCGCCTGTAGAAAGTATCGTCACGTCGTCCAACAGAACGTCTCTTACCGCTACGTCGCTCGTTACGCCCCCGCGTACGACTTTAACTCTCGGCGCGGAGATAAGCGACAGCTTGTCCATAGTGCGTTTCGCTTTAAGTTCCTGAACGATTCCGATAAGGGCGTTTATGATAACCAGCCCCATAAAACCGAAATTCTTTATTTTGTTCGTCTGAAAATCTTCAAAAAATACGAGTATCGCCGCCAACGCAACGAAAAGGAAATTAAAGAACGTGAAAATATTGCCGAACAGAATTTGAGCTACGCTCTTCGTCTTTATCGTCTGTTCGCCGTTGATTTTGCCGTCGGCTATCCTTTGAGCTACCTGTTCCTCGTCAAGTCCGTCGCTTAAATAGTTTTTATCGGAAAACAACGGATTTTCTTCAACGGCAGGCTTGTTTTCTTCCGCGGCTACATCGACCTCCGCCGTATCCTTAATCTCGGAAGCGGCGGCGGCTTTATCTTCGGTAATCTCGATTACTGCGTTTCGGGACGCTTTTTTGCCCTTGCTTTTTTTTCCCATACCGATATTGTATCATACAAAAACCCATATTACAACGCAATTTTTGCCGTTTTTTATATACTAAGTATTAAGTATTTATCGGCACCTCATACACATCACGGCAAAAATAGCCGCTATCGCCATCGCCTCGCAACAACCGTCGCAACGCCTCGTCGGCATTTGCTCGCAACGGCACCCGCAAGGCGGTTCGCACGGTCTGCCGGGACAATGAAAATCATCGTATCCGTATTCATACCTGCCGCCGCAGCCGCAACCGTCTCTTCCTCTTCCGAAATCGGTATATTCGTTCATACTTTCCTCCTTCGTATATTACATTGTATGAACGAACGCCGCCTTTCGCGACTTCGTCGTTTGCGGATTTAACGGATATGATTACATAAACATTACGTAATAAATAGGTAAATAGATAATTTTTCCGTCGGCTTTTACTTCGCGACTATTGGATAACACAAACGCTTTCTTTACGCTGTAATCTGCATTGGACACAAATCTATCCAACGCGCTGTGCACGGTATAATCTTTACCCGATTTGACTTCGATAGGTACTGCGGACAAACTATCGTAATCGTCGATTAAATAGTCGACTTCGCCGTTTTTCCTGTTATCATAATAAAACAAATTTTTGCCGTGAGCTTTTAGTTCGCTCGCGACCACGCTTTCGTATACCGTACCTAAATTGATACTCCGTTCGTCATCCATTATCGCACGAACGTTGTTCCCATAAAGTATCCCGGTAAGGATTCCCACGTCGTTAAGATATAATTTTATCAGATTTTTTCCGCTGGACTCTATCAGAGGAAAAGTCGGCGTAGAAATAGCCTTGACTTCCAACGCTATTCCCGCATTGATAAGATAATCGAATTCATCCCGATAATAGGCAAAAGTCCTTCCCTTTATCCCGTCGATATCTTTTATGACAATTCTTTTCTTCTTGTTTTCAAGCGTAGACGGTATCATATCGTAAATACGACGGATTTTTAGTTTGTTTTCGGTGTCGTACTTCGACGCGTCCGCCCCGTAAAACTCATGGATTTCATTTTGAATTGTCCTGACGTTGACTATATTGTAGTCTTTCAGGTAAGAATTAACGGCGTCGGGCAGACCGCCTACGAGAAGATATTTCTTAAACAGTTTCATCACGGTATCATGCGTCGCTTCGTCAAGGCTCTCTCCGCTTCTATACTTAGCCTCGATAGCGTTTATCGCATATGCGTTAAAACTGTTCGCATACAAAAATTCTTCAAAGTCAAGCGGATACATGTGCTTGACCGTTATGCTTCCCATGGGAATGGACGACGTCTTCGCAAGAGTCACCCCAAGTAGCGAGCCGCTTGCAATATACGTATACCTATCGTCCTGCTTCAAAAATTTCATCAAAGTCAGCAAGTGCGGATATGCCTGTATTTCGTCAAGAAAAATTATCGTATTATTCTTGTCTTTCATCCTGTCGCCCGCTATCATACTGACTTGCAAATAAAAATCTTCAACCGACCGAACTTTTCCGAAAATTCCGTTGCTTAAATAGTCTTCGAGCAGGTTTATTTCTATATAGTTAGAAAACATTTCCTGCGCTACGTACCTTATAATAAACGACTTCCCGACTTGCCTTGCTCCGTCGATTATCAGTATCTTTTCGTCAGATTTCAAGTGTTCGCGAATGGTATTTTCTATCTTTCTGTAAAGCATATTCTGCCTCCCGTTGACTTTTCAATAAAATTATACCCTATTTCCGTTGACTTTTCAATAGTTTTTCTTGTGATTTTCGTTGACTTTTCAATAACTTTTTTCGCGATTTTCGTTGACTTTTCAATAACGGCTACGTTGCTTGTGCCTTTTTAAGTGTTTTCAGAGTATTATTTGCACCTTTTCACGCGTTATTTTGTCGATTGTTTGCACCTTTTAGTGCGTTACGACAAAACTAATCGTAAAAGTATGGATATTCTGCAAAGAAAAACCCGACCTTGCGGTCGGGTATCTTTAATTGTTTTTGTAGCGATTAAGCCTTAACAAGGTCACCCATAAACGTTTCATATTCATCGACGTCATAGCGTTCAGTACGCAACTTACCATTAGATTGAATGGTAAATTTGAATATTTTATCGCTTCCGTCGGCTTCGGTGCTTTCGGCTTTGTTTGCGTTGGTCGAATCTATAACGTAGTGATAGGTCGTTCCGTTAGCGGTGAAAGTGCCGTCTGCATTGAATATGATAGTCCAATTAGCCGTACCGATTTTACCGCTCCAGGTTCCTACGAAAGCATTTGCCGCTGCTTCGGCTTCTTTGGTCAAGTCTACGTCAACGTAAGTTCCGCCGGAATAAACGTCTTTCACGTTAAGTCCGGTAGAAGTAACGGTAAAATAGCTATCGCCGGAAATGGTAATTTTGCTACCGTCGGCTGCGATTTCTATGCTCTCCATAGTATAAGTGGAAGGAGTGCCGCCGTCATAAGTAAATTCTATCGAAGTAGCGGTGATTACGTACTTATATTCGCCGCCTTCCCCGTCGGTACCTTTCCAAGTTCCGATAAACGCTTCGGGAATTTCGGTCAAAGCGGGTTCTGCTCCGCCTTTAGTCAACGTATAATCGTTGCTACCGACATAAAGTTTGAATATTCCGCTCATCGAGCTGGAAAACTTGTAATTTTCTCCGTTGCGAGTCCAAGCAATAGAGTATCCGCCGTCTTCGATAGTGTATTCGGTAATAGTGGCTTTAATATTAACGCCCCAAGTTTCGTCAACTTCGGAATATTCGATACTGTCGGCATTTACCTTTACGGTGTAGTTGGTGCTGTAAGCGTTATTACCGGTGAAAGTACCTTGCATATCTTCGCCGATAGCGGCAGGTTTGCTTGCGGCTTCTTTTGTGAAACTTGCGTTATACACGTCATCGCCGGAGCCACCGGAGAAATGAACGTTGAGACCGGTTGCGGTAACGGTAATGGTGTTTTCATTGTCATTGTAAGCGGCAAAGTTGGATACTTTCTTCGTGTCACCGGTTCCGGTATAAGTGAATTTGTATTCGGTACCGTTGTTATAAGTTCCGTTTCCTTTACCGTCAAGCGTAATGACGTTAGTTCCGCTCTTATACGTTCCTTCGAGTCCGTCGAGCGTTTCGGTAGTTTCGTGTTTGGTTGCGCTGAGTTCTTCCGCTTCGTAAGCAGAAGCAAGACCGTAATACCACTTTCCTGCGGTTGCGCTGTCTTCATAAATAGTGTATTCGGTACCGTTAATTTTGAAGTTATAGTTATCGCCGAATGCGGTGGATACGAAATTGTAATCGGTACCCTCTACGCCGCCTACGGTGATGGTCTTTTCGGCAATAACGACTACCGTATTATCGGAAAGATACCAGGTTCCTCTCGCGCTTTCGGCGAAAGAGAAAGGTTTCGTGGTTTTGGTGTAAGTAACGGATTTAGCTTCGGTTACAAATTCTTCGTAAACATCGTCGTAAGACTTAATGCAGTCGTGAGCGACAACTACTTTACCGTCTGCCATAGTTACGGTATAAGTTCTCTTATAAGAAGTGTAACCTTCCGCCGCATCGACGTCCTTAGCTTCAAAAGCTAATTTCGTGCCGTTCCAGTTTTTGCCGAGCTTATAATCCGCGCCGTTAAATCTAATCCACATACCCGTAGAGTCGGAAGTGATTTCGATAGCGTTGCCGGCGGCGTCAACGAAGTATCCGACAAACTGTCCGGACTTGTCTTCCGCGGTAAAACCGGGTACCAAGAATACGATATTGCCGTCCGCGCTTACCAAAGCATTGCCGCCTTCTTCTACGGAATAAGTCTTATTGTAGGTAGAATAGTTGGTTATGTTAAGCGTAACGGAAGCTCCGTCGGTAGCGTAAGCGTAAGTGCCGTAGTAGTAAGTCGGGGTGGTGGACCAACTGTACTTAACGGCAACGGTAGCTCCGCCGAAGCCGTCTATAGCAAGAGTGTAAGAAGTTTTACCGCTTACGGACTGATTATACTTTCCGCCTTTTCCGTCGGCGGTAAGCATGGTGTAAGTGTGAGCGTCGGCGTCTACGGATACGCCTATCGTATTGCCTGCGGCGTCGGTCAGAACCACATTGCCGGCTTTGTTGATAACGTAAGTGTAGTTAATCGCGTCGCCTTCGGCCGGAGTCAAAACAGCCTTGCCGAAACCGTCCACGTACACGCTGCCTTCCGAACCGGTATAAGTTCCTCTTTCGGAAGAAGCGGGATTAATGTTGCCTTCGAGAGACGAGGTGGGCATTTTGGTGATAGCGTAAACCGCTTCCTTCCCTTCGCCGTAACCAACGGTGATTTCACCGTTCAATTCGATGGTACCCGTTACGGTAGCGTAATAAGTGTTCGTAACTTCTTTGCCGTCTACGGTTTCTTTAACTATATAGGTGTATTCGGTATTTTCGCCTTTCTTAAAAAGTACGAGATAAGTTCCACTTCCGCTATAATAGAAATCGGATACTTCCGCGTCTTTTGCATAAATACCTGCGTAAGAAGCGCCGTCTTCGTTTACGGCAGACATAACGTAGTTACCTTTCGCGTCGACGATAGCGGTAAGTTTCTTCAATGCGCTGCTTTCCGTTAATTTAATATCGAAATGATAGGTAGTAACGCCTTCTTCTACGGTAGTGTAAACCACGCCGTAAGGTATGCTGCTGGCACCCAACATAGAGATGATACCGTTATCTTCTACGGTAAATACGTTGGTTTTCTGAGTCTTAGCGTAAACGCCGCCAAGACCAGCGCCTGCTTTTCTTTCCAACACGTCTATTTGTTTAGTAACGAACGTTTCTTTGTTATCGTCGTAAGCTTCAAGAGTAACGACGAGGTTTTCACCTACCACGGTAAAGGTGTAGGTCTTCTTGCTTGTGAAAGAACCGAAAGCGTAAGTAACGATACCGGTGGTCGCGTCGTAAGTGTACGCTTTTTCCGAAATCGACTGCAACTTATACGTTACTTTGTGGTTATCTTTGTCGAAGAAAATCATGGATTCTTTACCTTCGGCAGTGTTTACCCAGTAGCCGTTATAGGAAGCTTCGTTGCTGAACACGGCTTCGTACGTTACGTCTGCGGTTACGGCAACGTCGGCTGCCGCTTTAACCAAACCGTTGTACCAACCGATAAACGCAAATCCTTCCTTCGCGGGATCCGCGGGAATGGTTTCTGCTGTGAGTTTGGCGTCTGCGGCGATAGCTATAAGTTTGACGATTTCTTCTTCGCCGTTAACAAACTTAACTACGTACTCTACTTTGGTGTATTTAGCGGTAAACGTAGCGTCTGCGGTAAACGTAGCTTCTTCGTCGAATTCCTCTTCTCCGTTAAACCAACCGTCGAAACGGTAACCGGTCGCTGGGGTAGGATCGGAAGGAAGAGCCTCTGCGGCTATTTTTCCGCCGTCGACTACTACTGCCACCTTGAACACTTCGTCGCCGTTCATAAACGTGACGTTATGAAGTCCGGTCCATTTAGCGACGTAAGTTACGTTTGCGCTGACTGCGGCGTCTTTATCGAATGCGGTTTCTCCGTTGAACCAACCCTCGAAAACGTATCCGTCTTTGGTCGGATTTGCGGGGAGGTCGGCTTCGGCTATTTTTTCGCCCTTAACGACGGTAGCCGTCTTAACGGTAGCCTCTCCGTCCGTAAACGTAACGGTAACGGTCTCCGGAGCGGGAGGAACGATAGCTTCGTACTTAGCCGTGAACACGGTATCCGCGTCGAAAGTAACAGTTCCGTCGAACTTAGTTTCGCCGACGAACCAACCTACGAAAGTGTATCCGTCCTTAGCGGGCGCCGCGGGTACTTCGGTCAATTCCAAAGCGGTACCCTTCGCGACGTCGACGGAAGCCACTTCCGTCTCGCCGTCCTTAAACGTGACTTTGACGGTTTCGGGGTTCTTATCGCCGCAAGCAACCAAAGCAGTCATCGTCAATACGGCTACCAACATTACTGCCAGCACCGTGACAAATACATTCTTTTTTGCTCTTGTCATAATGATATCTCCTTTTTGTTTTTTGATATGAGACTAAGTCTCATTTTTATACTCCCTACAATTATAGTTTTTTTCAAATAGACCGTCAACTTTTTTACCTCGTTTTATGCGGAAAATTCAGGCAAAACGCCTTTTATCTCGTTCAAACTGAATAATACTTCGCAGATTATGCATAACGGGCAATTATTACCTTGATTTATACATTTATCTCTCCGAAATCGATTAAAAACAGTAAAAGTTAAGTAAATTTATTCGCTATTATTATATGGAACTGTGGTTTTTATAAGCGAAATTTTACAAAATAACGCCCCGACATATATATGTTTCGCCATAGCAAAGAAACCGCCATCGTAAAGGCGGTTTCTTCGTTTTAATTACATAATATCGGTTTTCGGCGTGATTTTATTTTTTTGTAAGAGAGTTGCTCTCGTAGGTGCGACCGCCCATGTCTTCATCTTTGTGTTCTATCGTGCCTTTAAGAACGTTGTTATCGGCGTCGTAGGTAAGGGTGATTTCGTAAATTCCGTCGCTGCTCTTGCCCGACACGGTTTGTTTAGCCATATCGTAAATAGCGGTTATGGTATACTCGCCGTAAATAATGGTTCCTTCCGCGTTTACCGTAATTTGCCAAACTTGTCCGGAGCCGCCGGCAGTCGTCACAAAAGTGCCTTCCCACGTTCCGCAGAAGAATGCGGGTATTACTTCCGTCACTTCGCCGGCTGCGGTAAGGGTCACGCTCTCGCTGCCGTAGGTAAGAACCTTAGTCGTCGTGTTAAAGGTATAGCTTACGCCGTTTATTTTGAAGTAAACTTTGTCTGTGCCGTCGAAAATAGCCGAAACGTAAGGAAAACCCTTGTATCCCACCGTAAGATTGTCCTTTACGTTAAGCACGACTGCCGTTCCGTCGGATTCTACTCCGGTGTATTTACCGGATACGTTTTCGGGGAGCTTGGGAAGCTCGGTCGTCCCGGTATAGCCGGCTTTCGCAAACGAATCTCCGTCTTTGAAAGAACTTCCGTGCTGTGTGACGTTCTTAACGTAGGCTACGTTCATATCGTAGAAGAACGTGACGTCAAACTCGTTATATTCGTTGAATTTTATATGTATTCCGGTATCGGTTTCGATATAAGCCGCCCAGCCGTACGCGCCGCCCCAGTTAAAACGATATTCTTTATCGTCGTCGTTATAATAAAGGACCGAGCCGCGTCCGTAGCCGTTAAAGACGAACTTGTAGTACTTGGCGTTATATTCGTAGATATCTTTGCCTTTGTCGTCCTCTCCTGTTTTTACGTTCTTACCGAGATAACGTACTCCGCAATATTTGTCCTGTTCTTTCAAGGTGATTACGTTGTCGGCACTTTGAGCCGCGGTATAGTCGAAACCTATTATCGTATCGTCGTCAAACAAGCACACGACGAGATTGTTCTCGTAAATGCGGTAAGTACCTTTCACGTCGCCTTTGGCGACTCCGCCGATACCGTCGATTACTACGGTTTCTCCGTTGTAGGTATAGGTTCCGTTTTCCTTGCCTATCTCCTTGATTATACGGCTTATCGAGTTATATCCTGCCTTCCGACCGACGATTACTCTGTAAGGAACTCCGTCGACGGATATTTCCGCGCCGTTTACAAAACCTTGTTCCGCCACTATAACGGCGTCGGGCATAAAGGTCTTATTATTGATATAGTAATAATGCTCGCCCGCAACGATTACCATAGTGGGCGCGTCGTACTCGCCGAGTCCGGCTCCGGGATTGGCAGAACCCGCCAAATCGGTCCAGGCGTAAGCGAACTGTTCCCCGTATGCTTCGGGGGTAAGAATAATGCTCTTGTGAATCTTTATTCCTCTGTTAAGGTTGCCGTAGAAAATATTTCTTTCGGCGTCGTAAGTGAAGGTGCTGACGTCTCCTTCTATCGCAAACTTGAACAGCGTTCCGTCTCCGAACACGTAGTAAAGGGCCCGGGTGTCGCTGTACGCGCTGCTGTAAATCATCGTTCCGTCCGGCTTGAACTCTATCTTGTACGTTTCGCCGGGCACGTAGTTTTCGGAAGTGGTGTTTATGTAGGCGAAACTATATTTGCCTATAAACGATTTCCCGGTATAGTCCACCGCGTTTTGTTTTCTGAAAGTAACGTCGGCAATGGAGAACTCGGCGTCTTTCCCGACGAAGTTTACGACTATCGTTTCGTCTTCTTCGTTAATCGTAATGTTCATGGACGTATAATAATTAGTAAGTTTGCCGCTCGTGACGGTGACGTTGTTCCCGTCGACGGTATAAGTACCGTTTACGGTGTTGTCGTTATTGAGCGAAGATACGTGAATGGACACGGAATTGTTGCTACTGAAAGTCAATATATCGCCGTTATCCGCGAAATAGTTACCGAAAAGTTTAAGATCGGACGCCGTAAAGTAGTAATAGACCTCTCCGGTGATACCTGCGTCGACGATATAAGATATTTTGCCGGCGTTGTATTTTCCGCTGAAATCGCCTACGTTATCGTATCTTGTAAACAAAATATGTTCGCCGTCGAAAGTATATTCGCCGTTAATTATCGTGTCGTTAATCCACTGCGCGGAACCGTCTTTTTTGAGATAAAGCACTCCGCCGTCCACTTTGCCCTCTTCTCTGTCCTCTATTTTGCCTTCGCCGGTATATACGCCGCAGATTTCCGTCGGGTCGGTCCATTTTGCGGTGAGGGTCATATCCTTAACTACCGGCACGAAGAAACGGTATCTTACGCCCTCCTCCACGTAATAGTCGAAGAAGAGTTCTCCGTCTCTCGCGGCGGGTTTAGCGATACTTCCGACGAGCTGATAAAAGTCGCCGTTCATCGTCCTGTCAATAACGGTGGTGCCGTCTAAAGTTACGGTATATTTCTTGTCGCTGTCTGTCTTCTTTGCGGGACGTGCTTTGCCGTTCTCGTCGAAGAGCATAGAGCTTTCGCTCCACTTCAAGGTGCTTCTTACCCACTCTTCCGTAAATACGCCGTCGGCTTTCTCGTTACCTAATTTCATAGTGGTGTTGGTGTTTATTACGCCCGAAGCGGATATGTAATTTTTGTACCAGCAATTTGCGAACACGGTACCTGCGTCGTAAGAACCGTCGTAGCTGTCTTCCTCTATATACGCGCCGAGGTTGCCGGCGTAGCTATTGTACGTGGAACTCGTGGTCTTTTTGCCTTTTACTCTGCCTGCGGCGAAACTGTCCATTATGACGTTATTCCCCGTGGAAAATCCTACGATACCGCCCGTATAACTTCCCGAGGTACTCGTTGCGGTCACTTCGGCGTAATTTGCGCAGTTTATTACGGAAACGAAGTTGCCGAAAATATACGCCGCCAGTCCGCCGAGGTATTTGCCGCCGTATACTTTTCCGTCGGCTACGCAATTAACGATAGCGGCGGATCCGTTGTAGGTGTAGAGGTATCCGACGAGTCCGCCGTTGACGGCGTTCTCTAAAGACGCGTCCTGATTGTCGGCAAGTTTGGTAGTTACGTTTACGTAGCAGTTTTCCATATAGGCTATGTACGCTTTGTCGGAGTCTTCAATTCTCCAGTTGCCTGCGATACCGCCGATATGAACCGTGTTGTTTTCAAGGGTGTCGTTGGTAAGCGTACCCGTAACGGATACGTTGGTGAAGTTGGTTAAGGTAGCAAGACCTACCACTCCGCCGTAGCTTACTCCGCAGTTCGTAACGTTGGAATAAATCGTCACCGTATAGTCTATATCTTCGAGAGTAAGGTCGTGGATACTCGCTTTATCGGTCACGCCGAAAAATCCCACGTAATCTATTCCCGAACGGATATTGCTCGTTAGGGTAAGGTTCTTTATCTTATGACCGTTACCGTCGAAGTTGCCCATAAATCCGTTGACGGTGACTGCTTCCGTAGTCCCCGTTCCTTCGTCGTCTTCCTCGGCGCCGTTAGTCACTACTCTTCCAGCGGGTTTATAAACGTAACCCGCCATATCTATATCCGCACCGAGACGGAAATAGGACTTGTAGTAAGTCTCGTTACCCTCTTCGAAGGGATTATTTACTCTGTCGGAGAAAGAAATAAGGTCTTCGGGCGTGGAAAGGATATACGGTTTTTCCTCGCTGCCGTCGCCTTTATCTTCGGGGATAGGCACGGGCGGCTCAACGGTCTTTTCTTTCCAGTCGGCGGTAAGAGTAATATTCGCCGTAACGGGAGTGGTCTCGAAAACGTATTTTTCGCCGTTAAGTAACCAGCCCGTAAATTCGTATCCCTCTCTTTCGGGAGATTTCGGCTCTATTGCGAAACCGCCGGAAGTAACCGTCTGCGAAGAGATATTGACACCTTCGCCCGTAAAACTTACGGTAAAGCTCGCAGGCTGCTTATCATCTTTTTCGCAAGCCGCCACCGTAACAGCCATAGCCGCCACGATAAGGCACGCCAACAAAACTTTTATAAATCTGTTTCTTTTCATAATCCCTCCTTTATTCCGCTTCGGACACGGCTATAAGATAAATTACCTTGCCGTCTTCCGTCTCGTACTTCTCCGCGCCTTCTTCTTCGACGAGAGATATGCGATAAAGTTTTTCGTATTGTTTTTCGTTCGGCAATTTGTGTACTTCGTAAACGTAATACACGCCGTTTTCTTCCTTATAGGTATAAGCGTAAATTTCGTTGTCTCCCGCGAAAGTCATTTCCGCCGACGGGTCGATATATTTTGCGCCTTTGGAATTTCCGTCAAGGGTAACGGTGTTGCCCGAGGCGGAAACGTAACGTCCCGCCATACCGTCGGGTACGCTTACTACGGTCACTACTTTGTTGTTCGAATCGAGTAAAACGGCGTTGTTTTCGTCGTAATATCCTAAGTAGTACAAGAAAGTCGTGCCGGAATACAACGCGACGTAGGTTTCGTCGACGTAAAGAACGCTTACGGTAGAATTGCCGAAACGTCCCGTTCCCGAGCCCTTGCTGTCCAGCGTTCCGTCGATACTTATCGAATATTCGGAAGAAATTACGTACTCCTTGCCGACCAGAACGTGATAAAGTCCGAGAGAAACGGTTTCTCCCGCGCCCGTCAACTTAAATCCGTCGTTGCCGAAAGTAACGGTATAAACGTCGGTTCCGTCTTTTGTAAGCGTTGCGGTAATAAGATTTTCGGTTTCGTCGAGGACGTAATCGTATTCGGTAACCGTTCCGTTTTTGTCTATGGTGGCTTTACCTATACCGACGTTGGACTTACCGTTGAATTCCAGAACGAGTCCTGCCGCCTGATACTTAAATCCGTATACCGAGTCGGGGGTCTTACAAACCTTGCCGTCTATGGTTATATCGTCGCCCGTAATCGTAGCGGTGTAGTTTACGCCGTTATAGACGAACGTAGCTTTGCTTTCCGCCTTGTTGTAATAGTATCTTACTTTCGCGGTCTTTCCGTCGGCTTCGATTACGTCGACGTATCCTTCCACTATCCAGTCGCCTTCCTTTCCGCTGTAAGATATGTCGTACGCTCCGAAACCGTTAAACTTAAACGCGGTGCCGTCGGCAGCGTTCCATTCGCCGTTGAACGGGTCGGAATAGCACATATTATAGTTGTCGGTGATGAACCCAGTGTCGGGAGTATATACCGCGAGGTAAAGCATTTCCATACCCTTGTATTCGTCTTTTTCCGAAACCACGAGATTGAAATAGCCGTACATAGTCGTTCTGTAATACATAGTCACGACCAATATACCTTCGCTTTCATCCGCCGCATAAGTAAATTCTATCCCGTTGCTGTCGTAGCCGGTGCCGTAGCCGTCTTTTGTTATTCCGTCTAATCTGAACCAGTAATTATAATAGGTTTCTTTCCAGATACCCATAAAACTTCCCTCTCTGCCGTAAACGGCGGATACTCCGCCTTCGCTTATTTCGAGAAGTCCGTCGGTATTGAATTTAGCGGTATAACCGTTGAACGACGCCACGCCGTCGGTTACCGTATATGTATATTCGTTTCCGCCGTAAGTTACGGTATTTATTCCGTCGAAGGTTATTTTTCTGACGGTATTGAATCTCGTCTCCCACGTTCCGCCGAATTCGTCCACTTTGCCGACGCGGAAAGAAGCGTTGTCGGTGATGACGTCGCCCGTAATCGTAGCTCTTATCGTCTGATTCCCGATAGAAAGCGTGACGCTGTTACCTACGCAGCTGTAAGTAAAGTGTCTTCCGTCGGAAGTTTTGCCCGTGCCGTCGGAGAGGAAGGTATAGATTACTTTCGAAGAGTCGTACCATTCGCCCATCGCGTTATTTCTTGCGGTGGCTTTTATTTCCGTGTTAAGAACGGCGGCGGTGCCTTTCGTAAAGTAAACGTTATCGTAAATGATAAGTCCGTCGCTCGTCTTTTCGGCGTAGTAGTCGGTAATTAAGTTTACCTTTCTTGCGGCGTTCGCATAGGTCTTGTCGAAATAAGCGAAATATCCGTCTCTTATAAGGATATGTTTTCCGTCGTAAACGTAAACGTAATTCGCTATCATCGCGCCGTCGCGCATAGTCATCTTGCCGTTGTCGTCGAAAGTAAGCGTAATCTCGTTATCGCCGATTACGGTATGATATTCGCCGGCTACGGAAGAATAATCGTAAAATCCTACGTAAATAGTCATATCCTGCGTCACGACCAACGCGGAAGGAACCCTCTTCGTCAACTCTTCATCGAAAAAGTATCCGTAAGAAATCGTTCCGTCGTCGGCGACGAAGTTGTTCATTCCGTTGCCGTCGTAAATCCAGTATACCGGACCGTAACCCGTCATCAGAACGTCGTCGGCGGTAAGGGTAAGGTCGTTGCCGTCGTTATCTTCGCGGGTAATCTCCCTGCCGAAATCGAACGTAACGTGAATTTCCTTTTCGGTATCCTCTCCCGTAACGTCGGGAAGTATCTTCCCGTCGACGGTTTTCCATTCGGCGGCGTTCCATTTAAGCAAAGCCGCGAGTTCGGTAAGGGTATTGAGATTATAGGTAGTATTACCTTTCGTTACCGTTCCGTTTTCGTTGTAGTAAGAACCTATGCAAGACGCCTTACGGGAGTCTACGGTGTTGTTTCCGTCGGCGAATATTATTCCTATAATATCGCTCGTTTCGTAATTATGGTCGCTGCCTATCGCTTCGCATACGGCGGTGGAGGCGCAATAAGTCACTACGGTTTCGTTATCGGCTAAGCCTACGATAGCTCCCGCCGCGGCGTAATCGGCAGCGCTCTGCGCGTGAATTTTGCCCTTGGTAAAGCAATTTGCTATCGAGCTTCTGTCACGGAGATACCCTACGATACCGCCGCTTGTTATGCTCTTGCCGCTTATTTCTCCGTCGAATACGCAGTTATAAACGTATGCGGGAGTGTTTTCGCTGCTGCCGTGCGTAGCGCCCGCTATACCGCCCGTGGTGTAGACGGTCTCTTCCCCTTCGCTCGAAAGAGTTGCGTTCACGCTGCAATAAGTAATGGTTCCGGTGTAATCTGTCTCGTAACCCTGTACGAAACCGCATATACCGCCGAGATAAACGATATAGTCGTCCGGGTTAAGGGTGTTGATTACTTTAATACTGCCGTCGAAGCTGCAATTTATTATATCGCCGCTTATGCAGTACGCCGCCACGCCGCCTACTATATAGTTAAGACTTTCGGTGGTTTCCACTTCGATATCGGCTTTAAGATTGACGTTCTTGACGACGCCGTTGGCGATACAACCGAATAATCCCGCCAAACCGCCGTCGGTGTTCACGGTGTAGTTCGATACGGTGTGATTTTTTCCGTCGAAGGTTCCCATAAACTGATTGGAGATAGTTCCGATAGGTTCCAGTTCAAAACCTTTCATATCTATATCGGAACGGAGTTCTATAAAGGACTTCTTATACGTGGAATCGCCGTTATTTATCGAGTCGGTGACAAGACGCAGTTGCGACGCGTTTTCGATAAGGTAAGGATTTTTGCTCGTTCCCGCGCCTTTGACTTTCATATCGTCGCGCTGTAAGCCGGATATGCTTACCGTCACGGAGGTGACGTTGCCCGCTACGAAAGAGTAGTTGCCGTCCGCTCCCGCGGTAACGGCTTTGCCGTCGACGGTCACGACGGGTTCTCCCTTATAGTACGGAGAAACGATTACGCCGAATTTTACCGTCGTGCCGGGTTTAACCAAACGGGGAACGCTCCCTTCGTAAGAGAACTTCGCGCTTTCGTCGGTTCTCCAATTTATTCTCGCGTCCTGAACGACTACGGGCGGTTCTTCTTCGTGTTCCTGCCATATAGCCTCCAACGTAAGGTCGGCGTTGACGGCGGCGGAAAAATCGTACGGTTCGGTTTCGCCCTGTTTTACCCAACGTACGAAATCGTATCCTTCTCTTACCGGAGAAACGGGTTCAACGACCGTATTGCCGGCTAATACTTCCGCTACGAAATTTTCCTGACCGTTGTTATAAACGTACGTCACCGTAAAATTAGTCGGCTCTTTGTCCTTGCAGGCGACGAGCGTCGTCGCGCAGACTATAAGCAAAGCTACCGCTACGATGATTATCAGACTGTTTCTTTTGTTTTTTGTCATTTTTGCTCCTTTGAGGACGAACCGCAATTTCGTCCAAGGCTACTATTATATAGTTTCCCCTCTTATCTTTTTTACTAATCTTCCTGCGAATACAGGTGGCACGCCACGCAATGTCCGTTGCCGTAGTCGATAAACTTCGGCTCGACTTCTTTACATATTTCCATACACTTGTTGCAACGGGTATGGAACTTACAGCCCTTAGGCGGATTCGCCGGAGAAGGAATATCCCCTTCGAGAATTATTCTCTTTATTTTCGTGTCGGGATCGGGTATCGGTACCGCCGAGAAAAGCGCCTGCGTATACGGGTGCATAGGATTTGCGAAAAGGTCTTTCTTTTCGCCGTATTCCACCATATTGCCGAGATACATTACCCCTACTTCGTCGGAAATGTGTTCCACTACCGACAAGTCGTGCGATATGAATATGTAGGCAAGGTTGTCGGCGTCCTGCAAGTCCTTAAAAAGGTTTATTACCTGCGCCTGTATGGAAACGTCGAGCGCGGAAACCGGTTCGTCGCAAATAACGAGTTTCGGTTTAAGCGCGAGAGCCTTCGCTATACAGATACGCTGTCTTTGTCCGCCCGAAAATTCGTGCGGGTATCTTTCGAAGTAATGCGGTTGCAATCCGCACTTAATCATAATGTCTACGACGTAGTCCTTATAATCGGCGGGAGGAACCACCTTATGAACTTTTACCGCTTCGCCCACTATTTCGCCCACCGTAAGACGGGGAGAAAGGGAAGAATACGGATCCTGGAATATCATCTGGAAGTTGGGGCGGAGTTTTCTCAACGCTTCCCCTTTCAGCTTCTCTATGTGCATGCCGTCGAAGATTATTTCTCCGTCGGTCGGTTCGTACAAACGGAGTATGGTACGCCCTAACGTGGTCTTGCCGCAACCCGATTCGCCGACTATACCGACGGTTTTGCCCTGTTTCAGTCTCAAATTGACGCCGTCGACGGCTTTGAGGTAAACGCTCTTTTCTTTATTGACCGACTTCGATATCGGGAAGTACATTTTAAGATTGTTTACTTCGAGCAGGTTCTTGTGGTCGTCTTCTTCCACGAAACGGAAACTTTCCGTGACTGATATTTCGGTTATTCTTTCAAATACTAACTTTTCTTCCATTATTCGTTACCTCCTTTATCGTAGAGGTGACACGCTACGAAATGGGTGGGACTTACCTGTATCATTTCGGGGTAGTCCGCGTTGCAACAATCGCACTTCATATTACATCTGTCCTTGAAGTAGCAAGTCGAAGGCATATTGATAGGGTTGGGGACGTTGCCGGGGATACTGTACAGTCTGTCCACTTCCTTCCCCACTACCGGTTTACTCTTCTGCAAACCTATCGTGTAAGGGTGCATCGGGTTTTTGAATATCTCCTGCACGGTGCCTTTCTCTACTACTCTGCCCGCGTACATTACCACGACGTAATCCACCATTTCGGCAATGACGCCAAGGTCGTGAGTAATAAGCATAATGCTTCCGCTTATTTTGTCCTTAACGGAACGTAAAAGGTCGAGTATCTGCGCCTGAATAGTAACGTCCAACGCCGTAGTAGGTTCGTCGGCTATAATAAGTTTTGGATTACAGCAGAGAGCCATAGCTATCATTACGCGCTGACGCATACCGCCGGAAAGTTGGTGCGGATAGGACTTATAGACGTGTTCGGGCATAGCTATACCGACAAGTTTAAGCATCTCTATACTGCGTTCTTTCGCGGTTTCTTTATCCGCTCCGTCGACGTGAAGAAGAGTCACTTCGTCAAGCTGATTGCCGATAGTGAAGACCGGGTTGAGGCTGGTCATAGGTTCCTGGAAAATCATAGCTATCTCTCTTCCTCTTATGGAACTCATCGCGCTTATCGGCATCTTCGCTACGTCGTAGACTTCTTCGTGTTCTTCAAACACTTTTTTGTAACGGGGTTTTCCGTGTTTATTGAGAGCCTGAACCATAACGGGCTGCCCGTTCTCGTCGAGAACCGCGTTGCCGTCGTCATCGACTTTTTCTTTCATAATGGGTTCGGTGCCGACGGGAGTCCTTACGGTGGAGCGGAATCTTATGCTGCCCTCCACTATCTGCCCCATAGGACCTTGCACGAGTTGCATAAGCGAAAGGCTCGTCACGCTCTTGCCGCAACCCGATTCGCCCACGACGCCCACGGTAGAACCCTGCGGAATGTCGAACGAAACGCCGTTGACCGCTTTCACGGTTCCGTTGTCGGTGTAGAAGTAGGTGTGAAGATTATCGAATTCGACTACGTTGCGTTCATCGCGCATAGCGGTTACGTAATCTTCTTTCTTATAGGAGGCTCTCTTCTTTTGGAGAGCTTTTATCGTCCTTATATTTTCTTTAGCTATATTTCTCGATTCTTTAGACGAGATATAATGCTTGTTCTTTTCGTTATTTTTAGCCGTCACTGCCGTTACCTCCTTGCTTTCGGGTCGAATGCGTCGCGCAATCCGTCGCCTACGAAGTTAAAGGCGAGTACCGCCAGAACTATGCATACGCCGGGCGAAATCCAAAGGTTGGGGTACAGTCTCAACGCAGTGTTGTTGGCGGCAGCGTTAATCATATTGCCCCAGGTGGCGTATTCGGCGGGAAGACCTATCCCTAAATACCCTAACGTGGCTTCGGTAAGAATAATTCCGCCGAGACCGAGCGTCATGGATACGATAAGCTGCGGCATAACGTTCGGGATAAGGTGCTTGAATATCTTACGCCCTACCGGAAGTCCGCTCGCTTCCGCGCTCAACATAAAGTCCTGCTCTCTCAAAGAAAGAATCTGTCCGCGGACGAGACGCGCCGTGCCCGCCCAGCCGAACAAGGTCATCATAGCCATCATTATGTATAGTTTTGCGGGTCCCGTTATTCCTTTCGCGTTAAGCGACACGCCCACTATCATAAGCATAGGCAAGGTAGGAACGCAGTTGAAAATATCCACTATTCTCATTATTATCTGATCTACCCATTTTCCGAAGTAGCCGGCAAGTCCGCCTAAAAATACGCCGATTATCGTTTCTAATATAATAACTACGAAACCTAACGTAAGGGATACTCTTCCGCCGTACATAAGACGGGAGAACACGTCGAAACCTTTATCGTCGGTGCCGAGAAGGTGGGTGCCGGACGGCGCGAGATAGTTGCTCGGTTGGGCAAAAGTTACTATATAGACGGTTTCGTCGCCGATAGTGACTTCTTTGCCGTATTCTTCGGTAACGGTCACACTCTCGTCGGATACTCTTTCGCCCCAGATAAACGGGAAGAAATCGAACAGCGGTCCTATAAACGAGAACAGGAACAGTATTACGAGAATGATAAGTCCGGTCATGGAAAGTTTCGAGCGGAAGAATCTTTTAAGGACTATTCTGCCGGGGCTCAACGTTCTGCCGGTTATTTCTTCTATGCTTTCTTCTTCGACGACGTTTTCTTCTTCGCCGTTAAGCACTTCTTCTTGTATGTCTTCGATAGCGTCCTCTACGAGGTTGACTTCGTCGGTCTTTACGGTTTCGGTGGCGTTAATCGAAGTTTCTTGCAATATTTTTTCGTCTTTTTCCATTGTTTACGCCTCCTTATTTACCGATTTTGACTCGCGGGTCGACTACCGCGTACATAAGGTCGCTGAGCAGCGTGCCTATTACCGTAAGTATGGCGATAAACATGTTGTATCCCATAATAAAAGGTATATCGGCTACTACCAAAGCGTCGTAAGCGAGTTTTCCTATACCGGGGATACTGAATACCGTTTCCGTAATCATAGCTCCGCCGAAAAGGCTCGGAAGAATACCCGCCATCATGGTTACGAGCGGTATCATGGTGTTGCGGAAAGCGTGCTTATAAATTACCGTTCTTTCGCTCAGCCCCTTCGCTCTCGCGGTACGGACGTAGTCGGCGTTAAGCGCTTCAAGAGTGTTCGTTCTCGTATAACGCATAAGAGAACCTATCGAAAGAATGACGAGTACCGTCATGGGAAGAACCATGTGCCACAGTTTGTCGCCGAGACGGACGTACCACGCCGCCCCTACCGGTAGCGAAGTGGACGCTATACCTCCTACTTCGAACCATCCCAACTGAACGGCGAAAAGTCTTATAAACAACGCCGCAAGGAAGAACGTAGGTAAGGATATACCTATCATTGCGAATACCGTGACGGTATAGTCGATTACGCCGTATTGATTTGTCGCGGCTTTTATTCCGAGCGGAATTGCTATCGCAAACTGCAAAATGGTAGCGATAAACGCTATCGCAAAGGATATGCCCATATTCTGGGTGATGACGTCGGCAACGGGCTTTTTGTACTTGAACGACATACCTAAATCGCCTTTAAGCATATTGCCGAGCCAGCCGAAATAACCCTTTATTATCGCGACGAACTTGTTCCAACCGGTAGCCACTTTGTAGCTTATGGAGCTGCCTCCCACTTCGACGCCGTCTTTATATAACTTCAACGCTCTTACCGTCTGCAAGTCGTTTTCGTTATAGACAATTTCGAAAGTGCCGCTTTCTTCGGGAATAAACACTTCGTCTATCGTAATAATCGTGCCTTCAACGTTGTCTTCCGAACCTTCCGCGGCGGAAGTAGAAGCACCTTTCGCCTTGACGGTACCTATTCTGTAAGTTCCGTCTTCGTTAAGATACAGACGAGTGCTATGGTCTCCGTCGTAAGAACCGACGTACCATTCTTTATACTTCTTTTTCGCTTCGGCGAGAGCTTCGGAAAGGTTTTTTAATTCGGTTTCCTTATTTTCATCGGTTATTCCCTCGCTTGCGAGTTCTTTCTGTATTCTCGCTATCTCGTTTTCGTACAAACGAATATCTTCGCGGTTTTGTTCTTTGGTGTTTTTGGTAAAACTCTTGTCCGCAAAATTGCTTCCCTCTCCTACCTTAACGGTGAGGTAAGCGTCGGGCATCGCGAGACCGTACAATTCCTTAATACGGTCGACGTCTTCCTGTCGCATCGTACCTTGCGCGACCGCCGAGGAGTATTGTTGGTCAACGTAGTCGGTAGGCATCATTCTCGCGAGAGAATAGATAATAACCGACACGCCGAACAAAATAAGTATCGACAGCAGCAATCTTTTTACGATGTATTTTATCATATCCATAATTATATCCTGCCTTCTCTGGCTCCGTCCGTAAGACGAAGTATCGGGTGTGTATCATACCCTTTACGGGTGCGTTTTTTCTTTCGTACGACCTTTATTTTTTAAGGTCTTCTCTTAAAAACCGTCGAACCCTACGGGATATTATCCCGCAGGGCGCAACGTGTTTTTTGTTAAATTCGTGTGTTTTCGAAGATTTTTATCTTCGCCGCCTTACCTTATCTGTAATTGAGTTCCCAAATTCTGGAAAGGAGTCCGTTGTAGGGAGAACGTTCGCTTTCGGGCGTAAGAGTGCTTTCGTCGATTACGTCCTTATTGTACGCCGACATATCTTTTCTCTGATAGGTGGGCATTTCTACGGCGAGTTCCATAATCTTGTCGAGAGCCTGAGCGTAGATTTCCTTTCTTTCGGACTGAACGGTGGTAGCTCTGCCTGCGTCGATAAGTTCGGACAGTTCGGTGATTATTCCGTATTCCTGCGAGTAGGCTTCGGTGTTCTTACCGGCTTTGATTTGCTTGTATCCCCAGTTGCTGGTGGAGCTTGCCTGCGAGTCGATATGGTATACCTGATACATATCGGGGTCGATGGTGGAAGACCACGCCGCCGCCCATATAGCGAGCTTGCCGTTGCTGAGGTCGCTCAACGCGGTGGTGGAAGTGACTACTCTTACGTCGACGCCGTGCGCGTTAAGAATTTCTTTCGCTTTAAGGAACATAGCGTATGCCGGGTGGTCGGTAGAACCGCCCGCTATCGTCATGGTGTAGTTGGTACCGGTAAGAGTGTCCGTGGTGCCGTAACCTTTGATGTCTTTATAGTAGATACCGTCGGAGTTCTTCTGATATCCTTCGGCTTGAAGCATGGCGTCGATATAGTATCCCGTCGAGTCGTAAGCGTAGCTTACTCCGCTTGCTTCGTCGACGTAAGCGGTAGCGTCGCTCGGATAAGCCCAGCTCGTCTTGGACATAGGACGGGTAATAAGAGTAGCAAGACCGCCCTTGTAATAGTTTTGCGTAATGAGAGCGGTGTTCATGGCTTTCATTATTACTCTTCTTACGGTAATGTTCGGAACGAATCTCGGGTTGATACCGACGTAGCCGTAACCGCTGGTGTCTATTTCGACGTCGCCGAGCCCCGCGTTCCTGACGGCGGCGATATTTTCCTGCGTAGCGGACGGATCGCCGAAGTCGATATCCTTGTTCGCGAGAGCGTTTATTATCTGGTCGGATTCTACTACTTTGTATCTGAGATACTTAATCTTCGCATTGCTCAATTCTTTACCTACGGTATTGAAGTATTCGTTGCGTTCGTAGTAAACCATGTTGTTGTTGAAGAAGTTTGAGGCGGTCACCGTTCCGCTGCCGCTTTCGTTGCTGGCTTTGTACGGACCTGCGCCCAAAGGCAAACCTACTTTTTCGGACGAGTTAATAACGTTGTTCATAAATTCGATGCTACCGAATTCGAGACCGAATTCGGTGGTTCCGTTGAACGCCGCTATATAGTCTTTACCGTTCCAGTTGTTGGTGGAATAGTAATGCAAAGGAGACACGGTGAAAGCGAAGTTGTAGATAGCTTTCGGGTCTACGTTGTTTATCTTTATGGTGAGTACATCGTACTCGGCGTCGAGAGCCGCACCCTTGAATTCGTTAGTCTTTCTGGTGGTGATACCGGAAATGTTGGGTACTACCTTATCGGTGCCGGAGAAGTAATCGCTCTTTGCTTCGGCGGTGAACTTATCGATAATGGTAGTAGCCGTCGCCCAGAACTTGATTACGGTCTCGAACTGCGTGCAATCGGTCTTTTCTATTCCGCCTGCGGGGAAGTAAGAATCGTAAACCGAGTCTATGCAATACTTTTTAATCTTGTCTTCGTCGGACAGTCCCGCATATTTTTCGGGTTCGTCGTTGATACCGACCATAATTTGGTCGTGGTATACCCTGTTGGCTTCGGCTTCGTCGAGCTTATAGTTGCCGTTTTCGTCTTTTATTAACTTATTGGAAGCGTCGCGGGCGAGAAGATCGCTGTAACCGCCGTCGTTCATAAGGAATACCTGCCATTTAGCGGTGAATCCCCAGTCCTCGTAGCTTTCCACGCTGGCGTTGTTCCAGTCGGTGTTAAGTTCTTCCTTAAAGGTAGCGGCTACGGTAGCGTAGTCTTTTCTGAGCTGAGCTTTTTCTTCGTCGTTCCATCTGTCGGAGGGTCTGTCTTCGCTCTTAATTCCCAAACCTACCATCTTTACGTAGTCTACGTTGTCCAAAACGCGGGCGTACGCTTTCGCTACGAAAGTTTCTTCGAAAGCGGAAGAGTCGGAAGTTTCTCCCGTCTGCTGCATTCTGTAATTTTTAAGTCCTACTATGTCGGTAGAATAGATAGTCGCGTTACCGGTATAAGCGGGGTCGAGATATACGTAAAGGTTGAATAATACGTCCTTTATCGTAAGGTCGTGTCCGTCGGAGAACTTAATTCCGTTTTTGATAAGGAATTCGTACGTGGTGATTGTCTTGTCCGCGGCTTCGGTCACGGAATAATCTTTCGCTACGCACGGTTCGTTCTCACCGGCTACGATGTTGCCCTTGGAATCGGTGCTGAGCATACCTATCTGAGTCTGCCCGACTATCGAAGAGTCGTAAGCGGAACTCGAAAAATACGGGTTGAACACGCCGTCGGGAGTAGAAATACTCATAGAAAAGGCGCGGGTTTCCGTATCGTAATTCTGCTTGTTCTTTTTGCAGCCCGCAAGCATGCAGGCGAGCATCGCGACCATTGCGAAAACAAACGCGATTCCGATAATCTTTCTGGTCTTTTTCATAATGCCTCCTTTATTTTCCTCATAAAGTTATTTAGTTAAGTTCCTCGGCGGTGACTGCGGAATAATCCGTATCGGTCACGTCTTCGGAATTGGTATTGTCGATAGCTATCCAGGTATTGACTTCGGTCGAAAGGGATTTTCTGCCGTCGTAGGTTATTTTTCCGCCGACGGTCACGTTATTGAACTTCGCTCCCGCTTCCGCTTCGTATGCCATAAACCCTACTTTATACGTGCCGTTAAACTGCGCGGTAAACTTGATTTCCGCGTTTTCTATCGTAAGGTCGTAGATATCCGCGTCGCTTCTTAACGTAGTAAACAGCCCGAAACCGCTATCGTCGGTCTTCGTTCCGTCAAACGAAACGCTTATTCCCGTAAGTTTATGTCCGTTGCCGTTGATGGTTCCGTTAAAACTTCTCGCTACCCACTTCGTAGAACCGGAGAAGTCCAAATCGGCGTCGAGATAAATCTTGCCGTTGTTCGCGAGAGCGGAATTGAAGGCTCTTTCGTTGTTTACGACGGTCCAGTTGCCTTCGATGAACTTGACGTAAACGGTCACGTCTTCCGCCGTCATAACGAACGACGTCCAGTCGACCTTTTCCGTCATCGCTTCGTCCGAATAGTAATCGTACAGGGTGTATCCCTCTTTTTTCGGAGCGACGACGCTGCTCGGTCTCGATTTCGCTTCGCCCACACGGGAAGAGTCGGTCTTGACTACTTCGCCGGTAAGTCCGTCCTTGTAAATAACGGAAGGACTCTTGACGAGGTTTGCGTAAAGAGTGACGCTCTTTTCCACCGTGTCGGCGTCGAAGTTCCACTTCGCGGCGAGTTTAACTTTCTTTCTGCTTTCGATTTCCGCGTTCGCGTCGAAAACGTTGCCGTCTTCGTCGAGCACGTTGCCGTCGGCGTCAGTCTCCGCAAGGTACCAGCCCTCTACGTAATATCCCGATATTTCGTAAAGCGTAAAATCGTTGGAATAACCGGGTTGGATTATTACTCTTCCGCCTTTCTTTACTCCGAGATACTGATCCTTCGCCACGGTGGACATATTGCCCGTGTTGTAATTAAACGTGACGAGACAGTCGTACAAAGCCTGGCTTCCGCCGTCGGAACACGCCGAAAGCGCCATAGCCGCAGTCAGTACGAGTACTGCCAAAACGATTGTTTTTCTTACTTTTGTTTTCACCTTATCACCTGTCGATTATTTTTCTTCGTTGGTATCGTTGTCTTTATTTTCCGTTTCGGAAAGGGTTTCTTCGGTATTTTCGTTCGCCGGAATTTCCTCTTCGGGGAGAACTATATCTTCGGTCTTTACCTTGCCGAAAATTCCTATCTTTTTCTTGCGAAGAATAAGGATTACCGCCACGGCTACGCCTGCAAGAACCGCTAATCCGCATCCTACGCTTATTCCGACGATAGCTCCGGTGGACAAGCCGTCTTTTCCGCCTTTATCGTCGGGATCAACGGGTTTTTCTTCCTGTCCCGCTACCACGTTTACGAATACCTGCACGCTGTAACTTTGTCCGCGTTCGGTATAGGTTACGGTGACGTATTCGTCTCCTTCCGCAAGAACCGTCTTGTCGATAACGGTTTCCGTCGCGGAAACGAGAACTTCGGAGCTGTCTTGATAGATTACCTTAATCGCCATACCCGTCGGGTCGAAACTTTCGCCTGCGGTGTACTGAATTTTGGTCGGTATTTGAGCTAACTCTATTCTGTCCACGTTTACGGGATAGCCCAAAGCGGCTTTCTTGTCTCTCAACGCCTTTTCTGCGGCGAGCAAAACTCCGTTCTTGTCGGCAACGAGAGCGAGCTGTTCGGTAGAGGTTATTTTATTGTAAGCAAGTCTTGCCTGTTTTACCGCTTCGATTATCTCGTTAAGCGAAGCCATATCGGGAGCCGCCGCGATAGCGTCGTTGCTCATGACGGAAGAAATTTTGTCGATAGCCGCGATAGCTTCGTGCGTGGTATCTTCGGGGAGTATTTCGTCGGTCACGGTTACGGTCTCGAAGAAGTTTTTCCAGATTACCGTGTCGTATCCCTTTCCGTTCTTCGGATAGGTGACTTTAAGTCCGAAACTCGGAGCTTCGTAACTTGCGAAACTGTCCGCGTACAATCTTCTTCCGACGTAATCGTAGAAGTTTGCGTAATAAACGGTTCCGCCGATGCATACGCCGCTGTCGGTGCCGAATATCTGATAGAGGAAGTATTCGCTCTGCAAAGTGGCGTTTTTGTACACGCTCGCGTCCACGTATTCCGCTTTAAGGGCGGGAGCCTGAACGCTGTTGAAGGTATAATCGTTTACGGTGCTGTCGAAGAAAGCGTAGCTTCCTATGGACTTAACGGTATACGGGAAGGTTATTTTTTCCAACGTCGATACCCCTTCGAACGAGTACGCGCCGATTTCCAACGTATTGTCGGCGACGACGTAGCTTTGTCCTTCCTTTGCGGTGGGATATTGTTCGAGTACAAGTCCTTTTTCGACCGTTTGTCCGTTTTCGGTAACCTTAACCACCGAGTAAAGTACGCCGTCTATCGACTTAAAGCCCTCGTTGCCTTCCGCTACGCGTATTTCTTTAAGGGTGTCGATATAGCTGAAAGCGCCTGCTCCGTAGGAAGGTTCGTTTCTGTATCTCGTTTCTTCCACTCTGCCCTTTTCGTCGAGCTTGTCCCAGCTATAAACGTAGTTTCTGTCGTTGAAACTTGCGGGGAGCGTTACCGTAGTGAGTTTGGTATCGACGAACGCGCCTATGCCTACTACTTTAAGGCTATTAAACGTAACGCTCGTCAAAGGTACGGACAGGAACGCGTATTCGCCTACGTATTTCGCCGCCGCAAGGTCTGCCGCTGTGAACGCGGTGCTTTCGAACGCGCGAGCTCCTATATGCTCTATTCCGCTTAACCTAGCGGAAGATAACTTAGCGGCGTATCTGAACGCGAACGCTTCGACGGTCTTGACTCCGCTCAAATTTATCGAAGTAAGGTTGCTTGCGTGCATAAACGCAGCCGTTCCTATATAAGTCACGCCGTCGGGTAACGTCACGTCGGTGAGGGTCTCTCTCTTCGTCGCGGAAGCGAAAGCGTAATCGCCTATTTTAGTCGTTCCGTCGCCGAACGTAGCGTCGACGATATTGTTGCTGTTATAGAAAGCGTAATCGCCCATTTCGGTCACGCCGCCGAAGGTTACGCTCGTAAGAGCGGAAATATTCGAGAATGCTCTTTCGCCCATAGCCGTAAGCTCGGGGAAGTTCGCTTCGGTAATCTTACTTTCTCTGAAAGCGGAATTGCCCGCTTTTTTAAGATGAGGAGCGACGAAAGCTCTTATTCCGCAGTTTGCGAAAGCGTAATCGCCCGCTTCTTCTACTTTGGGCATATCGACGGAAGTCAGTCTGCCGCAGTCCTTAAAGGCGTTGCTGCCGACGACGGTCACGTTCTTTACTCCGCTTACTTTCGTAAGGTTGTAACAGCCGCTGAACACGCCTTCGGGAAGCGACGTCAATTCTTCGGAAAGAGTAACTTCGGTCACGCTGCTGCCCGCGAAAGCGTAATTGCCTATCTCGGTCGCGCCGCTTGCGTCGAACGCGGTAAGTCCGCTTAAACCGCTCAACGCTCCGCTTCTTATCTTCGTCACCGAGTCAAGAACCTTAACGACGGTCTTCCCGGTCGGTACGGCGATAAGCTCGGTCTTATCCTTATTATATAACACGCCTAAATCGCTCACGGTCGAGCCGTCGCCCGCGGAGTAGTTGACGCTACCGTCGGCAACTATGAATTTACCTAACCTGTCGCAACTCGTAAACGGAGTGCTTGTGCCGAACTTTATGTCTGCGTTATCGTCGAGAACGACGGTCTGTAAGCCGCTGCCCGAGAAGGCTCCGCTTTCTATTGCGTAACTTCCCGCGGGAAGAGTAATCGAAATGAGATTAAGGGTAGAGGCAAAAGCTTGTTGTCCTATTCCGGTAAGTTGCGATTTATCGGTGAAGTTGAATTCGGTAAGTCCGGTTCCTCCGAAAGCGCCCGCGCTTATATAAGCTCCCGAAAAATCGAAAGTTCTCAAAGCGGAGCATCCGCTGAACATATCTTCGCCGATATTCGTGTTCTCGTCGGTAATTACGTTACTTAACTTGGTACAGCCTTTGAACACTCCCTTGCCGGTGACTCTGAGTTCGCTGATGTCGATGGTTTCGAGAGAAGTACACTTTTCGAAAGCTCCGTTACCTACGGTGGTAAGACGCTTGGAGTTTTCGATTGTTGCAAGCGAAGTACAACCGCTGAAGGCGTAATCGCCTATCGTAATCGCGGCGGTATATTCGGGGTGTTCTACTTTATCTTTATCCACAAACTTACCGAAAGTGATTTTATTAAGTTTTGCGCAGTCCTTGAACGCCTCTTTATGAATGACGATACATTGTCCGGGAACTACGATTTCTTCGAGGTTGGTACAGCCTTTGAAGGCTTCTTTCGGTATTTCGGTGAGAGTCGACGGGAACACTATTCTCTTAACGGTGGTGTTGTATTGGAAACACTCTTCGTCAAGATACATAATGTTCTTGCTTTCGGGTATTTCTACGTTTTCTCCTCCGTAATAGTCGTAAAGGGTGTAGTTTATTATTCTGTATTCGTCGCCTACGGTGACGCTTACGCTCTTACTTGCGGTGGCGTTGCCGACGACGGAAACGGTAATCATCGCGGTGCCTTTCTTATGCGAAGTGATATTGCCTATCTTATCCACGCTTGCTACCGACGGGTTAGCCGACTTCCATTCGTAGGATATATTGCTTAAATACCACGGGTCGGCTTTGACCTTGAACTGAATGGTCTGATTCGGATACATTTCGAACGACGGCAAAGTTCCGTCGAAATTAACCACATAGTCTTTTCCGTTCACGACGGGTTCTAACGTGATTTTGTTAAGTCTCGGGAGCTGTTTCGCCTGTCCCTCCACAGTCACGTCTATGCGTGCGTAAATAGTCTGCGAAGCGGAATCTTCGACGTCGCAGAGATATACGGTGGCGATACCGTTCTTGGAGCCGAATATTTCTTCTTCGTTGGCTTTAACGTAGGAGCTGCCGCTCTTGACGTAATAAGACAAACTTCTGGAAGCAACGCTCGCGGGAGTGACCGCAACGGACGGCTTGTACACTTCGTTCGGAGCTAAGGAAAGTTCGTAAATTCTATATTCCGCGCCGTCGCCCGACGTGTTCTTTCCCGTTTTGCCGGTGTCGACGAGTTTTTCGTCGGTGGCGAGTATTACTTCGTCGGGATAATCGATAGCCGCGGGAGCGGAAACGGCGTAGGTCGTCTGATTCATCGCATAGTCGTCCACCGCAAGATACAACTTACCGGTCTTGACGTAATCTTCGTAAATATCGGTGATTTCGAAAGAAACGGTGGACGTCTCTCCCTTTCCGCCGTATACGGGAACGGGATACTTCGTGGCGAGCGTAAGCACGTTTTTGCCGCCCTTGTCCTGTTTTATATAGCAGGGCATTACGTCCATGACGTATTGGTTATCGAAGACGTCCACGTCCATATAAATTTTATACTTTATCTGCTTGTTTTCGTCCTTATAGGAATCGAAACGGATACGATAATCGAGAACCTGCGGAGCTTCGTAGTCCACGGTGAACCGGAAGTCGAACGTTCCCCTTTCGGGATTGGTTACTTTCTCGTCTCTCTCCTGTCCGTAAACTCCCTCGAGTTCTCCCTTTAAGGAGACTAAATACGTGTTGTTGTTTGCAAGGCCCCAGGTACTCGGCTTCATCTCCATCATTATTATAGCGCCGCGATTTCCGCCGCCGGCAGCGTAAGACTTACTTACGTTTTCCTGCCTTTCGCTATAAACCACGTTACCCGTGGCGGCGTCGGTGACGGTGACGGTCATATAAGCCGCGTTACGCAACAGTCCGGCGTATACCATATACATTTCGTAAATGGTTCTTTGTCCCTTGGTATCGAACATGGATACTGCCGCTTTATCTCTTTCGGGATAAATCTGAACTTCGCTTTCGTCCATACTGTAGAGATAAGAACCGAGAGCGATTATATATTGATCGTCGAAGTATCTTCCGAGCGGTCTGGTTTCCGCCGCGCTGGCTTTGAGTTTGTCCTCTTCGGGTACGCCGGTATCCTTCTGACTTTCGGCGAGTTCGTACGCGTCGTAGTCGAACAAAGGTCCGTCGTTCCAGTCGCCGTAGAAAGCAAGGTACGGAAGACCTATCGTGACTTTCGTGCCGGCGGCTCCGTCGGCTGCCAAAGATACGAAACCTTCTACGTACATACCGTTAGTAAAGCCGGTCTCTATATACTGTTTAGCCGCCGCGCTCAATTTTATCACTATCTTTACGGAGAGTTTCGCGTTGGCGGGGACTTCTATCTTGCCGCTGTGCGCCGTTCCGTTGACGTAATAGGTAATGTCGCTGTCGTCGAGCATATGAGCTTTTTCGGCGACGGTCTTGTTATCGGAAGCCAAAGTTTCCGTCATAACGTAGGTTTTCGGGTCGTAATATTCCGTCTTTCCGGAAATGTTGTTGATGACGAAGTCAAGAACGTATTCGCCGGTCTTCTTCTTGTCGTCGAAAAGTTCTATCTTCGTCTTATCTCTCTCCTTCCCTTCGGCGTCGAGGACGGTAATATAACTTTCCGTGTGTATCGCGTTGTAGATACCGGCAAGTCCTGCGCCCTGTTTACGGGGCGAATAAGGATTGCCTTCTTCGTTGTTCGCGATGGTAGCGGTGCTCATAAGAACCTGATTTACTCTCGCGGTGAGTTCCGTACCGGTAAGTCCGGGGTTGCTTTCTTTGAGGTATTGACGAAGCAAAGATACCGCGCCCGCCATATTCGGAGACGCCATACTGGTACCGCTGTAAATATCGTATCCGCCGGGTACCGCGCTCGTGATTTCGCCGCCGTGAGCGGTGATTTCGGGTTTTAACTGCAAATCGGGCAGAGGGCCCCAGCTCGAGAATTCGGACATGAACGGACCTGCCATAAAGTTCTTGTTAATCTGAATAGTTCCTACGTTTCTTACCGCGTTATCGACGAAAATTTTGCCCGCGTCCATGCTGATAGAACAGGTCGGCACGGGGTCTTCGACTTCGCCTAAGGACATTCTTATCGTACCGGATACGTTGTTGTAAATAATACAGGCGTCGACTCCGTTGTTCATGGCGGTCTGAACCTTTTCCGCAAAAGTCGTATCTCCGCGCTTTACGAGAGCTATTACGCCGTCGTAACCCTCTTTGTTGTTTATTTCTCTCTTTATAGCCGCGTTGTAGTTGGTGGCGCGTCCCACGCCGCCGATTACCACGTACTTAAAGTTGAGGTTGCCTTCGTAGGTGGCGTAATCTTTACCCGCTACTCTGTAGAGAAGTTCGGTAAATTTATATTCGTTTCCGTTTTCGTCGGAAGAAGTGGTGATGAACGCAACCTGATTTTCATCGTTGTTAGCCTGAATATAGGTAGCTTTTTGTCCGTTGATGGAAGCTACCGACAAAGCCGCGTCGTAAGTGGACGGAGAACCTACCGTCGCGCTGTCCGGGTTGGTGGCGAGGTTGGTTCCGTTGCCGCCGCCGAAACCGGAAGAGTAATCGTTGCTTGCCGCGACGACGAGACTTATTCCCGCCTGTTTCACTCTCGCGTAGATTTCGTTAAGAACGGTGTTGCTCTTTTCGTCGGCGAACCCTGCCGAAGAACCTAAGCTCATGTTGATTACATCTACTCCGAGCTCCGCGCAGTCGCTTACAGCCGCGAGAATATCGGTGGTGTCGGCTCCGCCTAACGAGTCGCTGTCCAAATTGTCGGTAAATACCTTACAGATTACGAGCTGCGCTTCGGGAGCCACGCCGATGAACTTTTCGCCGGTGGCTTCGTTTACGACGTAGTCGCTCTTACCTCCTACTATACCCGCGACGTGGGTGCCGTGGGTGGAATAAGACGGATAAACGTCGGGATCGTCGTCGGCGTAGTCGTACGCGAACGGAACTTTAAGGTTGTAATAAACTTCGTCCGCGGTAGCTTTCGCGTTAAAACGAGTGCTTGCCGCCATTTTTCTCGCGACGTCTTCTTTAGACCAGCATTTACTTGCGTCGGCGGGCATGTTACGGAAAGCCTCGTGGGAATAATCGAGACCGGTATCGAGTATCGCTACTACCATTCCTTCGCCCTTATAATCGAGGTCGGAGGAGTCGTAAATACCGGTGGTATAAACGTTGGCGTCGTTTACGGTAGCGACTTTCGGCTGAGCGTATCTTTCGGAAAAGTACGCGTTCTTGACGCCGCTCATTTTTCTTATTACGTTATACGCGCCGGAATTAACTTTCACCGCCACGCCGTTATTGAACGTGGAGTAGGAATATTTGAAACGGTATTCTATTTCGTTCTCGTCCAACTCCGAAAGGAATTCGGCGTGCTTTTCGTCGATGTCGTTTTTAAGTTTGTCGGCGGCGTCGGTGGCGCAGTATTCGGAAAAACTCGCGTATCCGCTCTTTTCGAAGGCGTCGTAAAGGGTGTCGCCGTCGAACTCGACTATTATCCAACGGTCTCCTTCGTAAGAAGCCGTCTTATAATCGTTCGCCGAAGTCACGTTACCGTTAAAGTAAGCCTTTTTCAATTCGGAAAGCCCTTCGATACCGTCCACGGTAAAGAATCTGTTTGCGGTCGGCACTACGTCCCCCGTCTTAACAGCATTGGCGTAAAAGTTACTTACGCACAAAACGTTAAACGCAACGAACGCCGTCAGAACGATGATTATCGATACGAGCCACGCGCCGTATTTTCTTCTGTAACTGTTCATCAAAACCCCCCTAAGGTTCCTTGCAACGGACGTCGTCCGTCGACTGTTTTCATTCGCCGATTTCGTTATTGATTTTTATATAAAATATAAAGAGAACTATTCGGCGTGAGACATTATAGCAAAAAAAATATACGTCCGCAATCGTTTTCGTCGTGAATATTTTTGCCTCTATACTGCATAAAAATTTTTTTTACAAAATCGCCGCTGTTTTTGCATAAATTTATCCTCACGAAAATACGGGATTCGCTTCGTTTTTCGATAAGGCGTCTCATGGATAATTTTTGAGATTTTTACGGTAAATTATTAAAATTTACGGTAAATATCGTCAAAAACTCTCTTGCGGCGATAAATCAGACGCTATCTTTTTTGGGCGTTAAAAGAAAGTTTTACCCTAAAATTTATCGAATTAGCGTAATAAAATTCATTGCGTTTTGTATATTATTTTTTGCAAATTTTACCACGTTTTTACTTTTCTTTTACATAGCGTTGTATATGGTTTTGTTGACACGCCGTGCCTTTGATTATATAATTATTAGACGTTTTATATAATATGCCCACGCGCGATATTATTGAACTTTGACTTGAAAGTCATGATAAGGAGAGAATTATGCAAAAGAGAATTAACGTGATATTGTTGGCGATAGTCGTAGTTTGCGTTGCGGTTACGGCGTTTGCCTGCGAGAACAACACCTATTCGGCAAAGTTAGAGTTCGACGCCGAAAAAGGCTCGGTATCCTTCGTCGGCGAAGTCGATTCGACCAAGCTTACCGACGGATCGGAGATAGCTTTGGAGATTACGCCGAAGACGGGATTTTACCTTTCTTCCGTCACGGTAAACGACGAAGACGTCACTTCCTCTCTCGAGAACGAAAACGGCAAATACACCTTGAAAATCACCGTTAAAAGCGACCTTTCCGTCAAAGTAGATTTCGGAAAACCCACTTTGGAAATAGCGGAAACCGAAGCCTGCGATTTAATAGTCGGCGCGCCCGCCAACGGTGACGCCTACGCGGACGGAGAAACCGTATCCGTGTCTGCGGCGGCGAAAGACGGATATAAAGTGACGGGAATTAAAGTAAACGGCGAACTAATCTCTTTCGCCAACGGAAAAGCCTCTTTCCTTTATTCCCTTAACGCAAAAGTAGAACCGGTTTTCGTCAGAACGATGACCGCCGCCGCTTTCGCCAACCTGCAAAAATATATGCGTATCGACGGAAGATACTCTTACGACGTCGTCAATCACCCCGAATGGAACAAATCGTTTATCGTAGAGACCATTTTCGCAAAAGACATGATTTCGCAAATCGAAACCGACGCGGAAACGGGAGAAGTTTACTACGACTACGTTTACGGTAAAAACAAGCGCAACCTTACCTCGATCCGTCACACCGCCGACAACACGATTGTCGAATTGATTTCGGACGCGCTGTTCGACAATTATTATAATCCCTTCCTTCTTCTGAAAGCCGACGATATACTTTATCTTTCCGACGGCAAATACGCTCTCGATAACGTTTCCGAGAACGGAAAGAACGTCGCACAACCCATCACCGGATACACCGAAACCATCGCTGAATTCGAAATAAGCGTAAATTCCGACGATATTCCCGTAGGTTTGCATATCAAAACCGCTCTTATAAAAAGAGGCGATGCCGAGTATGTGTCCACCTACGATTTCGCCATCGGCGACGTCGGGACGGCAACCGTCCCCGCCGAAAGATACAGTCCTTATCCCACCACGGCGGAACACGCTGTTCTTGCGGCGGCGTTGAAAAAAGCCAACAAGACCACCGCCTATTCGATAAGACATCAGGGACACGAACTCAACGTGGACGAAGACCACGCCGACGATCCTTATTACAAGGACACCGATTACAAGAAGTATATCAGACGCGACGACGTAATTTACAGCGCCTTCCCCAACGAAGAAACCGGCTTCAAAGCTCTGCATAAGGGAGACGGAATTCTCGTATATCCTTTCTTCGTTCAGGTAGTGGACGACAAGAAAGCGATTACTCTTAAAGACCCCGTCGCAGTAAGCAACATTGCGGAAATTACTTCCGATTTCGAAAGCTTCAAACCCGAACTCATGAAGTTCACCGGCGAAAAAGACGGCGTAAAAACTTTCGTTTTACGGAGCCGCGACTACGCGGGAATAATCGCTCCTTGTTTCGGCGAGGGCGCGGACGAAAAGTCCTATTTCCAATACGCCACCGACTTCACCGTAGAAATAAAAAACGACACTCTTTACAGAGTTAAATTTACCTACGCCACTTACGGAATCACCGAAGAAGTTACCTTAACTTACGACTTTGAGACCGATTTCAGCGATATTATAAACGAACTCGACTTTGCCCACGCCGAACGCACAAGCGTACTCGACCCCTTCAAAGGACAGTACAAGGACGACTACGGCAACTTCTGTCAGTGCGACGACGCCGGATTTATTCTTAACGGCATCGTCGTAGAAAACCTGCGCTATTCTTCGAGCTCTTCCGCAAACGAACCCGATTTCTTCACGGGAAAGTGGAACGATAAGTCGATAACGATAATGAAGTTAAGTTCCAAACAGCTCCTTATCCAAAGCGAAGATTATACCCTTAATATCACCTTGACCAACGTAATTACCGAAGTGTTCGAGATACCGGAAGAGTACAGAGGGGTATGGTCTATCGATAACGCCGCAGAGGACTTGCATTTTAAGTTCGTAATTCAATCCTACGTAATGTGGTGCAACGATACCGAAGCCACCCTCCTTTCGAGCGGCGACAGAGAAGGTCTCGTCGTCCTCGTGGGCAACACTACCTATAACCTCGTTCCCGGAGTAGACGACGCCGGAAATAAATTCTTAATGGTAATCGAACTCCGCGACAATGCGGAATACGTCCGTTTCTACGTCGATTACGTTTCCGACGACGTCGGCATAGAAATACCGAAAAAATACGTAGGGCTGTACGTTTCCGACGACGGCAAACAAAAAGTCAACATATCATACGGCAAGATTACGATTAACGGTATGACTTTCGTCCCGACGAGCTATTCCGAAACCGAAGGCTTTGTCGGTACGCTCGGCGTCACCGAAAACTATATGATAGTTCTCCGTCAGGACGGCACTTCTTTACAGATAGGCACGATGTCGCAAAATTATATCGTAAAACTCGTGGACAGCGTAATCAACAACTACGTCGGCATTTGGGAATCTGTCGTGACCGACTTCGGCGAAGGGCAGAAGCCTTACAGTTTCCGTTTCGTAATCACCGACACGTCTATTACCCTTACGGCAAGTTACTATATTCAGACCGGCAAAGACGCCGACGGCAACCCCGTTTACAGCGACCTTTACAGCTACGAAGACAGAGTCGTTCCCTTCACCTTGTCCGATTACGGATATGCGTTCGACCTCGAAGGCAGCGAATACAAGACCTACATTATGTACTGGATTAACTCCTACGGCAACCCGATGATGATTATGTACGACAACAACGGACTGCTCGTCAACCTGCAAAAAGCCGAATTACAGGTAATACCCAAAGAATACGTGGGAACGTGGCGCTACGTAGACGCGGATAATAAGGTGTATGAAGCTAAACTCGCCGCCGACGGAACCGCCGAAGTAAAACTCGGTCGCGGTTACACCTTAGCGGTAGATAACGCAACTTACGACAAGACCAGAAAAGAACTTAAATTCGTCCACAACGACGCGGCTTACTTTATTATCCTTTCCGAAAACGCAAGCGGCAGGTTCGTCAACCTTTACAGCGTAGACGCCGACGTTAACGTAAACCTTTCTCAGGTAGCGGAAGTTCATCTCCCCGCAAAATACTTCGGAACGTGGAAAAACTCCGCCGGAACCGTCGAAATAATCGCCGCCGCAGACGAATTCAAAGTTAAACTTGCGGGCGACAGCGAATACGTAAACGTTCTTTACGTCGGACTCAGTCCCGAAGGAACGGGATATTACGTGTTCTATATAAACGACGTTGAGTACGAACTCGAAGTCGGCACTTACGGCGACGACCAGATTATACTTACTTACGACGACGCCTCTTCAAAATACGGTGTTGCGTACGTACCTTTATCCAGACAAGCCGAAAGCGGAGCCGAAGCTTAACCGAAACCACCCACTTCCGCCGCCGCAATTTACGCGACGGCGGACTTAATAAAAACGATATGACAAGAAAGAAAAACGACGATTGGGACAACGGAATGACTATCGCCCCCATGACGGGAGACGAACTTCCCGCATACCGTCGCGCGGCGTATATGAACCGCGAAAAAAAGCAAAAGAGCGGCAAAGTAAAGACGGAGTACACTAAAAAAGAACAGCGCGCTATGATAAGAGCTTTCTTTTCGGTCATGCTCCCTCGCCTTTGCCTCGTTCTCGCAGGGTTCAGCTTAGCGGCTCTGCTTATCTATTTTTGGCTTAAATAAAAACCCTCTCTTAAAGGAACACTATGAACTTCAACGTAGAATTCGACAGTAACTATAAAGGCAAACGCATCGACTTGATAATCGGAAAATTTTCCGCGTTCGTTTTCTCCGTCGCGTTCGCGATATTCGTTATTATCATAGGGTTGTATACCGCGTTCTATACCTATTTCCGAATCGTAACTCCTCTCGTCCGCGTTATCGGAATAATCGTCATACTAATCGGCGAAATCGTCCTGATTGCCGCGCCTTTTATCGGCGTTTTCAAAGGCTACAACAGAGGACTTCGAGGCAAAATCAATCTTTCCGCGGAAAAACGCGCCGACGGCGAGTGGTACTACTCCGTTTCCTCTTTCAAAAAAGAAAAACCATTTGCCGAAAGCGGCGTCCTTAGTTTGATAAACTTAAAAAAGCGTGTGGCAGAATTCAGCACGACAAACGGCAAGGAATACTACGTCCCCTATTCCGTCCTCACCCCCCAACAGAAAACCGATTTGTTCGAGATGGAGAAAGCCCTCCGCGCCAAACGCATAGCCGACACGAAAACCGCCTCGGAACAAAATCGCAAAAACTAACCGTAAAAAATAGGATAAAACTATCAAAACTCGTAGATTTTATATTAAATTTCATAACCACGGCTAAAAATAGTACTTTATTTTTATCGGCAAAAATACTTGCAAACGGTAGGCACAACGCCTACCGTTTCTTTTTGCAAAATTTATACAGTCAATTTTATGCCAAAGAGCCGTTCTTTACCCGTCACCGAGAGCATACAAAAAGGACAGGAAAAATCGGAGACGGGATCACTCGTATTTGCTTTTGTCCTTTTTTAAGTTTAATACGGCCACGTTTTGCGTACTTTCAGAACAAGTGTTTTCTCGCTCGTCAGATTTCGCAATTCTGCGAAATTTGCGAACCCGCGTCGATACTGTCGCTTTTCTGCCACCGTCATTATAGGCGGTGGCACTTCTCTCTCCGTATCTCCTTTTCCCTAAAAATCTGCGATTTTCAGGGTTACCCTTTTTATACCAAAGAGCCGTTCTTTACCCGTCACCGAGAGCATACAAAAAAGGTAGGCAAATCGGAGACGGGATCACTCGTATTCGCTTTTGTCCTTTTTTAAGTTTAATACGGTCACGTTTTGCGTACTTTTAGAATACGTGTTTTCTCGCTCGTCAGATTTCGCAATTCTGCGAAATTTGCGAACCCACGGCCTCTTGGTCCCGAACCGCGTCGATACTGTCGCTTTTCTGCGACCTCCCTTGCGGGCAGTCGCACTTTTCTCTCCGTATCTCCTTTTCCCCAAAAATTTACAATTTTCGGGGACCCCTCTTTGCGCTTGGTTCGTCCCCAAAAGGCGTGTCCTTATCACCGATAGCATACAAAAAAGGTAGGCAAAACGCCTACCTTTTTTGTATGGTCGAGGAGACGGGATTCGAACCCACGGCCTCTTGGTCCCGAACCAAGCGCGCTACCAAACTGCGCTACTCCTCGCTTTTCGTATGCTATTTTAGCACAGCTATTATATTTTTGCAACTTTTTTCTTCATTTATTATAAACGATAACGTTGTTTTATCGGAAACGTCCGATTTACGACAACGCCTCTTTAATAAATCCGTTAAGTTGCGCGAGGCACACCACTCTGTCTTTGTCGTCGGTAATAACTACCTCGTACACGCAAGTGTGCTTATGCGCCGACAATTCTTTACCTCTCGCGATTATGTATTTTGTATCGAAACAAGGAGCTAAATATGTAATTGAGGCTCCCGAAGTCACCGTATCGGGGTGCCGAAAGTTGGCGGCGACGCCGAAAGCGAAGTCTGCCACGGTAAACAACATTCCTCCGTGAACCATATCTTTGCCGTTAAGATGACTGTCGTTTATTTCCGCTCTTATTTCCGAACCGTTCTCGTCCACGCAGACTATTTCTATTCCGTTTTTTATTGCGTATCTATCCTTCGTAAAGGCTTTCCTTAATTCTTCTTCGGTAATCATTCTGTCTTTCTCCGTTTTTTCGTTATCACGGTTATTTTATACGCTGAAAATGAAAAAAGCAACATTTTGACGTCGGGGTTTGACTTGTATTTGTTTTTTTGTTACTATTTTTTATATCGTCAGCGAGGTGAAATATGTACAATTCGGAATCATTTAATTTAGGCAACGTGCGTTCGGTCATTCGAGAACTGTTCGAATACGGCAAAACTTATGCGGAAACTCACGGGAAAGACTCTTTATTCGACTTCTCGTTAGGTAATCCGAGTATCCCCGCCCCCGGCTGCGTGAACGATGCTATTAAGGATATTCTCGACACCGTGCCGTCGGTAGAAGTACATGGGTACACGTCCGCGCAGGGCGACAAGCGTACGAGAACGGCAATTTCCGACAACCTTAACCGGCGGTTTTCGACCGAATTATCCCCCGACGACATTTATATCACCTGCGGAGCGGCGGCTTCGCTTACCATAACCCTTAAAGCGGTGACCGAAAGACCAGACGACGAAGTAATAATTTTCGCGCCGTATTTTCCGGAATACAACGTGTTCATCAAAGCGGGCGGAGCTATTCCCGTAGCCGTCTGCCCCGATGAAAATTTCCGCCCCGATTTCGACGATCTACGCAAAAAAATAACCGAGAAGACGAGAGCGGTGATAATAAACTCTCCCAACAACCCGTCGGGAGCGGTTTACGACGAAAAAACAATAAAAACTTTGTGCGGTATTCTTACCGAAAAGAGCGAAGAATTCGGCAGAAAAATAGCGTTAATATCCGACGAACCGTACAGAGAAATAGTCTACGACGGAAAAGTAGTTCCGTTCATAATGAATTACTACGCCGACTCGGTAGTCTGCTACTCTTTCAGTAAATCGTTAAGTCTACCCGGCGAAAGAATAGGATACGTCGCGGTAAACCCGAACGCCGCCGAGGCAAAACGCCTGTACCTGTCCGTGTGCGGAGCCGGAAGAGCCTTAGGCTACGTCTGCGCCCCCTCCCTTATGCAAGCGGTGATTGCCCGCTGTATCGACGCGAAAACCGAAATCGACGCGTATAAGGAAAACCGCGATTTGCTTTGCGAAATCGTAAAAAAAGCGGGTTTCGAATACGTAAACCCCGACGGCGCGTTTTATCTTTTCATAAAATCCCCCGTCCCCGACGCGAATATATTCAGCGAAAAAGCCAAAGAACTCGGTCTGCTTTTGGTACCCTCCGACAGTTTCGGCGTGACGGGATACGTCCGCGCGGCGTACTGCGTGTCGAAAGATATGATTATCCGTTCGGAAAAAGCCTTCGTAACCTTACGCTCCCTTTTCGACGACTGATGCGTTGCGTGGGTTTTCCGCCGTTTATAGACGACGACAGCGAAATTCTCATACTCGGAAGTTTTCCGAGCGTGAAAAGCAGAGAAACTTCTTTCTACTACGGCAACGACAGAAACCGCTTCTGGACGGTTTTGAGCCGAGTTTTCTCCGCCGACCGTCCGAATACCAACGACGATAAGAAACTTCTCTTAAAACGCCTTAGAATCGCTCTGTGGGATATGGTCGTCGCTTGCGATATAGAAGGCTCGATGGACGCGTCGATAAAAAACGCCGTCGCAGCCGATATAAAAGGACTTATCGAAACCCACCCGAAAATAAGGAAAATAATAACCAACGGCAAAACCGCTCACAAATTTTTGACCGACAATTTCCCCGAATACCTTAATATGACTGTTTGTCTTCCTTCCACAAGTCCCGCGAACCCGAGATTTAGTTTCGACGCGTGGGAAGAGGCTTTGAAATAATCGTAATTTTCATTTTTAATATCAATAAATAAAAACGGCGTTCCGAAGAGCGCCGTTTTTATTTTAAGTTAGTTGATGCGGAGTATCGTATAGACGTAGAAGGTGAAGTCGTCGTACGCTCCGTCGGGCGGATACGCGTCGTCGGTGGAAGGTCTGTTCTTATAAATCTTCTCCGCGTCGCTCATCGTCGACATTCTGAACGAAACCTGAGCGCAAAGGACGTATCTTATCTTGTTGCTGACGTTGGTGTTAATGCCGGCTACGCCCTGCTCCACTTCTTTTACGCCGCCGCTTGCGGTGACCGTATTGCCGTTAATCTTCAAGTCGCTGCCCGTCACCTGATATACTTTGGCTTTGTACCACGGAATGAACATCGAAGCGTAGGTGCTGTCTTTGGTGTATTCGGTCTTGAAGGTAATTCCGCCTATACCGCCCGGGAGCTGTATCTTCGTCTCTACCGCGAAAGCCATATTTACTTGGAACAGCGGCAAGTTATGAACCGCGAACTTGGTGCCTTTCTTTATATACAAGGTAGGTACCGTGCTTAAACTTACTTCGTGCAATCCTTCGGTGACGTAATACTGTCCCGCGCTTATGGATCTCAACATATTGTCGTCGTACTGATATCCTGCGTCAAGCGTCACGTTGGAGTTGATGTAAGATAACGGTAAGGTGTCGGTCGGATCCATTTCTTCGGTGTTGGGCGCGAGTAAGGCGTGCTTGTTATTGCCGCCCTGGTCGGACACGAAGAACCTGTTAAAGCCGACGTTGGATTCGTTCTTGAACAGATTTCCTAATATGTCGCCGAATCCGTTGTTCGTCTTCAAGGAGTAGACGTAGTTGGGCATAACCGCGCCGTAACCGCTGAGGATTATCGTACCGCCTATCTTCACGTTGGAAGAGGGATATGCGCGGCGTCCCGTCACCGCCCAGTCGAGCAACGCTATCTGATAATTGTTGACTATCTGAACGTCGTTGTCGTCTTTGTCTTTTTCGGTGCCGAAGTCGAGGCTCTGTACCGTCGCGGGCGTGGAGCGTTCGGCGCTGACTACCTTTGCGGAAAGATCGCCTGTTATTGCGGTGGAGTATCTGTCGTCGTTCACAGGCTTACGCAAGTTGGTGTATTCTACGGGGATATACGCCGGTGCGGAACTTTCAAGGTTGGTCGAGTTGCCGTTGACAAAGTACTGAACCAACGATTTTTCGAGATTTACGCCGTCGGCTCCCACGCGTAACGCCATTACGTCCTGAATGTTGCTGTTAATCCACTTTCTCTGCGAGGTTCTGCTGAATCTCCATCTGAACGTCTGACCGCCCTTTCCGCCGAGTTTGAACGTAGCGTATTGATCGCTTTCGCCGAACTTAACCGCTCCGAAGTACCACTTATTATAGTTGTCGCGGTAGGTTCCGCCGCCGTCCACGTTCTTGATTTCGACCTGTTTCTCTTCTCCGTTTACTTTGAAGTGAACGATATAGGTGTAGTTCGCGTCGTAGACGGGATGTCCGTCTTCTTCGGCATATCTTACTTCGACGTAGAAGTCGGGGTCGAGCGTGGACGTCAGATACGACTTAGTCGGCAACAGGATAATGTCGTCGGGTCCGTACGGAGTGGAGTCTTCAAACGCTGTGATGGCGTCGGTGGTGTTCTTAAACAACCACGGCTGAACTCTCATGCTCGTTCTGTAAACCTGATCGTCTATCGGCATGGTCATCGCGCCGCTTATGCTTTCGTCGTAGAAGTTTACGTTAAGTCTGTTCTTGCTGCCGCCGGTCCAGTTAGCGTCCACTTTATAGGCTCTTATATTGCCGGCGTTGGCTACCTTCCACGCGGTTATCTCTTCTTCGCTGTGCGCGGGATCGTACTTGCCGGTAATCTCGTTCTTGACCGATTTAGTCATTTCTTTGTACTCTTCGAACAGAGCTTTGGTCGTGACGTAAGCGTACACGGTGTCGGGCATCTTGACGCCGCCCTGCTGTATGAAGTAGTACGGGTTGGTGACGAACATACTGTGGCTTGACGTATCGTATTCCATCGCGTCGGCGTCGAAAGCGTCTTTATAGAACGCGTCGTAAGTTATTTCTTCTCCCGAGTTTTCGTCGGCGGGATTAGCGTAAATCACGTACTGTTCTTCCATCTCTATGGATACGGTGGCTTGCTGCTGACCATTCTTGCCCATTCCGTAACCGGGAATAGTCATCGCAAACGTGAGTTTGCCGCCACGGTAACTTATGGTCTCGGTCGTATCCATCGTAAACGCCATTCTTACGCCGTTGTTGTAGACGGTCTCGTTTTCGACGTAGTTGAGTTCGCTGTCGGTAAGAACGTACTTGCCGTCGCTTGCCGCCACCGTGTTCATAGTGTATTCGATAGGCTCGTCGAAGTCTTCGAAGTAAACTTTGAAGGTAACGTGTCCGTTGACGAAGTAATCGCTTATAAGTTTGGCTTCCACGTTGCTGTACCCTATATAGTCGTAGGCTTTAACTTTCGTGGTGAGGTCTACGCCGGACTTGAAGATGTCGCTGCTGAAACCGTTTATCGTACCCGCGCGTTTTGCGTCTACTCTACGGGAGAGAAGTTTTACGGTGACGGGGATTTCCTGATAGTTGTCTCCGCTGCCTAACCGCGCCTTGATATCGAACTCGCCGCCCGTGTATCTCCACTTCAATTCCTTGTCTTCGAACGTAACGCCGATACGGATATCGTTGCCTTGGTCCATAGTAAGGTCGTATTCGAACGTAGAACCTTGTCTTCCGCCGAATATCCTGTCGATATCGTTGTTCTTGAAGGTAAGTTTCGTACCGTACTGACCGTGTTTAAGGAAGCCTTGTTCGCTATCGCCAAAACCGTTTACGCTTGCGTTGTAGGTGACGAACGGGTCGAACTCGAAGCCCTGCTCCACGGTGCCGTTGCTTAACGTGAGAGTCTTGAAGTAAGGAGCGTTTTCTCCGTTAAATCCGAGACTTTCTACCGTTCTGTCAACGTAGACAACGGGGATATTGAATACCTGCGTACCCGCAAACGAATTATCGCGGTCGCTTCCGAAGGTCACGGCGAGTTTTCCTACGCCGCTGCCGTACTTGATTCTGCCGTCGTTACGCTTACGTTCTTTCAGCGTGAACTTGCCGGTCGCGGGGTCTATGCTTACTATATCGAACCACTTGTAGTTTATCGCGCTTCCGTCGTAGTTGACTTCTTCGAATACGTACGTCGCTATATCGGTTCTCGCGCCGTCGTCGATGAAGTATTTGTCGCTGTCTTTACCGACTATCTTCACGTTACGGACGGTGTCTTCGGGATATACTACCTTGCTTTCGAAGGTGATACCGCTCTTGCCGGTAGCTCCGAGGACTCCGTACGGGTCGATATAATAGATATCCTTTTCGAGTCCCGAACCGTAGGTCATGTCGAGAACTCTTACGCTAAGGAACTCTTCGAATTCGCCGCCTTCCGTTTCCTTGTTGGGAGCGACGTTAAGGACCGCCGCGTCGGGAGCGTAAGTTCCGTTATTGTCGGAAGAATATTTCTCGCCCACGCGTAAGTCAATCTTGACCGAACGTCCGCCCGAATAGAAGTCTTTTACGTTTGCTTTCGAGAACGCGACATAGTTCTTTGCGTCGAGCTTGTATTCTCTGACGTAACCGTCTTCGCATACTATTCTGACGTAGCGGAAGAACGTGAAGTCGGCGTTGTCGACCGTGTTGCCGGCGGCGTCGGTCTTGCAGAACTCGGTGTCGTAGACCTTGGAAGAGGAGTTGTAGACGTCGTTTATCGACTTGTCAAGCCCTTTCCTTTCGGCGTACGCGTCGAGAAGCGCGTTACGCATATCGTACGGATTGAGGAGCAATTCGTTGGTGTAGTTAGCTGCGTTTGCTTTCTTTCCGTAGACTAAGTCGTTAAGGGGCTTGTAGTTCTCGCCGTCGTAGCTTACTTCATAGTAAAATACCGTTCTGTCGGGTACGGTGACGGAAAGTTCTATCGTCTGCTCGCCCGCTCTTTCTCCGTCGGAACCGGCGTATACGGTGACGTAAGCCACGTTAGCCGTGCTTCCTACGTTGAATTCGCCGCCCTTTATGCTCATGTTTGCGGTGACGAGACTGCCGTCCCATTCCGCGGATACTGTCCTGTACGCTATCTCGCCGCCGCCGATATCGACTACCGCGATTACCTTCGCAGGCAGGTTGGAGAACCCGAGGAAAGGCTCTATCACAAGTCTTGTTACTTTGCCGTCCGAATCGGTCTGAACGGGAACGTAAGTACCGCCGTTCGTTCCTGCGGGCGAATATTCTTCTCCGGCGGAGTATTCGTAGGGAAGAAGTTTTATTCCCGTGACGAGAGCGCGTTTTACGTTGACGGTGACGGGAACGGTCTGTTTCAATTCGCCTTTGCCTATTACCGCCTTAACTACGTCGGTGTAGAAACCGCCGTTCGCGGTATAAACTATATCTTCGACGCCTTCGAAGGTCACGTCGGATACGTAGGTGGCTTCGGTACCGCTGCCGTAGACTATGAAGCAACCGTACTTAGGTTCTTTAATCTCGTACTCTACGCCCGACTTAATGCTTTCGTCGTAAGCGTATACGGTGGTAAGACCGTTGTACTTGTCGCCGAGTTTTGCTCTGACGGCGTCTATCGTACTTTCGGCGGGGTTCACTCTTATTTCGTACGCAAAATCGTTGGTTCCGACTCTTTCGAATACGTCGGCGGTGATATATTCTATCTCCGACCAAACCGCTTTGCCGTCCGCAATACCGTTGAACTTCGCAATGTACATATCGGTGATGCTTCTGTCGCGGAGGATTACCGTCTTCCTTACTTCGTATCTTACGTCGAACTTACCGCTGTCGGTTCTTGCCGAAGTCACGGTGTGACCTAACGCAAATCTAACCGAATACTCGCTTCTTACGAAGTTGTTTTCTCTGTAATCGACCAAATCCACGTCTTCCATCGCTATCTTGACGTCAACGGTCTTGGTGACTTTCCTTTCCGTGCCGTCCACGTCGCGGACGCGAGAGGTGACGGTGGCTACGGAGTATTCTTTCCGCATCCATTCGAGGTCCTCGTTGCCGTACGGATCGACGTTAATGACGTCGGGAATACCGCTTACCACGATTTCGCTTTCGGCTCCTAATTTAAGTTGCACCGTTCTGTCGGGGATATAACCGAAGGTTCTGTCGCCTATCAAAGCTCTCGCCGTCGGATATTTTCCGTCGGAAGTACGACCGTTAAGTCCGTATTCTTCTATCGAAGACCAGCTTACGGGGAGTTCAACCTGTTCGTAAACGCCGTCCATAGTACCGGATACCGAAGCGGTATTCGGGAGTATCGCCGCAAGGTCGTCGAGAGAGGTGGCTATCTGCTTATCGAAGTCGACGACTTTGCCGTCGCGTTTATAAACCACTTCCGCCACTTCGTCGAATACGTATTCGGCTTTGTTTATAAGGGTTACGTTTACGTTCTGAACGTTGTTCGTTCTCGTTCCGAAAGTAGCCGTCGTGTCGAACTTTTTGAGTTTGTAGAACTCGTCGTTGTCGTCGAGCCCTATCGTAGCGGGCATCCAGTTGCTTACTCTCTTGCCGTTTGCGTCGTATTTCGTTCCGCCGAGGTCGACGTCGAATTCCACTAAAGAACTTTCGTCTATCTTGACTTGCGACGGGTTGAACGCGATAGCGTATCTGCCGGTATTCGCGTTGTACTTGACGCTCGCTTTCGTTTCGTCGCCGTCTACTCTTACCTTAACTATATCGGTCACGGTTTCGTCGACAAGCTTCGAGAAGGATACGAGACTTGCCACGTCGTCCGAGCCTTGGAAAGCGTGTTTTATGTCGGTGAAGTCTATTTCCACCGCATATTGCCACTTGCCGCCCGTCACGTTGACGCTATTGTAGTTCTTACTCTGTACCCAGACTCTTATCTTGTGCGCGCCCTTACGAGGATTGTAACTTATACCGTCGTTATCGTAGTTGCCGTCGCCGTCGGTGTCTTCGGCGTATTGCCACAATATCTTTCTGTTGGTCGTGCCTTCGTAGTAAGAGTCGCTCGTAGCGAGTTCCCAAACGGCGTTATCCATACCGCTTTCGGTGTTTATTCTTACTATCTTGTCGGCTCCTTCTATGGAGATAGCGAACGCGTATGCTCTCACTCCGAGGGTGTCCGCGCTGTAATACGTAGACAGGAACGAGTCGATGGTCTTTTCGTCGTACGCGCTTACGTCAGGCAAGTCGCCTTCTTCGAACATACTCACGATGCCCGAAACTTTGAGCTGATTTATTCTCATACCCACGCTGCGGAGTACCTGATTGCCAAACAGTTCGTCTTTAAGCAAGGCTTCCGCGCTTATAATAGCGCCGTTATAACTCATCTTTTCGACAAGTTCTTTTTTGTCGACTATCCAGGTGACGTCGGTGGTGATCATCTTGTATTCGCCGTCGTCGCTCGTCACGCCCTTGTATCCTATGCTTACGCCCGAAGGAATGAAGTCTAACACGTTATCTTCGGTGACTTCCTTATCGGGGCTTACGTTTACGCTGCCGGTGGCTTCGGCGCTTCTTTCCATAACCGTTCTTTCAATGGAAAGTTCGTGTCTGGTGCGTTCTTTATACCACTTGGCGAAGGTAAGGGCTTGTTGCTCGACGGTGGACTTGTTTATGTTGTTCGCTTTTACTTCGGCGAACATTTCACGAAGTTCCGTCACGCTTATCTTGTTGCTGTCTGTGGAAGCGGAAGTATTGTCAACGAGAAGTCTTTCGTATGCAAGGCTCTGCGCCGTGGCGTAGCTAATTGTGACGAACGACAGTTTCGCGTCGGTGAGCATAACGTCTAATTTAAGCACGTCGTTTACGCTGTAAGTGTCTTTCGTCTTGTCGGCGTAGTTATTGTACCAGACGTCCCACGCTTTCGCCTTGTTGTTGTTTTCGGCGACGAGTATTCTCGATAAGGACAGCTTGTCGTAACGGTTAAGACCGGCGTACAACGTATCGTACGCTATCGCTTTGGCTTTATTGAGGGTGTAGCTTACGTCAAGACGTCCGAGGACGATATCGGTAAATACGTCGTCGAGTTCCCACCGAGCGTATCCGTGCTGTCCTATTACCGCTTCGACGGTCTTCTTTCCGCCGTCGGCGTAGTTAAGGTACGGGATACGGTAGCTGAAATCTCTTCCGGAGACTACCGTCGCGCCTTTCGCAACGAACTTGCCGCTTTCTTCGTCGTAAACAACGTAGATTTGTTTCTTCGTTTCTTTGGTTTCGCCCAAAGCCACTCTTTCTTCGTATCCGCTTTCGTAGACTACGTTAATGTTATCGGACAGATACAGTCTTGCGAGAACGTCTCCGCTTGCGTAGCTGTTCGCTATTTCGCCGTCGTAACTTTCCGTAGCGGCGTACGGATAGAGGTTGCGATTATTTTCGATGAATACCTTGTCGCTGCCTTTAAGGTAGTAGCTCTGTCCCGCAAGAATGTTGCTGGACAAAATCTTGACGTAGATATACATCGTCTGGACGTAACCCGTTCCGTCGGTAATCTTGTAACTTACCGCGTAGGACTGTTCTCTCGAGAAGCTGTTGTCGTAGTTTGCTAAGTTCTTACCGTTTTGGGTAATCGACTCGAAACTGTTGGGGATAATCGCCCAGTCTTTTATTACGGAACCGTCTTTCTTTACCGCCGCGTCGAAACTTTCGAGGTAGTAGAGGGAGGAGTACGGGTCGCGGTTATTTAACGGGTTGAAGGTAATCATACCGTTATATCCGCTCGGCATACCTACCGATACTATTCCGCCGATACTGTTATTTACGGCGCTTTCGACGTATTTGACTTCGTTGTTTTTGACTTTAAGCGGTATCTTGACGGTGGTGTACGGGGTGTTGCCCTCGGCGTCGGTCCACTTGTCCTCGTTGTCGGCGTCGCGAACCGCTTCGTACGCTCTGAAAGTAAGGTTAATGTACGACTCGAAGTCTTCGGTGACGTAATCGAGAGAATCGTACTTCTTTATTCCGTCTTTTACGGTATAGTCGAGCGACCATTTCAGTTCGTTGAAGAGATAAGTCTTTCTGCGGGTCTCCGTACCCGTTCCGCTTTCGTAATCATAGTAGAAGAAACTGGGCAGTCCCGCTACGAATTCTTCCGCGTTGAAGGTATACGGGTCGATGACGAGATTGTCGGAGACCTGTTTTATTATCTGTGCTTTCGCGCTGACTATATCCACGGTGAACGGTTTGACTTCGACCTTTATTTTCGCGTAGGTGCCGTTGCCGACGTAACCTTTAAGGTAATCTTTCTCAACGCCCGCGGCGGTAAGGTTCAACGCGCTTACGTCCCAGTAAATATTCATACCGTTCGTACCGGAGCTGTTGCCGTCGGCAAACGAAGCCATATACCTGTTGGGCAAGACTTTGTCCACGGTTATCGACGGGTCGGTGTTTCTTCTCACGCCCTGATATCCGGCGGAGTTCGCCCACGTGCCGCCTTCCATAGTGAAGTCGGTCAAATCGAAAGGATCCCAGAAAGTAATCTTCGTAGGCGGAGCGACTACTTCGTCCGTCCACAACTTGGTGACCTTATCGTAAGAAACGTTCTTGAAGGTACCCGTAAATGCGTCTTTTACCTGACGAATGTCTATACCGTTGTTCTTTATCTCGATTTCCTGATACATGTCTTCTTTGACGTTCTGTTCGTCGTCGTAGATAAAGACTCTGTTGTAAACGACTCTCTTGTTGGTGGCGGGGTCGATATAATAGTCGTCCACTACCGCGTAGGAATTCACGTTGGTACGCTTAATCCAGTCGTTCATGAATCTTTCGTTCGCTTCGTCGGTGACGCCGTTTTTCACTACCTGCATCGACTTGACGTCCACGCTCTTAATTCCGTACTTCGCGCTCGGGTCGGTAGCGTAAGTCACTTCTCTCGATTCCACTTCGGTAGTGTCTATTACTTCGCGGCTGTACTTGACTTTTTCGCCCGTGTCGCCGTCGAGTTCGTAGTTCCCGTCTTCGGTGGCGGAAGAGCTTATTACGTACTTGTTGTTATCCAAATCGTGATAGTAATATTCGCCGCTATAATTCTTGTCCTCTATCTTGGTATAAATTTCCTCTTTGACGTAATTTACCACTTCGTGATAGTAGTTACCGACTCTGCCGTTGTTCTTCCAGTATTCGTATTTCCAGTCGCCCTGTTGCATAGCGGTGTATTCGCCCATACGGTTGCCGCTGTCGACGTTATCCGATATTTCGCTTGCGGCGTTGTAGCTTGCGGAATTTATGAACAAGGAGATACGGTCGAGATAGCCGCCGTTGTTACCTTGGTTTAAGGTAATCTTCGCGTAAGTCGACATGTCGTACGTCCTTGCGTCTCTGTACATAGTGACGTACTGACCGCCCACGTCTACAGGCGTGGAATAGGTCTTGTCGGTGAAGTAATCCGGCGTGAATCCCGCCGCTTGCAGCGGGCTGTCGGCAAGATCGACCGTGTCGAACATATTGTACCCTAACTGTATCGGCAGTAAGCAGGAGAATATCGTGGCGAGTTCTCCTATAATGGCTCCGAGCTGCGTGCCTATCGTACTGAGAATAGAACCGAGCGCGCCCGCCACCGTACCGAGTATGGTAAAGACTATGCCTACGCCGGGGATTGCGCCGAGCATCTTGATAGCGTTAAGCGCTTCGAACGCCGTCGGGTCGAGAATAGCGAAGGCTATAAGGTCGGTAAGGTGAACTCCGAGAGCTTCCATAGTCGCAAGCCCCGTGGAGTCGAACACCATAGTAAGAACGAAGTGAACGAGTCCCGCGCTCATCTTGGCAAGCGCGCTGTGCATTGCCTGATAGTACGCGCCCTTGTCTACGTAAATCTTATCGAAGATACGGATATCGTTTTCGTTATAACGACCTTTGTAACGTTTTACGAACCCTTTCTTCAACTCGGCTTCGCCCTTGTTTATGATATCGAATTCGCTGTACTGATCGAGACGGAAGTCGGCGTCGGTAGTAGTGCCGCCGCGCGAAATATCCTGCGCGCTCAGAGTCTGTCCGGGAGCTATGCCCGTCACGCCCATCATACCGAGAATGATACTTTCCACTCCGGCGAGAATGTCGTTAATCTTGCCGGAATTGAGCCACGCTTCGATATAAGTGTAAGTGTTGTATCTGTCGGTAGCGTTGCTACCTTCGTAAATAAGGTTGCTGACGTCGTCCTGATAGCTGTGGTCGTGGTCCTGAACCCCGTTGTCGCCGTCGCCGTGCACTTCGCCGTCGAGCTTGTCCGCGCCGAGTCTTATTCTTACGCGGCTGAGGAGCTGTCCTATGCTCGATATGTTCTCTCCTTCGCTTATGCCCGTCACTTCTTCCGACCAGTGCTTTTCTCTGTATATGGGACTTAACGTGACGTAGTAGCTTGCCACCTTGCCGTTGAAGGTGTCGAGAACTTTCATATTGCCGAAGGTATCGGTAGCGTTACCGTTAGCGTCGGCTACGAGATTGAGGTTCTGATAAATTTTGCTACGGAATTTGATTATATACGAGCTTGCTCCGATATTTTCGAGAGCGAGTTCTTTTCCCGTGAACGAGAAGTTACCGTCACGGTCTACCGCCACCGAGAAGTCGTCGGGTGCAAGGTCGTAATAGTCTATTACGCCGGAAGTGCGTCCGCCCACGCTCACCCAGAGCTGATAGGTTCCGGGTTCGGGAACTACCATTTCGGAGCTTCCTCTTTCTTTCGGCACGAGTATCTTACCCACTATCGTGGTGGTGACGATATCGGTGCGTTCGAATATCATATCGAGCCCGATATTCATACCGCTGTTGCCGCGTCTTATAACGTCGTTGAGGGTCGAATTGAGTCCGTCGGCGGTAATTATCGTATCGTCGCCCGAAAGTCTGTATCCGACTAAGTTGTAACCCGACATATTAGCGGTGATGTTATGCGCGAGAGTGGACAGGTGATTATCTTCGTAATACTGTCTTATCGAGTCGTAAACCTTTACGGTCATTTCGTAAGAACCTATTCCGTTGCCGTCGGAAAGAACGCTGGATACGGTAAGACCGTTGCCGCCGTTATAGACAAGGCTCGCTCCGCCGAAGGGTACTAAGTTTTCTCCGTCTTTGTAATAAGACTTGCCTTTGAAGGTCACGTCCTTGGGTACTTCGCCCGTCTTTGCCGCGTCTACGAGTACCACGTCGCGTTTTATCGCGGTGTTGGTTTCTTTCGGCAGGACGAAGATATCTCTTTCGTAGAAGGCAGAACAGCCGTCTTTCGACACGCTTATAGCGGTTCTGTCGCCGAGATTATAGTACACGCCGTCGATAAGGCGATAATCCTTGCCGTCGTAGTTTATTTCTTCTTTCGTGTACGTCTTGGTACTCTCGTTATAGAATCCGTTTTCTTTGAGCCATTTTTCCAGTTTGTAGATATTGTACTCGCCGTAAATATGCTCGGTGACGGGGAGATTTAAGAAGTAATAATATCCGTCGGCGTCGGTGGTTCTGGTCTGGTAATCGCCGGTGCCGTTACTTATCGTTACGGTGGCTTCTTTTACGGGGTTGCCGTCGGTGTCGGTGACTCTGCCGTAGAATCTGCCGGTGCCGTTAGCGGCGTTCTCCGACGCGAACATACTGTCGGGGAAGAGTACCATACCCATAATGTTGGACAGGTTAAGACCCTTACTTTCCACGCCCTCGTTACTTCCGTTAAGGAAAGAACTCAAATCGAGGGTTATATAAATCTTAATGGTAAGCGACATACCTATCGACACGAAAATCTGATGATGGTCGATATGCGCGCTTATGTTGCCCTGTTTGTAAGACGGGGTGGATATATCGGCGTTGATTACGTTCGTGACCGACTTGTACGCCAAAAGTTTTCCTCTCGCGTACTGGTTACGGGTGAATACGGGTTTGTTCTTCGTGTTGGTGACGGCGTCGAACAATCCTTTTCCGCCGGTAAAGTACTGATACCACTTCTTGACGTTGATGAGATTGTAAATCTTATTGATGACATTGAGAACTTTCATTATTCCGCTCAAAGCGGCGGCGTCGTTACCCAAATATCCGTCGTCGTTATCGGCGTAGGTGAACGGACCGGTCGCGTCTACTTTCGGGTATTTCGCGAACAAATCTTTTCTCGACCAGTAATCGGTTCTGTGTTCGAGATAGATAGTAAGGTCGTCTATGAATATACCGTCCAAGAGACTGTTTACGAGAGCGGTGGTATTAAGATTAAGTCCGCCGCCGTTAAGGCTTACGCCCGTCAATCCGCCGTAAGAGGATACGTCGGGCAAGTCGAACATTTCGGTAAAGGGTTTGTCCTTGCCGCCGGCGAGTTCTCCCACGCCTTCGTTAAAGGCAAAGGTAAGTCCGCCCGTAGGTACGGATAAGGCTACCTTGTTACCGTACGAGTCTAACGCTAAATTGAAGTTGATATTGCTCAATCCGTCGTAGGTGTTAAGAACGAGTTCCATACGCTTAAAGTCGGGTACGGAAAGGTTCTTTCCGGGCATAAGCATACCGACTATCAGTCCGAGGGTAGCCGCGTTCGGATTTATCTTTATTTCGGTGTTGGTGAGAATGAGGTTCACGACGGGTTTTCCGACCACGTTGTTGCCGGTGGTGCCGCTTACGGACGAGCCGCTCTTATTATAGATACCGAAATGCGCGAGAGTCTTTGCCTTCAACTGTTCTTTTTCGGAATCGGTGATACCGTACTTCACGTTGACGTAGTCGGCGGAGTAGGAATCTACCGTCTTTTCGACGAAAGCTCTCTTCCTTGCGGTCACGTTGGATTCGGAATTGCCCTCGGCGTCGTAGTGACTTCCTTTCATTTCGAGGAAGTCGAGTCCCGAAGCCGTCATTCCGCTCGCGACGGCTTTGAGTATGTCGGAGGTGGCTCCCTCGAAAGACTTGACCATGTTCGCGACAAAGTCTTCCACCGCTTTTACCATATCTTTTTCGGTGGCGAACAGAACTTCGTTTATCACGTCGGCTTTCTTCTCTGCGTAGTCGGAAGCTATCTTCGATTTGAGAGAAGCGCTCATCTTGTCGACGCTCGCAAGTTTTTCTTCTTCGAGAACGTCGTAAATAAACTTCAATTGTTTTACGCCGAAACCTTTATAGGTCTTGCCCGAAGCCGTGCTGTCGGCTATGGCGTCGGATACCTGCGCCGAGGTCATACCCTTAAGGGTACTCTGCGCGGAGGTGATAAGCGCGCTTATCGCATTGGCTACTCTCGTCTTTTCTCCGTAGTAGAGATAGTCGGTGGCGGCGGAGCTTATTATAAATTCCGCAATGCTCTTTCCGCCCAAAACATAATCGTACAGAGCCCTGTTCTGTTCCGCCGTAAGCCCCGACAAAGTCTTAATCTTATTGTCGGTCATAGCGCCGGCTATTACGCCTATTTGTTTAGTCGTATATCCGCTGTTAAGAGTGCCGGAAGCCACTTTCTGCATAGCGGAATCGAAATCGGTCAAAGCCGAACCTTTCGTTTCGGGTTTTATAAAGGTGCTCGACTTGACGGTACTGCCCTTGACGCCCTCGTTGAGTTTTTCCGCGTCGAGTATTCCGCCGACGAGTCCCGCGACGTCTATTCCGTCGGTGGTAATCATCGCTTCGAAATCGGTCCCCGAAAGCATGCTCATAATCATCGCCGCAAGGTCGATACCGCTTATGCTTGCTCTGAATAGTCCGAGCGTGCCTAAGTCGGCGTAAACCACTCCGTCGATGTAATAAAGACCTATCATGACTTCGTCGTTATAGGTTATTTCCAACTTCAATACCGACTTGGCGAAATCGGTAAGGTCGATGCCTAAATCGAGTCCTATGCTGAACGTCATCGTGGTATCCTGCAAGTCGAACAGTATGGTGTCGGCTTGGAGTCCGAGTATCTTTTCGAGCATATCTTCGAACCCGGAAATAACGTCGCTCTTTTCGCCCGAACCCGGATTCTTGGTCTGCAAGGTGAGGTCGAGATTAAGACCTATATGCATATTCTTTAACTTATCTATCGAAGTGTATTCGTCCTTGTCTGCGTCGCTGACGATAGTCATATCGGTCACTTCGTCGAGTTTCGCCCTCGGCTTCAAGTGAGAGTAACTCTTATCGAAGTTGTAACGAATGGAGAACTGTTTGTTCTCGTCCAGCACTAATTGAATACCGTTTACCTTATCGGCGTCGTCGCGACCTATCTTGACGTAGCTGAACGTAGGTATATTGAGCAATACGTCGGGAAGAATTCCGCCGAGAACGTCGTTAAGGTTTCCTACCAAAGTAAGGAGTAACGCGCCGGTTATTGCTATGCTCGCTTCCTCGTCGGAGTAGATAAGCATAAGCATATTCTGACCGAATTCCATATCCGCTATATCGCGGTATCTCTGCGCGCGTTTTTCCGCGTCGGTAATATCGTTGCCGACGGTGCCGTCTGCCTGTTTGGGCGTGATCTCCTTTTCGTCGTTACTCAATCCCGTTTCTATCTTTTTAAGAATATCCTTTACGAGTTTTCCTAAGTTTACGTTGCTTAACGAAATCTTCGGCAAACCGAGTCCCGACAAGTCGAGGTAGACCGTGCCGCCGTCTTCCGTGCCTACGTATTTTACGGAGAGTATTCTCTGAACTACGGAGCCGTTTCCGTCGCCGTGAGACACTTCCAGCTCGAATCTTAATTTACTTATATCCGAGAAGTCTATGTAGGTACGCAACGCGAACAGTATCTCGACGTCGAGAGCGTCGCCGCTCTTAATGTTAAACCCGAGACCGTTGATAAGCGACGCGGTAAGTCCCGAAAGGTCGAGAGCCGTGTTGAAATCGTCGTTTATGTGGAACGAACTGTTGACTTCGGTAACCCAAACGTAGTTATCCAAAGGTTCGTATCCCGTCGAGAATTTATCGGAAATGTTTTCGCCGAAGAAGTTTTCTCTCTGCCCGAGCCTTACGTTTATATCCGACAAGCCGAATCCGAAGTCAATTTTCGACGTGTTGACCACGTTGCCGTTCTCGTCGTAGACGGGCGCGTCGAGCGGAATCGTCAGGAACAGCGTATTGTTTACGTTGTCGAGTTTCAGCTTGATGTTGCCGAGTTCTGCGAATTCGAATCCGAACAGAGCCTGCAAGAATGCGTTTACTATCGTGGTAGCAAGTCTTATACCTACCGTGCCTTTACCGAAAGTAAGACCTTCTATGACGTCGCTCCAGTCCATATCGTCTATAAGGGCGTCGAAGGAAGGCGCGTTGCGTAAATCGGCGGCGTTACTCATATCTATTTCATAGCGGGAATCGCTGTTCATAAGATAGAAGAATATGTTGACGAGGTTAATGTTAAACAGGTTGTAACCCATTTGCGGAGTAAGTAACAGTTTGTCGTGCAAACCGTCTCCGCAGTCGACGTAAATCTTCGGATCGAGAGTTCCCGTGCCTTCTCCGTCGTGGTTAAGAAGTCCGCCGACGAAGTAGATATTGAATATGTTGGTGTTGTCGCCGTTATAACCGCTTATGTAGAAGTCGAACGCCGTCTTTTCAAGGTCGATGTCGAGACCTATGTCGAGACGAATTCTTCCGTTTGCGTTCTTCAATATTTTGAGCTGGAAGAAGGTTTCTATTTCCTGAACGCTGAACAAGTCGCTCCAGTCTAATATGGATTTAAGGACGTTGCTTTCAAGGTAGATGCTGAAACTTACCGTAGTACGCGCGCCGATTATCGAAGCGAGTATTTCGTTAAGGGTAGCGGAAGTGTCTACGTTAAGTCCGAGGGCAAAGAAGTCTTCGAAGAAACCGTTTTTGTAAAGTTCGTCTATCGAGCCGTAGAGACTGTCGTACTTGGCTCTGTCGAGACTTACGACGGTGTTCCTTAACAACGCGAGCTCCGCGTCGTAACCTATCTTGTCGCTGCCTTCTTCGGCGTTCTTTCTTATGCTGAAACTCAAACCGAAGTCGTCGCCGTATTCTATGGCGAGTTTTCCTTCGGTAAAGGCGAGATTGACGAGGTCTTCGAGGTCGCTGCTCAACGTTTCTTCCTTGAAGATGACTTTGACGAGTTCCGCCAAAATATCGACGGTAAGGAGAAGCGCGGTCTCTTTCGTGCCTATTCTCAGCAATACTTCGAGTACGTCCGTAAGGCTGCTGTCGGCGTTGTTGACGACGGAATAGAGCTGTTCGAAGGGGTTAAGCATATTTTCCGCTTCTTCACGGCTCACTCCGTGATAAGCGCTCATCACAGCCGTGTTCAAAGCCTTTATCACGGCGGCGGAAGAGGCGTTGCCGTTGTTTTCGCCCCCTTCTTCTCCGCTCGACGGCTTTACCTTACTCATAATCTTTTCGCCGAGAGCGAAAGGTATCTTCGCGCTGACGTGGCTGTCGAAGAGTTCTACCTGCGCGTAGATATTCGGACCGTAGAGCCATATATGCATAAGAACTTGCTCGAATCTCGTATTTTCGCCGTTGGTGTCGTGGTCGATGAGGTAATAGGTAAGAGCGAGTTCTCCCACTATGGAACTGTTAATTCTGTCTTTGTCGCCCGAAAGCAACGCTTCGAAGTTAATACCGAGCTGTCCTACTATCGTAGCGTACAGGGTATGTTCCGCAAGGAAGTCTATATCGAGTTCGCTAAGTTTAATGGGCAGGTTGATGAGGTTGAGGAGCGGGTTGATGTCGAGACGACCTTCGTCGAAGTTTATTCCGAGAGAAGCGTTGACGTTTACTCTCAAAGTAAGCTCGGAGTATTCGGTGTATTCCGCTTTTTCTTCGTCGGTAAGAACGTCTTTAATAAGGGATACGCTCGTGCCCGTTTCGTCTTCTTGATATCTCTTTATGTCGAAGAGTATGCTCGTATCCTTACCCGAGATACCTAAGGACAACGTAAAGTCAGCCAACGCTTCGGCGGATTTCAACGCGTTCTTGTATATCTGATCGAAACTCTTCGTTATGGTGAAGCTGTCTTCGAGCGTCGCTACGAGATCCACTATCGCCTGCGACTGCTTGTAGGAAAGATATTCCTTAAGTATATCGCTCATTTCGACGAAAGTAAGGTAATCGGTGACGTCGCCGACGCTGCCCGCGGCGAGAGTTTCTTTAAGGGCAAGCGCGTTCTTTATTTTTTCGCTTGCGTTAAAGGAATAATACTTGTTCCAAATGGCGGAAGTAAGGTATTTTTCGGGTTCGGTAAGGCTTAATACAGCGCTTCTCGTTTCCGCGTACTTAGCCGACGTTACTTCGCTTAACGTCTTGCCCGACGCGAGATAACTCTCTATTTCGTCGCTGAGAGCGATAAGGGCGAGAGCTTTTTCCTGCGCGGTAGAAGTCGAGTCTATTCCCTGTCCTTCCACGAAAGGTTTAAGGAGCGGGTCGTTAGCCTTTATCGCGGCGGCTATGTCGTCGTAGTTTGCCGCGAGCGCGTTTCTGAAAGCAACTTCGGTAATGGTAAGGTATACCGCGCTGTTCACGTCCTTGGCGTAGCTGTCGAACTTCTGTCTGTAAATTCTGTTAATGCCGCCTATATTGCCGCTGCCCGCCATAAACACTACGCTGAGCATATCTATATAAGCGTCGCTTGCTCCGCTTACGTCGTATCCGTAACCTGCAATAAGGTTCTTCGTTTCGGCGCGTTTAGCGGCGGTTTCCGCAGTGGTGAACAGAGCGGAATATTCTTTGGAAAGAGCAGCGAAACTTTCGTAATACTTAGAGAGCGTTACGAACATATTTTCGGTCGCGCCGAAGTTTACGTAATTGTCTCTTACGAACGTGACGAACGCTTTTCTTATCTCCGTCATCTTGTTCACGACGGCGTCGTTGCCCGACAAAGCGCCGTTTTCTTTAACGACGGTGGCGAGCGTCTTCAGCTTGCCGTCTTTGCTCAAAACTCCGCCCTCGGTAAATTTAGCCGTTTCGTCTGCGAACACGTTAACGAACGCGACGAACCTCGAATATTCGCCGGGGATTACGAACCCGCTGAAAGCGCTTGCCGCGGCGGTAATCGTGTTTACGTTCAGTTCCGAACCGGTGATTTCAAAGTAAATCTGTTTGAGCAACGCTATCGCTACGGTAACGTATTCGTCGTACAACGCCGCTATCTTCGTCCTGAATTCGTCGTAAATTACGCCGTTACGTTCCGAATAGATATGTACGGTGAAGTATTCGTAAGCTGTTTCGTAAACCTTATTTTCAAACGCCGCTCCGTATCCGGTAAGCACGGAGTCGAAATCGGATACCACGCCTGCGGAAAGTCTGCCCGCAACGTAGGACTCGTATATCTTCTCTATAAGGATAGCCTTATTCTTGGCAGTGGGCGTGAGCAAGACATCCGTCCTGTTCTTTTCGTACAGACCGACGGTGTCTTTGTCTGTCTGCTCCGCAGAGGAGCCGAGCGCCGAAACAGCCGCCTTCAATTCGTCGAACTTCGCCATATAGTCGTTGTATTCGACTTTTGCGTCGGTTCCGCCGAAGAGCGAAGTGATATGACCTGCCGCGAAGAGAGCGTCGAACACCTTAATCGCGGTATCGTAGTATACCGAGTAAATATCGTTCCTGTACCCGACGAGAGTAGCGTCGGAAGAGTACCATTCGTCGAGACAGAAATTATATACCGCCGTAAGAAGCGTCTTTCTGTCGATAGAGGTCTCGTTATCCTTGAACAGGTTTTCCCACGCGAGCGCCGCCGTGCGATATTCGCCGGAGTTTTCTATAATGACGGTTCTCGACGACTCGTTAATTTTGGCGTCGTTTTCCAACACTCTCAAACCTACTATCTTTCTGTTGTAGAAACCGTATTCCGTTTCTCCCGGTTTTCTCACGAGATCGCCGTATCTGTTAAGATACGCGTACATGACGTAGTTCCTTTCGGAATAGTTCTCGTTATCGACGGCTTTTATACCCGCGTTGTATTCGGCGAGGGTAATTCCTGCGTCATTATTATAAGCGTAAGTGTCGTACTTGAATTTCAACGCGTCTTTTCTTATCTGTTTGTCGGCGGCTACCGCGCTGTCCCACAACGTCTTCAAGCCTTTTATCGTGGTGGCTGTCGACGCGTCGGCAGGATAGGTAGGCACGGTATAAGGTACGTTCGTGTATTCGGAACCGAGATATTCTTCTATTCCGCCGTCCAACGCGCTCATATCGTTTTCGAAGTCTTCCTTCGTTTTGCCCGCGTTTTCCGCAATGGCGAAGTACTTGTTCCACGCTTTGATATAGTTTATTTCGTACTCGTAAGTACTTCTTGCGCTCTCCACGTCGGACACATGAGCGCTGACGTATTCTTCTATAAGACTATTGAAGTTCGTCTTCGCGTCGCCGAGAAGAACGGTTTCCGTCACGTTGGCGTACTTGTTTATCGTCAACTCTACCGCGGCGTTAAAGACGGCGAATATATCGGATATATATTTGTTCTTGTCGGCGTCGGGCAGTCTGTCGTACATAAGATTGCTGTACTGCTGTCTGTCAACGTTTATTAACGCTTTGCGCGCCTCAACGTAACTTTCCGCCCACGTTACCGCTACGCTTGCGGCGTATGCGGAAGAGTTTGCGGCGATTTCGTCGTAAACTTTCTTCATAATCGACGCTTTCTGCACGTCGGTAGCGGAACTTTCGAATTCTATCGTAAGTTCGTTTTCGGCGGCGACAGACGCGGCGGTCAATTCCTTGTCGTAGTTTTTAAGGGTAGCGTACAGCGCTTCGGTTTCGCGTTTCAGGTTTTCGAAGTATTCGTTATAGGAGATAATGTTGACCGTTTCGTAAGTCTTCGCGCTTACTCCTATTACGCTCATACCGTCTTTGATTACGGTATTTGCGTTGCCGACGATTATTTCGGTAAGCAGGTTCTTTATGGACGGATAAAGCTCTTCGAACACTTTCGCTCTGAGCATATTGTCCATTTCCTCTATTCTCGCGGCGGTGGACGACAGTCTGTACCACGCTCCCCACGCCGAACGTTTAGCGTACTCTTCGTCGGTTATTCTATCGAACAACTTACTTATAAACGCCACTCTTTCCTTGATTTCGACCACGTTGCGATCGTTGTCATAGACGTCGCCGTCGAAATTAAAGGCTTTCCACGCTTCGGCGGTAAGGGCGGAATAGTTTCCGCCGTTAAAGGCGGTAATCGTCTGTTCGAGTTCTTTTTTAAGATTTTCGGATACGCAAATCTTAACGAATCTGCCGTATATGGCCGCAACGAACTCGTTGAGTCCGAGAGAACTGTATTGTTCCGCGTAATCGAACGCCGCGATTATCGACGCGTCGCCCGCGTACTTAGTCTTGAACATAACGAGCGCAAGGTAAGTCTGATACAAAGGCATACCCTTGCCGTCGACTATTTCGCCGTTGGTTTTTGCTTCGGCGAGATTGTCGGTGGTGATTTCGCGAGCGGGCATTATCGACTTAACGGAGTCGTTAATATCCTTTCTTACGCTTTTATTAAGTTTGGCTTCTTCTTCTTTAAGGGTATCGTACATATCTTTCACGATACCGAGAGCGGTGGCTATTTCGCCGTAGCGAGCCGCGCTTTCTCCCTTGTAGGAAGCGAAACCGTCGTAATACGCTTCGCAGGATATTACTCCGTAATTATTTGCTCCTACCGCTTTAACCGTTTCGACGGCTTCGGCGGATAAGGTGGCTCCCGTAAGGTAGAGATAACGGGCAAGTCTTCTCGCCGTCCTGTAAAATTCGACGAGATATCCGTCTTTGCCGTAGCCCGAATTAGCGCAGATACTGATTACGTTGCCGATATTGTCGGAGTCGTCGGCGTAATTTTCCGCTTCGATAAACTTAGTCTTATCGTTCGCTCTCGCTTTGAGTTCGGCGTAGACGAGACTTAATTTAAGCATATCGTTTTCGATATTTACGTTGTAATTGTTCGCAAAGTAAACCGACGGGTTGACTTCGTAACCGTTGTTTTCTTCGCTAATTGCGTATCCGCTGTTCTTCGCTCCGTTTTCCACCGAAAGAATAACGGCGTTTTCGGGGAGGATACTCTTATATTCGAGACTTATTAGGTTGTTCCAAGCGTCCGCGCGGAAAGATTTTCCGTCGGCGTAGTCTTCTATTGCGAGTTGCTCTGCGGACCGACCGCGTATTTTTTCAAACCTGTCGGCGTAACGACCTATAAGGGCGGAGAGAAGTTCCGTCTTGTCGGATTCCGTTTCGTCGGGGGAGGCGACTATCTGGTTGGTTATTCTTTCGACGTCGGATTTTCTCAACGCGTCTATCGCGTAACCTCTTATCGTCCTCAACACTTCGGTGGAATTGCCGGAGAAGAGTTCGCTTATTGCGTTAAGAGCGTCGGAAGAAGAGAATATGATATCGTACGCGAGTTCCGCTTCCTGATATTCGTTAAGAATAACGGTATTCTTGACGCTGTAAGACTGAATTCCCGAGATTATCGCTTCGATTATCGCTATCATGTCGGTAATATCGTCCTTGGTCACGCCTACGGAACTTATGTCTTCGCTTTCCGCACGGTACTTATAGAGACGCATACCGTTAATAACGACGGTCTTCAATATGCTTTCGTCGTCGGCTATGAGAGCTTTTTCGTAAATAGTAGAGTCTTCTATAAGGTCTTTTCTGTACTTGTCGTAAGCGTAGGCTTTGAGTTCCTGTTCGGTAGCGGTCTTGTATTTTCCTACGGCGTAGTTAAACGCGCTTTCCATCATCGCTACCTTGACGTAGTCCTTATCCTCAATAGCTTTCGCCATGAACGCGTCCCACGCATACGCGCGCTGAACAGCGTACAGTTCGTCGTATTTAGCGAGATAAATCTTCGTCTTGTCGCTGCCGGAAGTGTACTTAATCTGATCGGATACGTAGGATATCCAGGCGTCTTCCATAGCGAAAGTCGCGTTCATGATACCTTTAATAAGGTTCATATAAACGACCGCTTCGTGACCTACGGAAGATTTCATTTCGTCTATCTTCTCTTTATGAACGTCTTTTTCGTAAAGATTTCTTAAGTCGTCCGCTCCGCTTTCCGTACTTACTACGTACGCGTCGTAAACGGCTACTTTGCTGCCCGAATAGATGGTAAGCATACTGTCAAGCACGCTCTTTACCGTATCGTCGGCAGCGGCATAGAAGCTGTCGAAAGCGACGGTTTTTAAGTAATCGTTATAGAAAGCGTAGAGTTTTTCGCTGCGTTTAGTCACGTTGTCTATTACTTTGTCGGAAGCGAAATCGTATCCGTACGCGGCGGCGAGAGAATCGTTGCCGTAAATCTCTCCTATCATATAGTCGTAGGTGAGAGTATAGATTTGGTTGTCGCTCATCTTCGAGAAACGCAAACGCATCTCGGCGTAAACCGCGCTTATGTCGGGAAGACCGAGAGAAATCCATTCCTTTACCTTGTCGGCTTTGACCGAACCGGAAACGTTGTACAAATCGTACAAAAGACTGCCTTCGAAAAGTTTGTTCCACGCGTCGTCGGGGTAGATAAGGGAATCTTTCCTGTCGGAGTACCAGTTGTTTATCGCGTTTTCCATACTCTTGGGTACGGCAATAACGCTTTCCGACACGTTATAGGCTTTGCTCGGCAGACCTATCGTGATACGAATGGTCATACTCGGAGTAATCGTAATTCCGAGATAGGGGTCGATGACGCTGTTCACCATCGTTTCCACGTTGGTAATAAGTTCTTTCATATCCACGCCCACGAGCTGTTTGAGGATACCGAATATAGCGCCGTTGACGAGTTCTACGGTGAGACCTTTCACTACGTCGCCGATAATATTTATGGTTCCGCTGACTTTATCGCTCACGTCGGCGAAAGAAGAAGATTCTTTCGAGAAGAGTTGTTCGTACGCTTTGATGTTCTCGTACGTGTTCTTCGCGTCGCCGGACGCGCCCGAACCGGTAAGCGACTTAATTATGTCCATAAGGTTGGATATCTTGACTTTGCCTAAGTAGAAGTTGTCGCTGTTGCTTATCCCTTCGGCGTCTACGTAGACGTCTCCTCTTATGTAAGCGAAGCTAAGCACGGGGCTTTCGTTCTCCGCTCTTTCTTCGGGAGCTTTGGTATAGATACTTATTTTTGCCTGTAAGTCGTCGATAATTTTCTTAACGTTTACGGTGAGGTCAATCTTGACGTAAAGTTTGGAGTCGAGCGATTCGAGGAACTCTATAATAGGATCTATCGCGGTGTCTATACCGAGAGTCGCCGCCAGGTCGAAGTAGCCGTTCTCTTTAAGAACCTGCAACAGTCCGCCCAACTTGTAGATACCCTTTTCGTCGGTAACGTTGATTATTATTTCGGTGGAGAAGTAGACGGTGTCGAGACGGTCGATACGGATATATTCCGCGCTGTCGGATACCTGAATATCGAGTCCGCTGAAACCTACGTAAAGTCCCTTAATCGACATACCGAGTCCTAATATCGGATTAAGTTCGGTACTTCCCGTGACGAGATTTTCGCCGAGAGCGAGATTAACCCCCATATCGAAAGTGTTTACGCCGTCTTCGACTTTCATACCTTTGACGTAGAGCTGAATAGCCGCGTCGGGGAACATATCGAAACCGCCGAAACCGAATACTTTCAGCATGCTCGCTATGGCGGCTTTCTTTACGATAAGGTATAATCCCGAAGAGTTTATTTCGGCGTCCACGCCCAACTTAACCGCTCCTATTGCGGCGTTAAGCGCGTCGAACGCGGCGAACATCGCCTGCGACTGTTTGTCCTTTCCGTTGCCGAAAATGAGTTTTCCCGCGTCGGCAAGATACAACTTGTCGCTGTTAAGTTCCGACAGGTCGATATAAAGATTGCCGCCGAAGTAGGTTATTACCGCCCATTCTTTCTTTTGGTCGGTGGATACCTTGTCTCCCACTCTGAATATACGGAGAGCTACGCGGAGCGAAGAACCGAATATGAGGTGAGCGAGATAGTTATTGTCTTCGCCGTTGCCTAAATCGAGACTTGCTTCTATGTCTACGGCTACGGTTATTTTTTGTTTGTTGGCTATGTACAGAGCTATATCCATCACGAGTCCGCCGAGATAATTTTTCATTATCGTGTTGACGGGTTCCTGATAGAGGTTGGTTCCGTTGGTTACGCCGGCGTCGATTTCGAGAAGAATAGTGGTCTTTAACGCAATCTTCGGCAACATGCCGTCCACTTCGGCAAAGTCGACGGGATCGCCGTTTTCGTCGCGTTTTAATACTTCGTTTTCGTTAAAGTCTATTCTCTTATCCTGCGCGAAACTCAATTCCATATTCCTTATGGCGAGTTCGAGACCTATTCCTCTTCCGGTGCTGACGCCGTTTTCGTTGACGCTGTCGAAGTTAAGTCTTACGGCTATTAAGTTTCTGTCGCCGTCGTCGTAATCCTTCAATACGGTGCCGTCCTTGCCGTAATTCGCCACGCTGAATATGTCGAGAGCTATTTCGGGCGAGCCGACTTTGCTTATCATACTCTTGACGTCGCCCATACCCAAGAAGGTGAGTAAGGTATAGATTGCGTTTGCGGCGAGCTGAACGCTCATTCCGTACTTAGCGAGATTTATGTCGACTTCGGGGTTGTTACCGCCGTTGCCGTCGGCGTAAGAGGGGAATGCTCCGAATATGGTGTCGGAATAATCGCCGTCGTCTACCGCAAGCACGTCGGCTATCATAGCTGCCATAACGACTTTGGCTATCGAGCCGCCATTATGAATATCGTGATACACGGCGTAAGAGGCGTTGGCGTTGCCTAACAGTTTCTTAATCTGTTCGAGCGCGTTCTTTATATACAGACGCTGAATATTGAATCTGTGGGCGTCTACGTATACGAAATCGTATTCGGTGCCGTCTTCTTCGCGTCCCGCTCCGAATACCAGTTGCAATACCGTTTCTTTAACCTTTCCGTTCGCGTCGAGCGAATATACGGTAAGGGATATGTCGGTGTCGCTTAAATCCTTTTTGACGAGGCGGAAAAGATTTACTCTCGCTTCGAGAGAAATTCTGAAATAGTCGCCCACCGTGCTGAGTATGCTGAGTACGGGCGCTATCTGCAAGGTCTGTCCTTTTATATTAAGGTTAAGACCGAGTTTTGCAAGGAGCGAATTTACGAGTTCGGTAAAGTCGTACTGTACGTCGTCTTCCATATTAAGACCGAATTCGACGTCGAGTTTTGCGTAGACGTAACCGAAGTTTTCGTCGAGAAGAGAGAATTCTCCGTTGGTCTTACGGAGATTTTCGTCGTTGACTGCTTCCGTGACTTCTTCCTGTCCCGTTACTTCGTCGTAATCGTTGTAGACGTAATGAAGTCTCGTCCTCGAAAGGTCGCTGTCGGCTATCTTTATACCCGCTTTGACGAAGTTTACTTTAAGATACAGGTTGGCTATTTCCGCGCTGACGTTCGCGATGGAACCGTCGTACAAGAAACCTATCGTAAGCACGCCTTCCTTATTAGCCGCGTCTACGATAAGCTGCGGTATTTCGGAATACGACTTGTCGTAGTAGTCTTCTAACGTGACGAGATACTGTTCGGTAATTTCGGTCTTGTACCAGGTCACCGTACCGTCTTCCGCCGTGGTCGCTCTTACCACGAATTTGTTCCCGTCTTCGGTGGTGGCGAGGATACGCTTTGCGTCGGCGTTAAGATACTTCCAGGCGGCGTATCTGTATTCGAGGAAGGTAAGAAGGTTTCTGGCGTTCCTTACGTAAGTATTTACCGCGGCGGTGTAATATCCGTCGGCGGCTTCGGCGTCTATCGCCTTGTTGCTCACAAGATACTTCCACGCCATCGCCTTATAGGTATGGCTTACCGCTTCTGCGTAACGGCTATATCTTCCGTCGGCTATTATAAATACGTTGTTTTCTCTTATAAAGTCCTCTTCCGAACCGTTGAGAGTCTGATTGCCCGTGGTCTTCAAGCCGAACTCGTTATATGCGTAAGAGTTGACGTAACGCAGAGCGGAAAGTAAATTCTCGTACTCGTTGTTTATCATGCCGCGGATAGCTTTCCACGCTTCGGAACTTGCCGTAAGGACGCTGCCGCCGCTTTCGGTAAATTTCGCGTTGTAAACACCTATATACGCTTCGCGTTCGGCGGTACTCCAATTGAATCTTCCGACGAAGTATTCGTACGCAAAACGTTCGATATTAGCCTGTTTTGCCGATTCGGATATGCCCGACATCTTATCTACGGCTTCCGCCGCTTGCTCGTAAGCTGTGCTTAACGCGTCGAGCTTTATGTTCATAGCGTTGACGTAGCTGTCGAGAGCTATGCCCGAGACGTAGTAATCGGTGTATTCTTTCGCGATTACGTCGCGGAAAGCGGTTTTTGCCGAAAGGTCGTCGAGAGTAGCCTGTATGGCTTCTATATCGGCTTTAACGAGCGCGGTCAATTTATCCCATGCGGCGGGACGAACGTCGGCGTCGGACGGATTGCTTGCGGCAAGCTCGTTATAAATTTCCATCGCTTTGACGGAGTAGTATTCGCCGAGAGTGTTGCTGTCGAGAAGAGCTTCCCAGGCGTTGGCTTTTCTTCTGTTGTTTTCGTCGCTCGTATCACCCTCTACCCATTCGTTCGCGATAAGGATATCGTTCATTCTCGACAAAATCATCTTTCTTTCAAGAATTTCTTCTTCCTTGTCTCCGTTATACAAGTCGTCGACGTAACTTAGGAAGCTTCGCGAGAAACGACTCTTTTCGTCGTTGAAGGCTTCGTTAAGAAGTTTTACGAGAACGTTCGCCGCGGCGGATACGGTAAGACCGTAAGTGTTGCCGACTATTCCGTGTATAAAGTCGCTTAACGGTTCTCCGTCGGCGTATAAAGCGGGAGCGTTGGCGGGTCCGTCGGTCCTTTCTTTTCCGATTTCGGAGAGAAGTTCGTTCATTCTCGCCTCGGTGAGGAAGAGGTCGGAAGGTATCTTATCCGGATTTCCTTTGCTGTTTTCCGCGGTGGACTTCATCCATACGACGTATCTTACGAAGTCGTATATTTCGGTACCCTTCGCAAATGCGCCTTTCGTGAATTCGGCGTCTATTTCGTTTACGTCCGCATTAGCGGTGGTATCGCCGGTTTCGGAACCCGTTTTGCCGGTTTCGGAATCCGTTTTCTCACCGTCGGTATCGGACTTGCCGAACAATTCGCCTATTCTCTTGATGAGCGCGTTGGCGGTGGATTCGAAGTCGGCTACCTTAATTCTGCCCATGTGGAAAGCGGACATGTCCACGTATAAGGACAAGTATTCGCTAAGACCGTCGGGAGAGGTTTCTTTAATGAGGTAAATACCCACAACGAGGTCTTCTTTTATGCAGCCCGCGTTTACGCTGTCCGCGCGGCGATTTACTATTTCGAGGAACATTTCCACGCCCGAAGAACTCAATACTTTAAGTACGTCTATCTTGCCGTTTTCTCCGTAGAGAGCTTTTTTAGCTTCTTTCTGCGCGTCGGTAAGGGTGGATTCGTCCGCCGTAAGCAAGGTCATCAGCATATAAAGCTGCGTGATGTTCGCTTTCGCTTCGAGATAGAACGATAAGTCCGCGCCCACCGTTTCGAGAGCCTTCAATATTACGTCTACTGCGAAACTTTCGTTTTTCAACAGTCCGCGCAACAAATCGCCGAAGTTTATCGACGTGATATCGTCGGGGGAAGTCGCCGTGTCTGCGCCTTTCGCTCCGAGCGCCAACGAACCTTCGAAGAATATCTTGAAGTCGGTGTTCCATTCTTTATCGATTACGGTATATGCGTCCTCGTTTATTACGAGTTCCATACCGTCGGTAAGCATAAAGTTGGGATAATTTATTGCTACGGATAAGTTGAACAAGTTCTCCAACTCTATATTCAATTCGACTAAATCTTTGCCGAGCGCGCTCAGATAGAGGTTGGGAGTGTACTTATTGAAGTAGCCTTCTATATCTACGCCGAGAGCCGCCACGAGAGCGTATATAGCTCCGCCGGTAACTTTGAGCATGAGAAGGTCTTTGCCTTGTTCGGTGTTAATGGTAAGGAGAATTTCTCTCGCTATCGCGCTCGTAAGGTCTTGTCCGGGGGCGTTGGAGGCGGCGTTGGAGGCGGCGTTGCCGCTTCTGCCGGTTATTTTGCCCCAGTCGAAACCGAAGCCTTTCGCTAAAGCTATGAGAATCTGACTTACGTTGCTTAACTTAATTCTTTCCACTCCGAGGAAACCGAGGTTAAGATAAACGTCGGCTACGCCTTCGGCGTCGAGAGTAACGTAGAACGAGAGCGCGTTGCCCAAATAGAAGTCGCCGCTTAATCCGTACAGCTTGTTCCAGCACGCGATAAACTGATCGGTTTCGGTAAGGTATTTACCCGAAGAACGTATTTCGGTCTGAATATCGAGCATAAGACGATAACACAAGTAATCGTCCAGAACCTGCGTTTCCTTGGTATAAAGGTTTCCGTCCGGGTCGTATCCGCTTCCGGGAGCGGAATTCTGCAAATCTTTTACGAGCTGACGCCACGCCGCGTCCTTCTCTCCTCCGCACGCTTTAAGTAAAGTGGTGAGGGACTTTCTTCTCGGAGCCAACTTCTCGTAAAGTTTGTAGTTCTTTTCCGAAGTAAGGTTCAGGAACAATTCTATGTTCTTCAAGTCCTTAACGGTGGTAAGGTTTACGTTGGCGTTAATGGAGAAGTAGGTAGCCTGCTTGAAGATATCTCCGTCGGCTATGTCTATCTGTCCGCCCACGCCCCAGTCGCGTCCGTCCAACCAGTAATTGGCGAACATCTTAATGGCGTAGTCGAAATTAAAGTTCCTGTACACGTCGCTCATCGCAAAGGACGTAAGACCGCCCCATTGCAATCCTACGGTAGTGAACTTCTCTACTTCTTCGTAAGTTTTGTTCCTGTCTTCGTCGGTAATTATGTTCTCTTCGAAACTTGCGTTTATATTACCGATAGTCACGCCTATTTCGGTGGCGTGATTGCCTTTTTCGGTCACGTTCCCTTCGGCGTCGAGATAGATATTCGCGCTTACGTCGAGAGCTCCCTTGAACCCTATAAGAACTTCGAGTCCGAAATCGAGTTCCGACAAGGCTTCGGTAAGGTCGATACCGAATATTCTTATCACGCTTATAAGCGTGGCTTTGGTGACGGCTATACCTAAGCTGCCGTCTCTGAACATAAGATTAAGGTAAGTGGCTAAATCGTCGCCGCTTTCTCCGTCGGCGTAGGAAGCTCCGTCCGCGTCGGAAGCTCTGTCGGAAGCAAAGGAAGCGGAAGAGGAGGAATTATCCGACTTGTTCAGTCCGAGGAACTTGTCTATCGCGTCGTTAAGCGAGGACATAAAGGAGGAATCGAATATCTCCATTACTCCGTTTATTACCGCGGTGACGTCTTTAAGAACCACGTTGCCGATGTTGAATATGTTGGTGGAGACGTAAACGTCGCCCGAGAACTGTCTTTCGCCTACGGGAACTTTACTTCCGTCGTAGAAGAGGGTAAGTACGGCTTCGTCGTGAATTTGTCCGTCGGTTTCGGAATAGGTGTGACGGATAAGTTCTATTTTAAGAATGCTGCTGTATATGCTCGCGAACTCCAACCAGGCGTCCACTTTGAATTCGAGGCTGTCGTTCATTTCGCCCATAAACTGCGCCATAATGGACATCGCAAGGTCGTTAAGGTCGACTATAATCGAGTTCTTTACGAGATAATCCCACGCCATGGCGTAGTAGTTGTCGTCGCCTTCCACCCACGACTTCCATTCTTCGACGTTGTTTTTGTTGGCTTTTATGTCCTTAACCGCAGAAGCGTAACGGGTAGCCATTTCGTCTCTTTGGTTCTTGGAAAGTTCGGTTCCGTCGAGTTTTCTCCACGCAGCCGCTTTCATTGCGGTGACGGTCATATCGGTACCGCTGTTTTCTTCAACTATTCCGGCGTAGATAGCGTCGAGGTCGGTCTTCTTGAAATCGGAATTGCTGAACAACGTTCCTATCATGTCGGTGATATCGTAATCGTTGCTTAATCTCAATCCCGCTTTGCCCGTATCATTTTTAATATATATAGACCCGGACGCGGAAACGTGTACCGCGTTCGGCACGCCGTCGGTCGTGTTTTCGGGATTATATCTGTCGGTGTTTACGCTTACGGAGTATTCTTCGCGCTTGTCGGGGTCGACGCTCGCTCTTAACTTGGTAAGACCCAAACCGAATTCGTAAGTTCCGCCGAAGGCTACCGATAACGCAAGCTCTATTCCGTCGTTCAGATTAAGTCCGAGCTTTATGTTGTCGAGGGTGACGAAGTCGTTTACTTTTTCAAAGCCCAGCATGGTAAGTACCGCCGAAATAGTAGCGGCGGAAAGTTCTACCGATACTTTGCCGGAATTGAACAGTATCTGTAACGCGACGCGGTTCGGATTGCTTACGTCGGCGTTTTCTCCGACGGCAGGCACGCGGAAGTCGGAATTGAGGTTGGGCGTCAACGACTTTCTGAATTCTTCCACGGTTTTGCTGTCCGCGCTCTTCGGTTGCTGTTCTTCTTTGATTGCGTCGAGTTCCGCACGGAAAAGAAGATTGTTCTTTATTCTGAAACAGGTGACCGCTTTGAGTTCGGTTTCGGTCACTTTACGGGCGGTATATTCGCTTTCAACCTGTTTTTCGACTGCTTTTTCCACCCATTCGGGGAAAAGTCTTACGTAGTCTTCCGAAGCTCTTATCTGCGAATTGGTCTTGCCGCCGTACATTTCGGCGTAGGTCTTACCTTTGCCCGTGTCGGTGGTTTCGTCGGTCTTCAAAAAGTCTATAAGAGCAACGTCCTGCTGACGCTGAATGGTAACGTAACTGTCTACCTTTATTACCGCTCTCAAATAGTTCTTGATTTCCGCTACGGTGTTTGCGTACTCGGTTTCCAACAAGGTATAGAGCTGACCGCTTATTCCTTCTCTGTTACGGACGCTGTCGTATTTCGCCGCGTAGTCTGCGAGCATCTTTTTATATGCGGAATTAGACTTGCTTGCGAGCAAGTCGTTAAGGTCGACGTAACGGGTCCTCGGCTCCTGATTTCTGTCGTCGGCTTCCCACTGGTCGAGACGCATTTTTTCTTCTTCTTCCGCCACGCTTATCCGTAACGGCGTTCCGTCGGTGGTTATGTACGGAGAAATCGAAGCGTATACTTCGCCCGTCGCGTTTCTTATAGTGATGGTTCCGTTATTGTCGATTTCGTAAGTTCTGGTACTGTTTTTCAACGAAATATCGCAGGACTTGTCGGTGTAATCGAAGTTGTTTCCGAATGCGTCGGCAAAGTACAGATAGATATATCCGTCGTCGTTAAGGAGATATTTATAAGAACTCGTCGGATAACGGCTTGCATAACCGTGCCTTACGTAGAAGGTGTCGAAGAAGTAGTTAAGGACGGTTTCTTTCATGACGTAATCCATAAAATTACGTTTGCTGTTATAGGCGTCTTCGGGTTTTATTCTCGTGTCGCTCGTCTTGTTGTACGTGCTGTTCCAAACCAAGGCTATCGCGCCTACGTAAGTACCTTCGAGGTCGCTTACCGCTATGTTGTTGACGCCGAAGTAACTGAAATCGACGTAACCTTTATTGTCGTCCACGTATACGCCCGCTATTACGGTATATCCGCGTCCGTCGCTTGCGATGTATCCGCTTGCGTCGGGAGCCGATTTATCGAAGAGTACCACGCCGACGTTACTTTCGAAAATATTGTTAATGTTTATATTTCCCTTTATGGCGATACCTACGTCAAGTCCCGTGTTATAGAAGTAATCGTTGTCGATTTTAAGAGCCACGCTCTTAATGAGTACGTCGAGGAATTCTTCGCTGTTCTCCGCGGTACCCATGATTTCTCTCAACATTTTACCTATGGTCGCGTTGAGTTTTTCGGGGATAAGTTCGGGCGAACCCGCCGCGAATTTGATTTCCAACTCGACGTTTACGGAAATAACGAGGTTTTTCACCCATTCGGACAGAGAGGTATAGGTAGCGGGGCTGTGACCGCCTATAAATTCGAGGTCGGAACCTTTCTTCATCGAGATTCCCTCTATGAGATTAAGTCCGACGTACAAAGCGTCTTTCTTGCCCGTGTCGCTGTCCACTATTCCGATATAAGCGGTGAGATAGTTTTTGTCCACGAAGTGCGGAACTATCTTGTTCATATCTATATTCCAGTCGGTAAGGTTGCCGTTTTCGTCGTAGATAAAGAGTCTGCCGTCTTCGTTATACCTATAAGAAAACACTTTTTTCTCTTTCACGCCTTCGGCGTTGTAGTAAGTGTATTCGTAAAGCTGATTATCGTTCGCGTCGTACGCTATCTGCGTGCCGAGATGGAGGAAAAGGTTGCCGTTTACCTTCGGTAAATCTCCCGTTATGTCGAGAGAGGTGAGGGCTACGACCGCGCTCAGAACTTCGGCGTTTACGATGACGCCGAGCCTGCCGTCTTTGACGGATATCTCTTCTATCGCTTTACCGATAAGACCCATTATATCCAAAGAAGAGCCGCCGGCAGAGCCGTTGCCGTCGGCGTTAAGGACGACGGTGTCCGCCAACATGTGAAGAAGGGTCTTTTGCATATCTTCTTCGTCGAGCCCTTTTCCGAATTCGACGGTTCCGTCGGCGTTAAGGCTCAAATTAAAGTCGGCGTTGGCGCCGATTATGGAGCCTATCTTCGAGAAGTCGAATTTAATCTTGCCGAGTATCTTCGCAAGTCCTATGTCGGGAATGGAGAGTTTGGGAATTTTTCCGTCGATTATCTTCGTAAATCCGAGTTTGTCGTGAAGCTGAGTCACCATATCGGCTTCTTCGTCGACTCTCGGGTTTATGTACAGAGTATCGTCCGTACCCGAATAATAAAGGGTGAGGAAGGGGAATCCGTAAACTTTTTTCCCTTCGTCGTCCAACAGATACAAATCTATTATAAGACCGAGTTCGGACAGTCTTAAAAGATTTACGCCGGCTTTTATTTCGTATCCTATATGAAGCTCGCTGCCGGTTTCTATACCGAGTCCGACGAGAACGTTCTTGACAAACGCCCCCACGATCGCAGACAAATCGATTTCCGTATCGGCGTTGCTGCCTATCTTAAAGTCGCCGGTAATGGTAGCTCCGTATTCGAGAGCGCCCGCCATGGACCTGTATTCGCCCCTCAACGCTTCCGCTTTCTCCACTCCGTCGCTCGGCACGTCGCCGTTGCTGTCGCAGCCCACAGCGTCCATATCGAACACGGGAGCCTTGAAGTAGCTTATACCCGTGGTATAAGTTCCGTCCTGATTGGTCTTGCCGAAACCGACGTGAACGTTCATGTCCTCGGTCACGTCGAGTTTTAACCTTATCGAATTGAATATATCGGCGAGGTCCAAAGATAATCCCACGCCGTAAACGCCGAGGCTCAAGCCCGGCTTGAACATACCTAAGAGCGTGTTTATTCCCGCGTTATCGAATTTCAGTCCGAAGACTTTGGATTCGTCATTGGGGAAAGTAAAGCATTTAAGATTGCCTTGTTCGTCGGTTTGCAACAATAGTTGCAACAGTTTCATTACGTCCAGACCGCCTTTCTCTTCTTCGTCGGCGTTACTCGGACGGGTGCCGCTCGTCGTTCCCGCGTAGTACGGATCGAAATACTTCATTATTTTGCCGAGAAGACCCGGTACTTCGGGCGTACCGGCAAGAATCTGCGTAATATTCAGCGAGGGCAGTCGCAGCTGCGGCATAAGAGCCTTGCCGTTGCTCGTAAGGTTGCTCGCGTCGATATACAAAGTATTGAACATTACCGAGCTTCCTTCCTGCAACGACAGGTCGGGTACGAGATACAGCGATATCACTTCCGCTCCGCAGTACTTAATCGTAGCTTGGGCTTTGTTGTTGGCGTTGTTGAACAAATCGAGACTTGCGGCGATTTTTACGTCGAAGTCGTAATGCGAATTGCCCGAGATGCGCAAAGGTATGCTTCCCACCGCGCCCAAATCGAGGAAACCGCCCAAAAGACTGTCTATAGTAAGTTCTTCGTCCTTTTCCGCGTCCACGCCGAGATTAAGGTTGAGTTCGAGATTGGTGAAACTCGCTTTTTCGTAAGTGCTGTTTTTCCCCGACGCGCCGAAGTTGTAACCGGCGAGGTTCATCTTGACTTCGTCGCTGTCGCTCGTGTTTAATTTGAACGGGTTAATCTTAAGATTAAGGTCGTATTCCTTGGTTTCGCTCCGAACGTCTATCGCAAGTCCGGTAAACTTGTAATCCTTTTTGGTCGTGTTATCGGCTTGTTTTACGTCGGCAAGTTCGGTAATGGCTTTGATTTCCACCGTCATGGACGGCCATTTTTTATTTACTATATCTTCAAGTCCGAACCCTAAAAACGCTCTTAAAAGGGGATCGAGATTGGGTAAGTCCATACCGAGAAGTCCCGCTATGCCTTCCCACGTAAGGTCGAGAGCGAAGAACGGTTTGATTTCTATCTTCTTCTTCATAATCATATCGAAGATAATGTTGGCGTTCAAATACTGATTTATGTATTGATATTTCGGCATATCGCCGTCTTTTTCCGCGCTGTAAACGATGTTCGCGTCGCCGCTGAACAATATGGTCCAAATCGTAGGCAAAAGTCCCGCTATTTGCTCCGCGCCTTTCATATTGAGCGACGCTCCGAGAAGATTACCGACAAGGGGAACTATATCGAGCTCTTTGTCTTTGAGAACTTTCAGCAACGCTCCGCCCAACTGACTTAAATTGAGCTGTTCGGCGTAATACTTTTTGCCGCCTATATCGACGTACGTGGTCGCGTCGTAATAATAGAAGCCCGCCTTGACTTTGTCGCTTCTTATATCGGTCACTTCTACGAACAACGCACTTTGTGCGTTGTCTTCCAAGTTTATAGCGGCTTTAACCACTATGTTATAATCGACGGCGGTCACCGTATCGTCGGTGTACTTTTCGTCGACTTTAGCGTAGGTATTGAAGGAGAAAGTTATTCCGAAGTCTATATTAAGCCATTTGGGATCGGCGGCGTAGGTAGCGCCGAGGTTTTTAACCGAAGTCTTTATGTATTCGCGAGCGGATAAGTTTTCAACATTGACGACTTGTTCCTTGTTTGCGTCGGGTTTGATTTCTCCGCCCCCGCCGCTACCCGAGTCGTCGGGCCTTTGCGAACACGCCGCGATGCTGAATACCAACGCCAGTACCAGCAACAACATCAACGCATACGCAAAGAAAGATTTCTTTCTTCCGTTTCGCGATATGGATTCTTGATTTTTCGGTTTCATTTACTTTTCTCCGTTTGGCTTTTTTGTTAAAGGGCGTACTTCACCCTTTTTCTACGCAGTTTAATTATAACGCGTATCGCGTTGCGTGTCAATAGCCGAATTTATCATTTATATAAATATATATAAAGCGTGAGCGACGCGTGACCGGAAGTACGGAAAAATTTACTCGCCGCAACCTTTTATCCCGTCGAAAAATCGGATAATTATCCTATGTGAAAATCGGCAGTTTCGCGAAAAAACGAAAGAAAAATTATCCGTCGTTTTTTATCGGATTTTGCCGAAAACAGCTTACCGATAAACTTATCGGAAACGCTGCCGCCGTCACAATTTGTTTTTCGTCGGAATATGATTATCTCGTGAAAAAAACGTACTTTGTTCAAGGCGAATACTTAGCCGTAAAAAATATTCCCGACTCCGATTTTTCCGCAAGGCTCGATAATCTCGGTATAACGGAAGGGTGTCCGATATATATTAAAAAAGTAAGTTCGCGCGGCGGTCCTCTGATTATTTCGGCAAGGCGTACTCTCTATGCCGTCCGGCAGGAAAATTTAGCGTCGGTGGCGACGGCGGTAAAATATGAAAATAGCTTTGATAGGGAACCCGAACTGCGGCAAAACGACACTCTTCAACAAGATTACGGGAAGTAAAAACCCCGTCGGCAACCGCGCGGGGGTCACCGTGTCCGTCACCGAAAAGGCAGTGGGCGACAATACTTTCGCCGACCTTCCGGGGATATATTCCCTCGATAAAGCCGTCAACGAAGAAAGTATATCCGCGTCCTACCTCGACGGAAACGTCGACCTTATCCTTAACGTAATTGACGTAAGGTATCTTTCCCGCTCTCTTTATCTTACTTCACAGCTTCTTACGCTCGGTATCCCCGTCGTCGTTTTACTCAACATGTCGGAAAAAACAGAGAAGAACGGGGGTAAAACAGACGACAAAAAGCTATCGTCGATTTTAGGCTGTCCCGTAAAAAAACTGCGAAAAAACGAAAAGGATTTTTCGTCGGTTTTTCTCCTTTCAGACGTAAAAACGTATCGTAGGTTTTCGGGTTCTGCCGCGAAAAAATACGAACGATTCGACGAGATTGAAAAGGAAGTGATTTTACGGGGGAAACAGTCCGTAATCTCCGACAAAACCGACTCGGTACTCCTTAACGACTATCTCTCCGCGCCTTTGTTCTTCCTCGTAATGAGCGGAGTTCTTCTCCTGTCCGCAGGACTGTTCGGCAACGTGGCAGGCGGTAAAATAAGCTCTCTTTTCTCTCTCCTTTCCGATAAGTTTACCGCCCGTTTCGACGGGGTGATCGCGCCCTTTTTACTGTCGCTTATCGCCGACGGAATATTGAAAGGAATAGCCGGGGTTATGTCCTTTCTTCCTATGATTTTAAGCCTTTTTTTCTTCCTGTCCTTGCTCGAAAACTGCGGATATTTATCCCGCGCCGCCGTATCTTTCGACAGTTTTCTTTCTTCGGCGGGACTTACCGGAAGAAGCGCGATTACCTTTACCTTAGCATGCGGTTGCACCGCGCCCGCCGCCGCTTCGGCGAGAGCTTTGACCGACGACAACGAACGGTCGCGATGCCTCAAAAACCTGCATTTTATCCCTTGCAGCGCAAAATTGCCCGTGTTAAGCTGCCTTCTTTCGCTGTTTTCCGAAAAAGGCTACCTTCTCTCTCCGCTGTTTTACCTTGCGGGGATATTCATTGCCCTTTTCTTCTGCAAAAAGGACTCTTCGCCGAAAACCGACGTTTTTCTTCTTGAAATTCCCCCTCTGCAAAAACCGGATTTTGAGGAAATTTTCGGTTCGGTGTACGAAAAATCGCGTTCTTTCCTCTTTAAGGTCTGTACCGTCGTGTTTTTGTCCTCCGTAATCGTTTGGCTTACGATAAACTTCGATTTTTCTTTCCGCTCCTGCGTCGCTGAAAACAGTATTCTTGCGGTAACGTGCAACAAACTCAAATTCCTTTTTCTGCCGTTGGGACTTGCCGACTGGCGGATTATTGCGTCGTTTTTTGCCGGTTTTGCGGGCAAAGAAACCGTCGTAGGAATACTTAACGTAGTCTGCAACGGCAATATAGCGACGGCTTTTACTCCCTTTTCTTCCTTTAATTACGCCCTGTTTTTGTTCCTTTCGCCCCCTTGCGCGACTGCGCTTTCCGCATTAAAAACCGAACTCGGAACGAAAAAATTCGCGATAGTCTTTCTTCGACAGATATTTTTCGCTTACGTCGTGTGTTCGGCTCTTAACCTTTTATATATGCTTTTCAACGTTTAGAAAACGGTTCTGCGGTTGATTTTCACGCAATTTACTTATATAATATACCTATCAACTTTTTCACAAGGAAGAATTATGAAAACGGATATAGAAATTGCTCGCGAAACAAAACTCCTGCCGATAAGGAAAATCGCCGAAAAACTCGGACTTCCCGAGGACGACTACGATTGTTACGGAAAGTACAAGGCGAAAATTAAAATCGTTCCCGAAAAACGCTCGTCGCACCTTATTCTCGTGACGGCGATGAACCCTACGCCTTTCGGCGAAGGAAAAACGACGGTAAGTATAGGACTTGCCGACGCGTTGAGTCTTCTCGGCAAAAAGACCTGTCTCGCTTTACGCGAACCCTCTTTAGGTCCGGTGTTCGGTATTAAGGGGGGCGCCTGCGGAGGCGGTTATGCTCAGATAGCTCCGATGGAAGATATAAATCTTCATTTTAACGGCGATTTCCACGCGATAACTTACGCCAACGACCTTTTGTCCGCCCTTATCGATAACCATATCGCGCAAGGGAACGAACTCGATATAGACAAGGTGGTTTGGAAACGTTGCATCGACCTTAACGACAGAGCGTTAAGAAACGTGGAAGTAGGTCTCGGGGGAGAAAAAAACGGCGTGCCGAGAGAAGACGGTTTTACCATAACAGCCGCGAGCGAAGTAATGGCTATCCTTTGTCTTGCCGCCGACTTAAAAGACCTTAAACGCCGTTTAGGCAATATCCTTATAGGTTACGACAAGTCGGGAAAGGAGCTTTTCGCAAAGGATTTAGGCGCGGAAGAAAGTATGACCATACTACTTAAAGACGCAATTTATCCTAATCTCGTCCAAACCCTCGAAGGTACTCCCGCGATAGTCCACGGCGGACCGTTCGCGAACATCGCCCACGGCTGCAACACGGTTACGGCAACCTCCGTCGCTATGTCAACAGCCGATTACGTCGTCACCGAAGCCGGTTTCGGCGCCGAACTCGGAGCGGAAAAGTTCTTCGATATTAAGTGCAGAAAGGCAAAATTAAGCCCCGAAGCCACCGTCCTCGTAATAACTTTACGGAGTATAAAACACAACGCTTACGTTCCGTCCGACAAAATCGCCTCTCCGAATAACGACGCGATAATTAAAGGTTTCGGTAACGTAAAGCGACATATAAGCAACCTAAAAACCGTTTTTAACCAAAACGTAGTCGTAGCCTTAAATCGTTTCCCGACCGATACGGACGAGGAAATCGCGTTAGTGAAAGACCTTTGCGAAAAAGAAAACGTAGCCTTTGCCGTAAGCGAAGGATTTCTTAAAGGCGGCAAGGGTAACTTATCTCTCGCGGAAGCCGTACTCGGTTCGTTAAAAAAGACCGACCTTACTCTTACTTACTCCGACGAAATCACCGTGAAGGAAAAAATCGAAGCGGTGGCGAAGAGAGTTTACGGGGCGAAAGGGGTCGCTTATTCCGAGAAAGCGGAAAAGGTCTTGTCTT